>CAYYJM010000001.1:0-21518 GCA_964471755.1 uncultured Alcaligenaceae bacterium
GGCTGCTGGTCATCGCGGACGACTTCGGCATCGGCCCGGAAACCTCGCGCGGCATCCTCGACCTCGCCCGACGGGGCCGACTGACGGGAACCGTTCTGCTCGTCAACAGTCCGCACGCCGCCGAGGCAGTCGCTCAGTGGCGGGCGGCCGGGCAACCGCTCGAACTCGGCTGGCATCCGAACCTGACCCTCGATTATCCCGTGGCTCCGCTTCGTCAGGTGCCCAGTCTCGTCAACGAAGCGGGCAGTTTCTTCCCGCTCAGCGCCTTTCTAACTCGCCTGTTTCTCGGCCTGCTCCGACCGGACGACCTCGAACGCGAGCTGCGAGCCCAGTGGCATCGGTTCATCACCCTGGTCGGCCATCCGCCGCGCCTCGTCGCGTCGCACCAGCACGTCGCCCTGTTTCCGCCCATCGGCCGACTGCTGATGCGCGTCCTCCAGACCGTCTCGCCCTTGCCGTACCTGCGGAACGTCGTCGCACCGTGGAGCCTGCGTGCGCTCCTGTCGCCGAAGCGGTTCCTCTTGAACCTGCTGGGACGCCGGAGTATGACTCAGGCGCGACGGCACGGCTTCCCCGGAGCCGGGCGTCTGCTGGGTGTCACCTCCGGTCAGACCGCGCGCGATGCGGACTTCTTCCTGCGCGAGGTACGGCTGGCCTCGGAACGATGCGTCGAGTTGATGTGCCATCCCGGCCATCTGGACGCGACGCTGACGGGTCGAGATGACTGGCACGAACAGCGACCGCGGGAACTGGAGTTGCTGGCCAGCGAGCGATTCGTCACGGGCTGCCACGAGGCGGGGTTCGTCCTCGCCAGGCCCGGCGAATGGCTCCTGCCTCAGGAGAGCGGCCGGAATGCCGCTTGAAATCATGGCCGATTCCGGACCCCGCGTGACGATCGTCTGCCCTGCCTTCGAGGAAGCCGACGGCCTCCCCTTCTTTCATAGCGCACTGGCCCAGGTGCTGGACGGACTCGACCACCTGTTCACCTTCGAGATTCTCTACGTCGATGACGGCTCGCGCGATGGCACCCTCGACGTACTGCGCGACCTGGCCCGGCGCGATCCGCGCGTCCGTTATCTGTCCCTGAGCCGAAACTTCGGCAAGGAAGCCGCTCTGCTCGCCGGCCTCCAGGAGGCGACCGGCGAGGCGGTCATCTCTCTCGACGCCGATCTTCAGCATCCGCCGGAGTTGCTGCCGCAGTTCCTGGAACACTGGCGCGAGGGCTACGATGTCGTCGTCGGCCAGCGTGAGGACGATCCGGTCGGCTGCTTCAAGGGCTGGACCTCGCGGCTGTTCTATCGCGTGTTCAACGCCCTGAGCCCGACGCCGCTGCCGGTCGCGACGAGCGATTTTCAGCTGCTCTCGCGCAAGGCGGTCGATGCCCTGCTCCGCTGCCGCGAGGCTCACCGGCTGACGCGCGGCCTGGTCGGCTGGCTCGGCTTCCCTGCCGTTCGTGTTCCGTTCCGTCCGGCTCCGCGCAGCCACGGAACGACGAAGTATTCGTCCGAGCGGCTCCTCGGCCTGGCCGCTGACGCTCTGCTGTCATTCTCGCGCTGGCCGTTGCGGCTCGCCCTCGGTCTGGGCGGCCTGCTGCTCCTGGCCGGGCCGCTCCTCCTGCTCGGCGGGACGGTCCATCAGTTCCTGGCGGGCGGGACGCCCTGGCTGCTGCTGATCCTTTTGGGGACGATGACCCTGCTCAACGGCTGCGTCCTGCTGGCGGTCGGTCTGCTCGGCGAGTACGTCGGTCGGATCTACGAGCAGGTCAAGGGTCGGCCGCTCTACCTGTTCAAGGAGACGTCGGAAGATCCCGTGCCGGCCCTGGAGGTCGTGCGGCGATGACACGACCACGCACCCGGATCCAGACGGCGGCCCTGGTCGGCCTGCTCGTTCTGGTCGTCGGTTTCGGCATCGCGGTCGTTCATCGCACCGCCTGCCTGAAGCGGAAGACGGGCGACCTGGACGTCTACCTGCGGGCCGGTTGGGCGGTGCGGGCCGGCGTCAATCCCTACGATGTCGTCTGCGACAATCACTGGCACTACAGTTATCCGCCGCCGTACGCCCTGCTCCTGGCACCACTGGCCGACCCGCCGGTGCGCGATGCGGCGACGACGGCGGCGCGAATGCTGGGTTCGCTCACCTCACCTGCCGCGGGCCCGCTCCAGGCGGCGGTGAGCGTCGCCGTCTGCGAGAACCCCCTGCCGCCGGATGTGGGCTGGTGCGTGCCCTTTGTCATCTCGGCCGGTCTCTACTACGTTCTCGGCGTGCTGGCCTGTTTCGCGGGGGTCCACATCCTCGCCCTGGCCCTGGAACGCGGCAAGCCGGTCGATGCCGAGCGCTGGTGGGCGCTGCGTCTGGCTCCGCTCTTCATCTGTCTGGTGCCGCTGGGCCAGACGCTGGTGCGCGGCCAGGTCGGAACGTTCCTGCTCCTGCTGCTCGCCGGGTTGCTCGCGGGCCTGAGTGCCGGCCGTCCTCTCCGGGCGGGCCTCTACCTGGCCGGGGCGATCGCCTTGAAGATCATCCCGGCCTATCTGCTCCTGCTGCCGATCTGGCTGCGCGGACGCCGCTGTCTGCTGGGTGTCACCGTGGGCCTGGTCGTGCTGCTGGGGCTGCTGCCGTTGACGGTCCTCGGCCCGGTGCGAACGTTCGCCTGTTATGAACGGTTGACCGAATCGACGCTCGCCCCGGCCCTGCGACTGGGCGGCGACTCGTCCCGCGCTCGCGAGTTGATCCAGACCGGAGCGACCGATACGCAGTCGTTCGGAGCGGTGCTGCACAACTGCCTGTATCCGGATCGTGCCACCCGACCCCGCGAGGCCGAGCCGTGGACGCGCCGGGTCCACTGGGCGATCGCCGGCCTGCTTCTGCTCGTGACCATGCTGGCCGCCTGGCGTGGCGGCGTGGCCACGCCGGCACGCCGCGTGCTGCTCGGCGGAGCCCTGACGACGCTGATGCTCCTGACCAGTCCGGTCTGCCATCTGCACTATCTGATGCTGCTGATGCCGCTGTGGATGGGACTGCTCGTCGTCCACTGGGACCGGCAGGGATGGCAGGGCGAGCCGGTGTCATGGGGGCGTCACTTCGCGCACGCTGGCTTCGCCCTGGGTCTGTTGATACCGACGCTGCCGGGCATGGAATCGACGCGAGACCTGGGCCTGGCCCTGTGGCTGGCTCTGTTCGCCTGGGCCCGGGCCTGCGTCGAACTGGGGACTCGTCCGTCGGATCACCGCGGCTTCGTCCAGGTTTCCGACCAGGCCAGGCAGCAGGTCGATGCCGCCTTGCCGAAGCGGTCTTGCAGGACCACCTTTCCATCCGCGGCCTGACCATTGACCACGAGCTGGGCTTCGCGTGCCGGCAGGAACGTGCTGTAGACGCCGAGCGGCCGATTCAGCGCTCCCGGCGGCAGCGTCAGCACGAACGGTGCCATCAGGTTCCACCACGACAGCACGATCGTGCCTTCGTCGGTGACGAGTCGTTCCTCGACCGTACTCAGGCAGTGTCCTGCCCGCTCGAAGATCGCGTCGATGATCGGCAGCGAGTCGTCGCCGAACGGCTTGTGGAGCAGCGACTCCAGCGTCCGCTGAAGGAAGCGAGCGACGGCGGCGTTGTCGGCGTAGACCTTCGGAGTCTTGCCGATGAGGGGGCTTTCGAGAAACAGCGCGTGCCCCTGGCCGACCGGCGACCAGAGGACGCGCCAGTGACTGGCCCGGTGGACGAAGGTCTGTCCGCCATCGGTGGACAGGCGGAGGAAGGAGTTCTCCCCGGTCATCACCGGGTCGTGCGGATCAACAAACTGCGGTTCCGGCATGAGGACGGCCCGTTTCAATGGAGTGAGTCCTGCGAAGCGATGCGCAGGGATTCTAGCAGGCGGAAGGGGAGGGGCCAGTCGATTTTCGCGACGACGCCGACCGGATCATTCCGGCCGGGTGGGAACGTCGTGGGGCGTCCACTCGTCGGAGGACACCCGTGGACGCAGGCGACGAGCTGCTTCGACCGAGCCGCCCCACATGCTGGTTCTCAGCCCCTTGTGAGCGGTGCAGCACACGGCCGAGACGAGTTCGTTGGTGTCGGCCCGGAAGATGCCGCCGCCACTGTCACCCGAGGAGACGCTGAGGATCATGCGCAGCTGGCCGCTGCCGTTCTCGCGTTCGACCACCACGCCCTCTTCGCGGTTGCGGGGCTGATCGACGCCGTAGCCCTGATGCCAGATCGCCGTGCCGGGCGGCGGATTGGCCGGGGCCAGGTTGGCGTGGGCGAGGTCGGCGATGGGTTCGTCGGTGACGAGCCAGCACAGGTCCGGCCCTGGCTGGTGAACGACGACCTGGACCGGAAAGGTCTGGCCGCCCGGCATCCGCATCGTTCCGCGCTGGCCGACACGGTTGACACAGTGAGCCGCCGTCAGCACGTCCCACCGACCGTCGGGTCGTCGAGGGCCGATCACGGTGGCGCTGCAGCCGGCCGAGCCGAACTGAATCCGGCCGATGGCGTTGGGCGGATCGAGCTTGCCCTTGCCCTCAGGCGGAGTCGGTCGCGGTGGCGTGGGCGGATGACAGCTTTCGATGGTGATCGTCGTCCGGGCCTCGTCGAGTTGGATCTCACCATCCTTGCCCATGCGGATGACGAGAAGTTCCACCTCGTAGGTTCCTGGCGGGGCGGCGAACTCCAGCAGGTGACGGGCCGTTGTCGCACGCTGCACTCCCCGCGAAGGGCTTACACGCCAGCGCAGGCCAGCCTTCGCGGGTACGCCCCCGGCCCGGAGTTTGACCAGTTCATGCGGCTTGTAGCTGGTTTCGCCCGCGATCTGAAGAGGCGGCGCGTCGGCCAGGGCCGGTGTCGCCAGCAGGAGTAGTAACGCGATCGTCGGCATGGATTCTCCTTCAGGTCTTGATCAGGTAGTTGACGGCTAACCACGGTTGCATGTTGTTGTGCGCGCTGCCGCCTCCGGTCGAGCCAGTCGCGATGGGCGTCCCCGGCGTGCCCCGGCACTGGTACGAAGAACCGCCCGCCGGGGCACCCATCGTTGCGCCGGCGTCGATGTTCGTCGAGTGGGTGTGTGCGGGAATCTCACTGGTTGTCAGCGTGTGCGTCTCCGCGCCGCCGGTCGTGCCCAGGATGCGATTGGTGAGGCCCGTTCCGGTGCCGCGACCGACCGCAGTCCGGCCCCTCAGGTCGGGCAGGGTGAACGTCGTCGAGCCGTCACCGGTTCCCCAGATGACTCCGATCGCCGTGTAGAGAGCGGCATAGGTGGTGCGCGACACGGCCGAACCGTCGCAGGCGAGCCAACCGGAGGGCGTTGCGTTGCCGCCGTAGGCGATGATCGTCCCGGCCGGCACGCCCGAGATGGCAGCTACGGCGTCATCGACGTAGTCCTTCACGGCGGCACTGGTGGGCAGGGTCGTGTCGTTGTCGTTGGCGGCGATGCCTTCACTCTCGACGATGATCGCCGAAGCGTTGAAGTCGGCAACGGCAACGTCACCGGACTCCAGATAGCCGCTCAGATCGGGAGTGCCAGTCAGGTCGCCGTAACTGCCGCTCGTGGCCACGTTCGCCAGGGGTTCGTTGACCCAGACCGTGCCGTTGTAAACGAGAGTGTCCCCGCCGGCAAGGCCGGTGAGAATCACGTCGTTCAGATTGCCGATGGCGGGGTTGACATCCAGGTCGGCGTTGACCCACTCGGTGCCGTTGAACTTCAGGTACTGCCCGGCCCCCGGTGTCGGGGCGTTCACGTCGGTGAGATCGTCCAGAGCCAGGTTCAGTCGGGTCTTGATGACATCAAAGTCGAGGTCGAGCCGAATCTGGCCGGCGACGGGTTCGGAGAGGACGAAGCCATCAGCCTGGTCAACCTCGATGATGTTGACCGTGGTGTAGGAGGGCGTGAGGTCCACTTCACGAAGGGTTAGCGGCATGCTCGGTTCTCTCAAGGCCCAGCGGTTGAGAAAGACTCGATGGAAGTTTTGACCACGAACGTGACGGACGCGCTCGACGAAGACAACACGGTATTCCTGGCCATCACCGGGAATCTCGGTGTGGGGAATGAAGATTCGCCGGGCCGGAGCTGTCGGGTAGGTATCGCGGAGATCCACGCCGAGTGGCACTTCCAACAGATGGGACCAGACGAAGGTGCGATCGCCTTCGTTGGCTTCCTGGCCAGAGCGAAAGTTTCCGCGCAGATGGCCCGTTGCTTCGCTGGTGTCCGGTGTATTGGGTGGCGTGTTGGCTCCGAGATAGATATCGAGAGTGACGTTGGGAGCGCGCATCAGAGTTCACTCGTGGGCCAGGTGGGAGCCTTGCGATCGAGATAGACGCGCAGATAGCCGTTGGGTTGGCCGCGATTGACCAGTTCGACGAAGACGACCTGAAAGCCGGTGCCGGTCCTGTCCGGTACGTAAATCGTGTCGGCGGCCGGAGCGGCCGGATAACTGTCGCGGATATCCACCTCCGGGTCGCAGTACAGAACATGGGTGTAGCGGAAATCCTGATCGCCTTCGCTGGCCTCGCTTCCCTCGCGGAACGCGGGGATCAGGGCACACGAGACGGCGGCGACGTCCGGAGTCGCGGGCGGAACCCCGGTCGAGCGGTAGACATCGCAGGTGGTGTTGTTCGCCGGCCGGGGTGGTCGGCGAACGATGGCCCCAGCGGGTGGCCGTTGTTTCGTCGGCGGGCGTGGACCCTTCCGCGCCGGCGGTCGATCGGTGACCGTCCGCAGCAAGCGCCGGAGCAGTGCGAGCGGATTCATCCGGTGCATGGATTCATCCCAGGGGGTGGAGACGGAACGGAGCCAGCAGGAAACGAACGGCCCCGGTGGGCACGTCGGGAGTGGCAGCCGGATTGTCCTTCGTCTGCCAGAAGAGGGCCGCCACCCACTGGGCGCATGCTTCCTGAACGTCGTCGGGGATGGTGGTGTAGCCGGCCGTGTAGCGAACGCGGTACGCCTGCGATCCGCCCGGCCATTCGACGGCCCGTTCGAGCCAACCGGCCTCGGCATCGATGTCGTAATCGGCCAGTTCCTCCGTATAGAGGACCAGGCCTGCCTCGCGTCCCTGAGCATCGAGGCTTCCCTGCGGAGTCGGCAATTCCGCACTCGGGTACAGGGCGAAATCGCTTTCGACGCGAGCCGACCAGCCGTTGCCGAGAGCGACGATCGCCATGACGACGGCCTGGAGTGTCGCGTAACTGGCCCAGGTGATGCTCGTATCGGTGGTCGTCGTCCCGGACGTGACGCGGATCAGTGTCAGTCCGGCGTCACCGACGGCGATCCGGGCGAGCTGCGAGCCGCCGTCGTTGCGAATGAACAGGACGGCTCGCGGCGAAGCCTGGACTCGACTGATGCTCTGAATGGGGAACTGGTCGAGCAGCAGACGCGGAGTGCAGGTGCCAGCCTGGCGTTCGTCGTGACTGGTGCTGGTGAGCGTGCGCCGGCACCAGCGCTGGACGGCCTCGCTCACGGCGCTGACGAGGACGGCGATCCGGGCGTCCTCGTCGCCAGTGAACGTGGTCTGGTTGATCGCCTGTTTGGCGCGGGCGGCGGTGATCAGATCGGCCATGTGGGGTACTCCGAGAAACCAGCAAGCGAGCCCCCCACGAAAGTGGGGGGAGTTTGCAGGGCGGGAACTCCCCCCACTTTCGTGGGGGGCTCGCCCGTCAGACGATCTGGTCCACACTGGCCAGGTCGTCGTCGCTTCCGGGTGCGTGGCGTGGTCGCAGGCCGAGGCCGATGACGCAGCCGAGATTCGTCGTGCCGTTGCCGATCGTCACCGACGGCTTGACGTAGCGCATCCCGGCGCTCAGTTCCTCAGCTTTCAGATTGATGATCCACTGGAGATTGTCGTCGTCGCCGCCGGTTTCCTGGGTGATGGCCTTGCCGGTGATGTCGGTGTAGGTGCCGCCGCTCGTCGCCGACTCGGTCAGCTTGAAGTCGATGGCGGCATCGACCGCGCCCATCGCCAGGATGAAGATCGCCTCATGAAACCGGCTCATGTCAACGGCGTCGCCGACGGTCGTGGCGTTGTTCAGGTTGGCCGGGTCGATCACGCTGACGACCGCGGCACGTTCGCTCGGTTGGGATTGCATGCAGACTCCGAATGAGATGGGATGGCGAGCCCCCGGCGAAAGCCGGGGGAGTCACCTGCGTGAAGACTCCCCCGGCTTTCGCCGGGGGCTCGCCTGGGGAATGTCACCCCGCCGCCAGGGCGACGAACGGGCTCAACGTGCTGCTCGCATCGGTCAGCGTCACCTTGTCGCGCAGCCACGGCTGACCATCGACCCGGGCGACGAACCGCCAGGCGGCCTGGTTCGTCGTGAACGCGACGTGTTCGCTGTACGCCACCTCGACCTGCTGTCGATCGCCGAGCAGGTAGTGCTTCAGATCGAGCAGCAGCACGTCGCCGACGGTGTTCAGCGTCGGCAACTTCTCGGTCACGACGACGGGAATGCCGAGCAGGCTCATCGTCGGCAGATCCGTGCCGCGATCGACCACCATCAGATCGCTGCCCGCTCCGGACTCGCTCATCGTGAACAGCTTCGCCAACACGGTTGGATGCATCGCCCAGACGGTGTTGCGTCGGCTCCAGCCGGGCAGCAGTCGGGCGAGCATGTTGGCCGCGTCGCTCAGGGCGAAGGCACTCGCCGCCGAGCGCGACGACACGGTGATCAGTGCCCCGGCATTGAGAACGCCGAGCGGCTTGCCGACGCCGTTGCCGCGCAGGAAGGCGTAGTCCTCGTGCCAGCCAACCGCCCGGCCGAACAGCGTCAGCAGGAGCGCCTCCAGGCCGACGGCGTTGTCCTGCATCAGCGTCGTGGACACCTTCGCGTAGCCGGACAGCTCATGAGCGACCAGCTCGATCTGGCGGAAGGTCGGTTCCGTCTCGTTGAGGCTGACGGCCTCCTCGGTCCAGCGGGCGACCAGACCGCCGAGAAAGGCGCTGTCGCCGGCCGTCGGCACGGTCGTCGCGTCGAGGCACGGCACCTGCACGCTTCGGCTGGTCATCGGGATGAGCGTCGCGCGCGGTCGGACGACGGCGTTCTCCGTAGCCAGGGCGAGCAGACGCGGCAGAAACTCGTCCGGCACGGTGTAGCCGCCCTGGGTGCCGGTCTGCGTGTTCAGGGCGGCCTTGCCCTCCCACTCGGCGAATCGGCTGCCCATCGCGTCGAGAGCCTTCTGATCGCCATTGCGGACGGCGAGCAGAAATCGGCCGAAGGTTCGTTCGGGATCGCCGGAGCCGCCCGGGCCGAAGAGCAGCGGCCCGGCGTTCTTCCGACTGCGAGCCTGCGTGTCGGCGAACTGCTTGAGGGCCGCCTCGACAGACTGCTGGAGCGTGCCATTGAGGCGAGCCATCGTCTCGGTGACGGCGCGCTGAACGGTATCGTTGAGCGGATCGCCGGCCACGACCTGAGCGAGGCCCTGGCTGATGAGGGTGCGAGCGTCGTCGTCGCTGACATCGACACGCTCGCCGGCCTTGCGGCCAAGGTAATCGCGGGTCAACTGGATGAACATCGAGGAACCTCTGGGTGAAGGGGAAAGAATCTCAGACGCGGCCGCGCAGCCGATCGAACGCACGCTCGACGGCGACACGGATCGCGCCGTCCAGATCGAGCCGGCGGCGCACCGCGCGGGCGATCTCGTCCTCGCTGGTGAAGGCGATTGGCCGGGGCATGCCGAGCGTTTCGAGATGGCCCGGATCGCAGCCCTTGCCGACCGCCTCGGTCAGCGTCTGTGGATTGACCGGCAGCCAGGTGCAGGCGTATTCCAGTAGCAGCCATCGAGTGACGACCCGGCGACACTGAACCAGTTCGGGTCGCTCGGCGATCTCGTCCTTCGTCGGGGCGCGCGATTCGAGGGTGAGAAAGCCGATCGACTTGCCGGTGAGCAGTCCGGCCTGGACCAGGGCGAAGGCGGCGTCCGGCGGCCAGGGGCCTGCCCAGGCGTCCGGCCGGGGCGGATAGGCCGTCCGCGCCTGGACACCGCGTCGGCCCTGCTTGCGGACTCGCCGTCGCCAGGTACTCCGGCCGATCGGCGGCCGGCCGTAGTCGTGATTCAGGGTCACGATCGGATTCAGTGCGAACTGACTGTCATCGAGGCCGCTCGCCAGGATCACCTCGCCCTGTCGATCGAGTGCCTCGGTGCTGATCCAGGAAACGTCGGCACGATCACCGGGAGCGAGATCGGCCGGCACTGTCGAGAGTCGGCGGTAGTCGATCTCGGCCAGGGTGTCGAGCAGGCTTTCGAGGTGCTTCGCGCCGGCGTCGTCCTGCGGGAAGCCGAGCGGGCCGAGCGTCGTGCCGTAGTCGGGAAGGAACATGGCATCTCCTGGCGAGCGTGGGGCGTCTCCTGGCGAGCGTGGGGCGTCAGCCCCAGGAGTCTTTGTTTTCGTCATCACCGGGTGCCGGCAGTCATGGGGCTGACGCCCCACGCTCGCCTGAGCTGTTCCGCAGCGGTTCGTCGCCCCACGCGACCGGTGGCAAGCCGCGCTCCGCACGCACCTCGTTGATCGTCCGCACGCCGAGCCGGAGATCCTGCTCCTCCTGGCGACGCTGCCGTTCGAGCGTCGATGGCGTCGGATCGTCACTGGCGAAGAAGAGTCGGCCGGTCGGGTCGAAGAACGGCACCAGCTGCTCGTTGAGCTTCTCGTCACGTCGGGCGAGCCGGGGCCGAATCGCCTTGCTGGCGTGCTGCTCCTCGGCGGCCTGGAGGTTGGCCAGGTTCGTCTCGCTGGTCAGGAACGCGAGCGGTACGCCGAAGGCATTGGCGATGTCGGCCTGCGTCGCGCCGACCTCGGCCAGGGCGGCGACGTCGGCCAGGCTCGTCCGCAGCACCTCGACATGAAGGCCCGTCTCGGCCACGAGAACCCGACCGATGCCGCCTCTGCGGAAGCGAGCGTTCCAGGCTGTCTCCAGCCGATCGCGCTCCTGGGGCGACAGCGCCTCCTGGGGCGAGAGAATCACCCCCGGCAGGGCGGCGTTCTCCCACAGCGACCGCTTGTAGGCCAGGAACCGACCCTGAAGATGGACCGCTTCCCAGCACGCTTTCAGCGGACTGAGCCCGGCCAGGTACGGCTCACGCGGATCGGGATAGCGAAAGTGGATGATGCGCTCCGGCGGGAAGCGCTGCACCGTCGCTCCCTGCCGCAACTCGTAGGCATCGACCAGACGCGGCGAACGCGGCTCGCGCACGGGGCGAACGAGATGCGCCGGTAACGGCCAGATCGCACACGGCACGCCGAGGATGGGATCGAGATCGAGCAGCCAGTAGGCGCTGCCGATCGTCTCCTGATACAGCGTTGTCAGCTCCCACAGATCGTGGGCCGAGTGGATGGGATTGACCTGAGCGAGCAGGTCGAGCAGCGGATGCGCGACGACCTCCTCGACGCGGGCTCCCTTGCGGGTCAACGGATGCGACCGCGTCCGACAGAGCGGGTCGGCCTGACCCGGAGCCGTCTGGACGAACAGACGCGGCGGATGACTGGCGCACACGGCGGCGTTGAGCGTGGCGCACGTCCAGGCCGTGGCACGCAGTTCGCCGAGCAGTTCGGTCGGCGTCGGCTCCCGCAGCGCTCGCGACGGATCGAGCAGCGAGCCGGCGGGCATCGTCGGAGCGACGGGCACGGCGCGGCGCTGAACGAAGCGAAGCAGACCGCCAAGCCAGCGAGTCAGAGGGGAGAACATGTCAAACCACCGGGCCAGAGACGTGAACAGATGTCAATCGATAGCCCGAAGTTACAACAGGGCCGTGGAACGTGGGTAGAGAGAAAATCGACAAATCGCGCGACTACTTGCTCGACGGCTGAAAGAAGGTCGTCTCGATGCCGGTCAGGACCGACTCGGCGGCCAGGGCGCACAGGATCAGGCCCATGATCCGGCTGACGACGTTCGCCCCGGTGGCACCGATCAGGCGCTGGATCCGATCGGCGGCGAGCAGCGTCAGCAGGGTGACACCGAGAACGACGAGCAGGACGACGCCAGTCCGCGCCTGCTCGAGGATGCCGAAGCGCGCCTTGTTCGACAGGACGATGACGGCGAGCATCGACCCGGGACCGGCGATGAAAGGTATGGCGAGCGGATAGATGGCGACGTCGGCCGACTGGGTGGTCTGTTCCGGTTCGTGCTTCGGCTCCGTGGCGGCGAGCATTTGCAGGCCGAGCAGGAACAGGATGATGCCGCCGGCGACCTGGAACGACGCCAGGCGGACGTGCAGCGATTCGAGCAGAAACTGCCCACCGACCAGGGCCAGCAGCAGGATGACGGCCGAGACGCCGACGGCCCGCCAGGCGACGCCCTGCCGCTGGGTCGGCGACAGGAAGCGCGTCACCGAGACATGAATCGGCAGCAGGCCGATCGGATCGATGACGACGAACAGGGTGACGGCATCACGCAGCAGACTTTCCCACATCCGGAGCTGGCTCCTGGCCGGTGACGGCGAGCAGCGGCACGTTTTTCGCTTTCGTTCTTGACACCGTCGCCCGGCTTTACCTAAGATACGCATGTGGATGGTGACATCCACCTCCCATCTGCTGTGAGCGGCCCGGACTCCCATCTTCGGCAGCGGGCCAACGAACTGCCAGACCCGGTCTATCGGGTTGAACGACTGGCGTCCGAACTCCAGATGGATCCCGCCTGAACCCACGAGACACTCCCGGCGTGGCCCCCCTGCGCCGGTGGTGGCAACGATCCGGAAGTCGGGCGCGGTCCCTGGCCCCCCTGGGACTTCTCGGCTTCCGGATTTATTTCTCTCCTACGCGATGTCGTACCGATAGAACCGGCAGGGGATCTTGCCGTTCCACAGAGGCACTTCCTCCGCCGGCGTCAGGCCGATTTCGCTCGCCAGGTTTTCGTTACCGGTGAAGACCCACGCCGTCCAGCCGGTCAGGCGGCGGAAGGCTTCGCCCAGGGTGCGATACAGGCCGACGAGTTCCTTCTCGTCGCCGAGTCGTTCGCCGTAGGGCGGATTGCAGAGGAGGACACCCGGCGGCCCACCGGGACACTCCAGCTCGGCGACGTCGCGGCGTTGCAAGGACAGCACCGGTCGGATGCCGGCGGAGCGGGCGTTCTGGTCGGCGTTGCTCAGAGCGTCGGCCCGGGCATCGGAGGCGAAGATCGGCGCGGGCAGATGATGCTGCACCTGATTGCGGGCCTCGTCGCGCAGGGACGTCCAGAGGCGGACGTCGAAGTCCATCCAGCCCTGGAAGCCGAAGTGTCGGCGGGTCAGACCGGGCGGCCGATTCAGGGCGATCCACGCCGCCTCGATGCACAGGGTGCCGCCGCCGCAAAGCGGGTCCATGAACGGCACCTCCGCGTTCCAGCCGGAACGCAGGACGAGAGCGGCGGCCAGGGCCTCGTTCAAGGGGGCGCGCGTCTGAACGGGCCGGTAGCCGCGCTTGTGGAGTGACTCGCCGGAACTGTCGAGACTGAGGACAGCCTGGTTGCGGTAGACGTGCAGGTTCAGCCCAACCATCGGCGTCTCGGGATCGACGCTGGGCCGGCGGCCGGTGCGCTCACGGAACTGATCGCAGATGGCGTCCTTGACCCGGCGGGAGGCGTACTGCGAATGGGTCAGGTTCGAGTCGCGCACGTTGGCATCGACTGCGAGGGTGTGATCGGGCGTCATGAAGCGCCGCCAGTCGATCGAGCGAACGGCATCGTAAAGATCGTCGAAGGACCGGACGGGCACGTCGAGGATGGGCACCAGGACACGGATTGCGGTCCGGAGCCAGAGATTGACGCGGTAGAGCAGAGCGTGATCGCCCTGGAAGGCGACGCCGCCGCGGCCCGGTTCGATGCCGTGAGCGCGGAGCGCACGCAGCTCGTCGGCGAGAATCGGCTCCAGGCCCCGGGCACAGGTGGCGAAATAACACGGCACGCGATGTCTCCCTTGCAGGTCCGGACGATGCGACGCCCGGCGTCTTCCCTCGCAGGATAGGGAACGTAGTCGGTTCCTACAATGGCAGGGGTGGACAGCTTACACCAACCGAGGAGGGCACTGCGATGCGTCGGCCCTGCTTCATCTGCGGCGTCACTGGTCCTGACGTGCGCCCGGCCTATTTCCGAACGGTCACGGTCGCTGGAGCCAGTACGAGCAGAAGAGAAGGTGCTGTCCCTGTTCGACGATCCTGGCGTAATCGGTCAGTTGCTCGAAAGTGGCGACCAGTTCTTGCCGTGGGAAGGCCAGTTCGCGAACCGATTCTGATCGAGTGCCCGACTTCCAGGTCACGATTTCCATCCCTGGAAATGCCACGATCGACGGTCCAGACGAAGCCAGTTCAGTGAGGGCGTGGAAGATTCCCTTCGCGACAATCGCGCCATCCTTTCCAACGAAGATTCGGCTTTCTGGAAGCTCATCCCAATTTCCCTTCATGGTTGGAATCCAGCGGAGAAAATGGGCGAGCCAGGTGTGTACAAAATCCATTGGAACGGACTGCATCCGATTCTTGAGAAGTACCTTCTGCTCGGGCCTTGCTTCCAGGGAGGCAACCGTCTCGGATGGGAGCAGATGGAACCAGTATCGATCGTCTCCCACCACTGGACCGGATGGCAAATCGCGAGCCTGTTTGTGTTGGATCATGTAACCTCCGAACTGATCGTGCCCGGTTGACGGTGAGTGGACAACATCTCATTTGTTTCCGGTGAGAAACTGGTGTCGAAGCCGAGATGCGCCATCGACTTCGCAAACGCCGAATCGGCGATGGTCTTTCCCTCCGCATGGAGGATCCGGTAGTTCGTGCCACCTGCTTCGCCCTTGACAGCGTTAACCGGGCCGCGGGTTTGTTCGGCGTGATGGATCGCGGCACGCAGGAGCGCCGTCGAGAAGCCGTTCCGTCGGTAACGAGCCGCCACTTCCATCGAGACGATAAACAACCGCTCGGCACTTCTGGTGTACCCTGCCTGGATCCACGTGTCCCCCGCCCGTGGCATGCGGATGGTGAATAGATACCCCCTGTCCTCCGTTTCCACGCTTGCCGCGAACCGGGTTCGCTGAGTCTTCGACAGCACGACCGGCTTCACCTTCTCTTGCAGTTGCTCGACGATTCGAGTCGCAGTTGGTTGGTCGGTTTCGTACTCCGTCTGGAGGAGGCCCCGAACGGCGTTGTCCTTTCCCTGGTTCATGTGCCGGGCGAGTTTTCCCGGCGTTGCTTCCCCTCTGGTTTTCACCCGCAACCGGGCCTGCTCCAACGCCTGTCGGACGTCCGCTGTCTCGCACATACTCTCACCCCAGCCGGCCGAACTGGCGTTCGAGTTCCTGCCGACTGAACAGCAGCGCCGTCGGTCGGCCGTGCGGGCAGTGGTGGCTGTCATCGACCAGATGCCGCAACGCCAGCAGGGCTTCCATCTCCGCCGGCGGCAGGCGGTCGCCGGCTCGCACGGCCGAGTGGCACGCCATCAGACTCAGCAGATCGTTGAACAGCACCTCCCGGCTCGGCAGCCGATCGCGCGTCGTCAGATGATCGACCACCGCACGCAGCAGGTCGCCGGGACTCCGCTTGCCAAGCATGGCCGGGTAACTCGTCACCAGCACGGTTCGTCCGCCGAACGGCTCGACGCCGAGACCGAGCTGGGCCAGATCCTCGGCCTGCTCCAGGACGCGGGCCGCCTGCTCCGGCGTCAGATCGACCGGCTCCGGGATCAGCAGTCTCTGCGTCTGAAGAGTCCCCTCGCGCAGCCGGGCCTTGATCTGCTCAAATAGGATGCGCTCGTGCAGGGCGTGCTGATCGATGACGAGCATCCCCTCGGCCGTCTCCAGCACGAGGTAGGTGTCGTACAGTTGCAGCACCCGTGACGGAGCGAGGTTCAGCGTCGCCGTCGAGGCGACCACGCCGCCAGAGGTCTCCGTCTCCGGTTCAGGCGAATCCGGCTGCGGTGCGAGGGCAGGGGGAGGAGTTGGAGCGGGCGTCGGCGTCGTGACCTCCGGCCGGGCCGGCGGGGTGAACGGCAGTTCGGGCGAACGCATCGGCGTCGTCAGCTTCAACGGCGGTCGGCCATCGAGCGGATGCGGTCGGGTCGGGTTCGACGTCGTCCCCGCCGGCGTCACCACCGGTGACGGCTCCCTGTCACCCGATCTCTCTTCGCCACCCGCCAGCGGTGGCAGGTGCAGCCGGGCGGTCAGGTTCGCCTCGTGCAGACGATTGCGAACGCCTCGATGGATCAGTCGGTGCATCGCGTCCGGCTCGGCGAAGCGCACCTCGGCCTTGGTCGGATGCACGTTGACATCGACCCGATCCGGCGGCAACTCCACGAACAGGAACGCGACGGCGTAGCGTCCCGTCATGAGCAGGCCGCGGTACGCCTCCTGCACCGCGTGTCCCAGGCTCCGATCGCGAATCCAGCGACCGTTCAGGAACAGATACTGCATCCGGGCGGTGCCGCGTTCGCACGATGGATCGGCGACGTAGCCCGTCAACCGGGCCGGGCCGTCCTGATACTCCACGGCGTAGAGCGACGCCTGTACCTCGGGCCCGTAGAAGATGCCGAGCCGATCGAAGAGCGACGCTGACGCCGGGATGTCATACGTCGTCTTGCCATTGTGGCGAAGGGTCAGGTGCAGCGATCGACCCAGGCCGCTGGACACCTCGCCAGACGGGGCGATGAACTCGCCGGAAGCCAGGGCCAGACGTGTGAACACCTCGGAAATATGGCCGAACTCGGTCGCCGGAGCCCGCAGGAACTTCCGCCGGACGGGGATGTTGAAGAACAGATGCCGCACCTCGATCCGTGTGCCTGGAGTGCCGTTCCAGGGGCGAACCGGACTGACCGTGCCGCCGTGGCTGCGGATCTCGGCACCGACCGACTGTCCGGCCGGCCGCGATTGCAACGTCAGTTGCGACACACTGGCGATCGACGCCAGGGCCTCGCCACGGAAGCCGAGCGTCGCGATCGCCTCCAGGTCGTCAGCTCCGCGGAGCTTGCTCGTCGCGTGATTGGTCAGGGCCAGCGGCAACTCGTCGGCGTCGATACCGCAGCCGTCGTCGATCAGCGCGAGACGTTCGATGCCGCCCTGTTCGACCTCGACATCGATCCGCCGACTGCCGGCATCGACGGCGTTTTCGAGCAGTTCCTTGAGAACGCTCGCCGGCCGTTCGACGACCTCGCCAGCGGCGATCTTGCCCACGACGACCGGATCGAGTTCCTGGATCTTTGGCATGGATGACTCCCGGAGAGGCGTTCCCCGGGCTTGAGCTTGCCCGGTGAGCCGACCGGATTCAACCCCAGTAGGGTCACTCCGGTGGCTTCCACTCCTGGATACGGCGGTAGAGGGTTCGTTCGCCGATGCCGAGCAGGCGGGCGGCCTCTTCGCGGTTGCCGTCGGTCAGAGCCAGGGCCTTCTCGATGTAGTGACGCTCCACCTCTTCCAGCGGTCGGCCGATCAGGGGATCGCTCCCGGTCGGCTCCGGAGCCGCTCCCGGTGCGCGGACGAACAGATTCGAGTCGGTCAGATCGTCCGGACCCAGAACACCGTCGGTGTCCTGGATGACGCCGCTCTCGATCGTGTTACGCAGCTCACGCACGTTGCCCGGCCAGTCGTACTGCTGCATCGCTCGCCGAACCGAGTCGGCGATGCTCAGGACGTTCTTGCCATGCTCGGCGTTGAAATCCTTGAGGAAGTGAGCGGCCAGCAGGGCGATGTCTTCGCGGCGTTCGCGCAGCGGCGGCAGGCGAACCGTCGCCACCTTGAGGCGATAGAACAGGTCGGCCCGGAAGGTGCCGGCCGCGATCATCGCTTCGAGGTCCTTGTGCGTCGCGGCCAGGACGCGTACGTCGATGGCGATCGCCTCGTTGCTGCCGAGGCGCTCCAGCGTTCGGCTCTGCAAGACGCGCAGCAGCTTCGATTGCAGGGGCAGCGGCATGTCACCGATTTCGTCGAGAAAGAGCGTTCCGCCGTTGGCATGCTCGAAGCGGCCCTTGCGCAGCTTGGTCGCCCCGGTGAACGAGCCCGGTTCGTGGCCGAACAACTCGTCGTCGAGCAGGTTCTCGTTGAACGCCGAGCAGTTCATGGCGACGAACGGCTTGCTCTTGCGCGGACTGTTCGTGTGCAGGGCCTTGGCCACCAGTTCCTTGCCGGTGCCGGTCTCGCCGTGGATCAAGACGGTCGAGTTCGTCGGGGCGAGTTGTTGCAGACGCACGATCACCTCGTGCATCTTCGGACTGTTGCCGATGACGCCCTCGAAGCCGAATTTCTCGTCGAGCCGACGTTGCAGGTCCTGATTGGTCCGGGCCAGGCGGATCTTGCCCGAGGCCCGTTCCAGGATCGCTCGCAGTTCGGTCAACTCGACCGGCTTGGTGAGATAGTTCGCCGCTCCGAGCTTGATCGCCTCGACGGCCGTCTTGACGTCGGCGTGACCGGTGATGACGACGACCTCGGCCTCCGGCAGCAGTTCGCGTGTCTGCCGCACGATGGTCAGGCCATCGACGTCGGCCATCTTCAGATCGGTCAGGACGACGTCCCAGTTGTCGTCCTCGATCTTCTTCAGGCCCGCACGGCCACTGGTCGCGACGGTGCATTCGTAGCCGACCCGTTCGAGGCTCTCGGCCACGCTCTCGGCGTGGAACGGCTCGTCATCGACCACCAGGACGCGGATTTGTTCGCCGTTCATGCACCCCTCGTGATGAGCCTTCGGAAGAACCTGGCCGGGCTCTCGTCGGCTATTCTACTCGCCGTCGTCCTCCTCGGGCACTGGCACCGCCGGAGGGGGACCGATGAGACGCACCTCGACGCGCTCCTGCCGGTAACGCGCCGCCAGATCCTCCGCCTGACCGCGCGTCAGACCCTCGGCCAGACGCACCGGCACCTGAGCCAGCTTCGCCTCGGCCTCCTCGGCCGAACACTGCCACTGTTGACGCAGTTGGGCCACGACCCACGGCCGGGCCGACGGCGGGATCTGCTCCACCTCGACGGCGTACTCCGTCGCCGGTCGCTGACGCTTGAGCAGACGCTCCAGATCACTCAGGGCCAGGATGCCGATGACCCGATCGCCGATCGTGAAGCGATGCGTCAGCGGCATCGTCGGGAGCGGACCACCGGCCGGGATCAGGGCGATCGGCGTCATCTGGTAGTCGATCGAGATCGTCCGCAGGGATTGATTGAGGACCACGTCGTCGTCCCCCTGAGCGATCAGATCGACGACGGCCAGGATGCGATCGCGGACCAGAACGACGTTCAGCACCCGATCGCCGAACAGGCCGGCCAGGAAAGCCGGGGCCGCCAGGGCGTGGATCGACACCGCCAGCCGGATGTTGGCTGCCTCGCGCAGCATCTGGGCCAGCGTCGGCTCGGATTGCAGGACGACGACGCGCTGCTCCTCGTTCTGATCGCGAACGAGCAGGGCGATCTCCAGGTTGAGCAGGTCGTGATTGGTCGAGACGACGACCGCCCGGGCCGTGCCGGCGTTCACCTGGCGCAGGACCTCCGGAACGGTGGCATCGCCAATGATGACCGGCACGCCCTGTCGTCGGAGCGTCGCCACGAAGCGGTTGTTCTCGTCACGCTCGACGACCACGGCACGCTCGCCGGCCTGGAGCAGTTCCTCGACGACACGGAAGCCGACCGGGCTCAGACCGCAGATGATGACGTGCCCCTTCTCCGGGACACGCCGTGCTTCCAGGAACTGTCCCAGGCGGGCGCGGAGCAGGTAGTTCGTCAGGATGGCCGTGAAGACGGCGACGAAGGCCGTGCCCAGGACCTTCAGGCTGGTCAGGAACACGGTGATCGGCAGCGGATCGGCCGCCTCGGGTTTGAACGTCGTGTCGCCGGTGGTCAACGCTCCGAGCGTGCGGACGAGTCCCTCGGTAACGGTGTTGCCGGCCCCGTACTTCAGCACCACGACGCCGAGAACGATGATGGCCAGGAGGATGAAGACGACCAGGCGCAGGGCGGGATCGCTCTCTGGCAGCGCCCCCCAGACCGTGGCGAACTGCCGCCGCAGGCCGGCGAACCAGCTCCTTCCGGAGCCCGCGTCCGGCACGGCCAGGAAGGGAGCCAGGTCGGCCACCGGGCCGCACAGAACGACCTCGTCGCCAGCCTGCAACTCGGCTTGCGGCTGAATTTCGCCGAGCAGGCGAAAGTATTCGCCGGGTCGGCGATGGGCCAGCAGGTGCAGGTCGCGGCCGGTTGTGAGCGACGCGATCGGTTGGCCGACTGCGGCATGGTCCGGCTCGATCTGCATCTGGACGACCTGGCGTCGGCCCTCCGGCAGACCCTCGATGCGGAACGAGCCGAGTCCCTGGCCGGTCAGAGCGGTCAGGGCCAGCATCGGTGCGGTCAGCAGCGACGTGGACAGGGCGAAGATGTTCTGCACGGTCTTGCCGAGTCGGCCGAGCAGGTTCTGGTTGAACAGACGCAGGACGATGCGGACCTCGCGGTTGAGCGAGCGAACCGTCATGGCCGTGGCCGTGTTGATCAGGTCGTCGTTGGTCAGGATGAGGACGCCACTGGCCCGCTCGACGCCGGCGTGCAGGAGAACGGCACGCTGGCGGAAGTCGCCGCAGATCAGTGGCGTCCCCTGCAAGCGCGGATCGTCTGGCTGGCAGTGATCGTCCACGGCGACGACGGGCAGGCCGGCGCTGCGCAGATATTCCAGCACGCGCCAGCCGGTCTTGCCGAGGCCACACAGGAGGAGGGGCTGTTCCATGCGGTCGATTCCGAAGCGAGGGCCGATGAATCTCGACGCCTGGGTATGTTAGTGACTGTCCCGGAAGGCGATCATCAGGGGCTGGTCGCGAGCAGCTCGCAGGTTTCTTCCAGATACTTCGAGAGCCGATCCCACGGGTTGGCTGACCGGGGATCGCCGGCTCGATAGACGTCCTCGGTAACGTACACCCAGCCAGCGTACTTGCTCACCATCCGCAGGGCGGCCTTGTCGAACCGGGCCTGCGAGTGGAGCAGGACGCCGCGCGTGAAGGGCGGGTAATCGGCATTTCCACCGAAGAAGTCCCCTTTCAGCCGCTCCTCGCTGGGATAGGCGTCGCCCTCGTGGACGAGGATCACGTCGGCAGCTCGGCCAGCGAAGTAACGGCCCGGCGTCTGGGCTCCCGGGTTGGCGACGGTCGGCCAGTAACCCGCATCATGAGCGTACTGGTTGAGGCTCGCCTGGTGCTTCACGCCGGCGTCCGTGTCGTCGTAGATCATCTCGTCAAAGAAGATTCCCTGAGCCTTCGGATACAGCTTCTGCCACTGATCGACGTCCTTCTGCACCTGGTCCTTGCTCCGTTTACCGTAGCGGGTGCTGACGTAACCCAGTACCACACAACCGGCTCCGCGCAGACGGTCGATGGCCTTGACATAGTTTGCATCCACCCGGTCTCCGGGGCCCGAGGCCGGATTGACGATGACCCAGATGGGGACCGTTCGGAAGCGGAGTCTGATGTCGATAAGGCGGTTGTACGCCGCGTTCTTGTGGATGTTCTCCGGGTAGACGTACATCGGGATGAGGACTCCGGTTCGCTCCTGAGCCCGGCGATGGAACTCCAGTGCCTCCTGGCGACGTTGCGCCGCCGGCGGTTCCGCTGTCGGACGTGTGGTTCGGAGACAGTCCCGCTCG
>CAYYJM010000001.1:21528-79406 GCA_964471755.1 uncultured Alcaligenaceae bacterium
ATCAGAGCAATGAACGACGCCACGACCACCAGGTGATTCGCGCGGAACATGGTTGAATCCTCGATGAGAAACGAGTGAGCCGAGACTCTTCATTTAGCCGCCGGCAAGCCGGCGGCTAAATGAAGAGGACGGCAGTGGCGGCGCAGCCGTTCCATGTGGGGATCGACCGGCCACATTCTATCGGCCCCGGTCGTCAAAGACCCAGCTAGCCGGGACGAACCTCCTTGCGTAGCCTCCGTGTAGGAACGCGATCCGCAAAGCCAGGTGGGCCAGATGGGCACGAATCCCCCCTTTCTGCTCGACCCGACGTATCAGGGCAAACTCGATTCCGAGGCCTGGCGGCAGCACTTCTGTCGCTTGCAGTTCAAGGACCCGGCCCACACGACGGCCACGACGGTCATTCTCGCTGTTCTCGCCGTGGTCTTCGTAGTGGCGGGGCCGGTCCTGCTCCTGCTCGGCTACTTCCAGGGCTTACCCGTGGTGACGATCGGCTGGTTCGCCCTGGTCCCGGGCTGGATCGCCGTCTACCCCACCTGGCTGATCCTGCGCTCCACCCGGGCCGAGGACGCCGCCTTCCGAGCCTGGGCGGCCAGCCTCGTCCTTGTCGAGGGCGTGGTGACCGACTGCACCGCGGAGGTGGACAGCGGCCTCGACGCCGAGGGCGAACGTTACGAACACTGTCATGTGACCGTCAGCTACCGTGTCGTGGCTCCGGGTGGCCAGGAAATCACCGGCTGGAAACGCGAGCAGCGCGACGATCTGCTTCAGCAACCGCTTCCGGTGGTCGGCACGCCAGTCGTCGTCATCGCGCTACCGGACGGATCGTGGTGGCAGCTGGTGTGAGCGTGGAGCCTCACGCTCACAGGTAATCGAACAGGAACAGCTTGGCGAAGCTGAAGTAGATCACGATCCCCGTGACGTCCACGAACGTGGCCACGAACGGGCTCGAAGCGACGCCCGGATCGGCTCCGATCCGTTTGAAGAAGAGCGGCAACATCGCTCCGATCAGGGTGCCCCACAGACAGATGCCCGCGACCGACAAGGCGATGACCGCCCCCAGGAGCCAGCGGTTGACCGGTGGTCGAGGAATCTGAACGCCGGCTGGGAATTCGTAGATCAGTCGGCCAGCCCGGGACGGATCGGGCCGGGCGATCAGACTCTGCGCCTCGGGCAGCCGCAACCGGACGGCTTCGCTGCTCTCGATAATCTGGGCCGCATAAGGCGGCAGTTCCACGCTGCCATCCGGGTTCACTTCCAGCGGTTTGTCCGTGTGGACGACGAACGATTCGTGACGCGGTGGCGCACTCGACAGCAGACTCGACGACGTGGAGGCTCCCCGAAGAAAAGCAATCAGGCCGAGCGTCACGCCCAGGGCCAGACCCATGAATAGCTCGTGCCGCAGCACCCGCGACCAGTCGGGAAGCTTGACCTCGCCCAGAGCCATGGCGCGAGTGATCAGTGTCGCCGCCTGCGAGCCGGAGTTGCCTCCCGTCGAGATGCACAGCGGCACGAACAGGCTCAGGACGACCACCTTGGCGATCGAATCCTCGAAGAAGGATAGAGCGGTAAACGTGAACAGCTCGGCGATGAACAGACAGGCCAGCCAGACGGCCCGCTTCCGCCACAACTCGACGAAGCTCGATTCGAGGTAGCTCTCTTCCAGCGGCGAGACGGCACCCATCAGGTGGGCGTCCTCGGTCGCCTCCTCGACGATCACGTCGATGATGTCGTCGTGCGTGATGATGCCGACGAGCCGGTCATCGGGATCGACCACCGGGACGGCCAGCAGGTCGTAGCGGTTAATCTCCTGGGCGACGGTCTCGATGTCATCGGTCGCCTTGCAGCGGACGACCTCTCGACTCATGACGCTGGCGACCGGGGCCTGGCGCGGAGCGAGGATCAGTTCGCGGAGCGAGACGACCCCTTGCAGCTTGCGTTGCTCGTCCACAACGTAGACGACGTAGATCGTCTCGGCGTCGGGAGCTTGCAGGCGAAGACGGTCCATCGCCTCGTCCACCTTGACGTTGGACGGCAGCCAGGCATAGTCGGTGGTCATCACCGCGCCGGCACTTCCCTCCGGATAGTCCACCAGGCGGGCGATGTCCCGGCGGTCGGCCTCATCGACCAGACGCAGGAGGTTCTCGGCGACCGCCTTGTCGAGGCTGCGGAGCAGGTCGGCCCGGTCGTCGGAGGACATTTCCTCGATCAGACGGGCCATCTGCGGTCGGCCCTTCTCGACCAGTTCCACCTGTCGTTCCAGGGGCAGATACTCGAAGATGGTCGCCTGATTGGAGATGCTCGTACTTTCGAGGACGCGCCAGATCTGCTCGGCGTCGAAGTCGTCGTCGAGGACCTCGGCGACCGTGGCGGGGTGCAGCGACTCGCACAGGGCGGCGAGGCCGGCGTAATCCTCGTCACGGAGCATCTCCCGGACTTCGGGAGCAAATAGCGGATGAGGCATGGCTCTGGCACCGTGCGGGGATCCTGTCGGGCCGCTGTCACCAGTCCTGGCGTTCAGTCGGCCACGGTCAGGGAGAGGTTGTCGATCAGGCGCGTCTTGCCGAAGCGGACGGCCAGGGCCAGCAGCACCGGGCCGGCCAGTGTCTCCAGCGGTTGCAAGTCGTCGCCGTGGACGACCTCGGCATAATCGACCCGGGCCAGCGGAGCCTCGGCGATCGTGCGAACCAGCCGCTCGCGGACGACTCCGGGCCGGCGTTCCCCGGCCACGATGTCGGCGGCAGCCGCTTGCAGGGCCCGATTCAGCACCGTCGCCTGGGCGCGTTCGTCTGCCTCAAGATAGCGGTTCCGCGAACTGAGAGCCAGTCCGTCCGGCTCTCGAACCGTCGGCTGCACTGCGATGCGAATCGGCAGATCGAGATCGCGGGTCATGCGGGCGATGATGCGAACCTGCTGGCCGTCCTTCGCTCCGAAGTAAGCCACGTCCGGCTGGACGATGTTGAACAGCTTCAGCACGACGACGCAGACGCCGCGAAAGTGAGTTGGACGTGAGGCCCCACACAGCCCCTGAGCGAGGGCCGGCACCTCGACGATGGTCGCGAAGCCGGTCGGGTACATCTCGGCGACGGCCGGGACGAAGAGCAGATCGCAGCCGGCCTGCGCGCACAGGGCCGTATCGGCATCGAGCGTGCGCGGATAGCGGGCGTAATCCTCGTTCGGGCCAAACTGCGTCGGGTTGACGAAGATGCTGGCGACGACGCAGCCACATTCGCGCCGAGCGGCCTCGAGCAGGGCGGCATGGCCGGCGTGCAGCGCTCCCATGGTCGGAATGAAACCGATCGTTTGCCCGGCCCGTCGAGCGGCGGCGACGGCCTCGCGCACGGCAGCGATCGTCTCCACGAGGCGAACGGTCATTGGCCACGCCTTTCCAGCAGCAGGCCGAGGTAACTCCGCGGGACCAGATCGGTCAGTCCGAGTTCCTCGGCCACGGCCGCGATGACCCGCCGGGCCGCCTCGTTCTGCTCCGACTCGGTCAGGATCTCCACCTCACAGAACGTGCCGAGTTCCTCGACCTCGTCCAGGCAGATGGTGACAGCGAAAC
This sequence comes from uncultured Alcaligenaceae bacterium, assembly GCA_964471755.1. Lineage (GTDB taxonomy): Bacteria > Planctomycetota > Planctomycetia > Gemmatales > Gemmataceae > CAYYJM01. Next base: position 25,088 of record CAYYJM010000001.1, read on the forward strand.
CGTCACGCGAGAACTTCACCTGGCGGCGCATCTTGCGGACGATGGCTACCGGACGATAGCCCAGATGACCGAGCAGGCGGAGGTGCTGCTCGGCGATGTCATCGCCTGACGGGAGCGGCACCTCGAGTTCCTCGCGATCGCGGAACGGGCCCGGAGCGCGCGGTCCCTTGTAGGTGAGGTAGTTGTCGGTGCCGATGCGGCGCATGCGGAACACCTCGCCGGTCACGACGAAGTCACGATCGGGCGGTGCCAGGTAGTGGTCGGCCTCGGGATGGCCGGCGTCGAGGACGAGGCCGAGCCCGGTCAGCCGCTGGATCAGCGCCGCCGGGTCGGGGACGCGGAATTTCTGCTCGATCTCACGCACAGCCGACTCCGTGATCGCCTCCGGTGCGAAGGGAACAGTTCGAGTCTATCCGAAGGGCCGAACCGGGCAATGGCTACTGACCCAAAATCCCACGCCCCTCGTCGAGCTTGAAGGCTCCCGTCGAGCGGATGTAGGTGATCTTTCGGCCGGTGATCTTCTGCGGCGGAGCCCCCTTGCCGACCTCCTTGAACAGGGTGGCCTCGCCGTCCTCGCCGCCGTCGAGGATGATCTGATCCTTCGCCTCGTTGAAGCTGATCGTTTCCGCTCGGCCCCAGAATTCGCGGGCCTTGATGGTCACCCGGCCCTGAGCCAGCATCTCCTGCTGCGAATGGGTCTTGGTGCCGCGGTTCAGGACGGTCATCCGATCGCAGGACATGTACAGGGCCTCGCGCGGCAGGTCGGCAACGATGTCCTCCAGGTTGATCTGCCGGGTCGGCTCGTTGGAGGGCAGGTTGAGAACGCGCACCTGACCGTAGAACGACGCCTTGTTCATCTTGCTGTTCGCGTACAGTCGCTGGCTGTACTGAATGAAGGTCAGCTTCGGCTCGGGCTTCTTCGTCTCGGTCTTCTCGCCGGGTGCGACCTGGGCCAGCGGATCGGGGCCGCCCATCTGGAACAGACGCAGCGTTCCCGGACCCGAGCCGTGGATCTCGTTGCCAGCGGCGGGCTTGTTGCCTCCAGCGGCCGGCACCGCGTCCTCGTCGGGCTCGAGCGCCTCCAGGCGAAGATGGCCCGACTCGATTCGCTGGTACTTCACGATGCGATCATCGCGCGAGACGCTCTCCTCGATGCGCACGTTGGCATGACAGACGATGTTCTTGACCCGCGCCGGTTGATCGGCTCGCGTCCCCTGCTTCAGCTGGATGTCGCGATCGAAGAAGACCTGCAAGGAATCGCAGACGAGCAGGGCATTCTCCTGCTCGGCCTGGATGCCGTCGTGGAACTCGGCGTAGGTGCCGTGAAAGAGCATCGACTTGCGCCACTGCACGATCATCGGCACGGCCCGGGCGATCTTGTCGCCGGCGAAGTTGGTCTGGCTCTCCATCTGCATGGCACCCATGCCATTGACCCAGGCCATGTTGCGCGTCTGATCGATGTTGACGACCGGGCCGAGGATGTAGATGCGATCCATGCGCAGCTGGGCCAGATCCCCGGTCACCTCCAGGATGTTCCCCTCGGCATGACAGTCCATCGACAGCGTATCGCCGAGAACGTCGAGGCCCTTCTCCTCCGGTTTGGCCGGAGCCTGCTTGACATGAACGGAGCCCTCGGTCCAGACTCGCTCCAGGCTGTTTCGCGAACCGGCACGCAGGACCCACGCCTCGACGTTCCGCGCGCTGAGATGGATCGGCCGGGCCGGGCCGTTCCCCTTGCGGGGAGCGCCACCGGGAAGATCGATGAGCGTCGGCGGCGTGTTCGGCTGTAGCGGCTTTCGGCTCTCTCGGATTGTCGGGCCGTTCTCCGGTCGCGGCGGCGGCATCAAGGTCTGGACCGGGCCCGCCGGGATGCGCGTGGGCAAGGCTTTCGGTCCACCGGGCGGCGCGGCCGGCGTCGGTCCCGTGCCGGGAAGCTGCGCCCCCGGCGGCACGTCACGAAACCGGACGATGAGCCGACTGGTGTCGTGAATGTTCAGGTCTCGGGACGAGGTCGAGACGTTACCCAGGGCCTCCATGACCTGCACACGTCGGCCGCCGCCTTCTGGAGCGTTGGCCAGAATCATCTGATTTCCTGGCCCCGTTCCGGGACTGCTGGTCCAGACCTTGAGTGTCTCGGCCTGCAAGGTCTGGTCGTTGGCGCGATCGACGAAGCGGGCCGCGCCGGTCAGCACGAGCAGATCGAAATCCCCCTCCCGGCTGGTCGTCAGTTTGTCGGTCCAGAACGCCTGGGCGGCGATCTTCTCGGTGCCGATCTGCTTGTCGTCCATCATGTCGATTCGTCCGGGGCCCAGCGCGACGACGGTCTGCTGGCTTTTCTGGCCCGGTTCCGTGGCGCGGTGGTCGGTGATCTGCAATTCTCGTGCGGTGATCCGGGTCCGATCCTTCGTGGCTGTCATCTGCCTGTCACCGCGCAGAATGGTCCGCGAGATGCGTGCGTCGTAGACGAGGTCCGTGCCGGAGGCTTCCAGACGTTCCGCGTCGGAGGTCAGGGTCACCTGCGGCCCCTGAGCGCGGACGAAGAGAATGTCGGTGCCGCGATCGACCAGGCTGCTCGTATCCTTCGGCTTGTCGGCCGGCTGCGGGCCGAGTTTGGCGGCTTCTCGTTTCTTGAAGTGCATCTCGAGTTTGCCGCAGTAGAGCTGGTCGCGCACCTCCTTGCGGCCATCGAGGACGGCGAAGAAGCGCTCGACGAAGACGTGCTGCGGTGAGGCCGCGTCCCGCTGCGGATCGGTCTGCGGCACCTCGAAGGTGGCCTGATCGTGGTCCTTGAGGAATTCGTACTGAAAGCGACCGGACGTCTTGATCGTCAACTTCGCCTTCTCCGGCGGCCGATTGGCGACCGGCTTCGGAACCTCACGTCGGCCGCCTGGAAAGCCGGTCGCGCCGTCCACGTAGAGCGTCATGTCGACGTTGGACTGGAGCAGGACGCGCTTGATGCCGCCGATCTTGTCCGGGCCGGGCCGACGCGAACCGGGCCGGGGCGACGTGGCCGGCTCGGTGATCAATTCGACCTCCATGCCCTTGCCCCAGATCTCCGTGGGCCGAGGTTTGCTGTTGAAATCCTCCAGATGAACCGTGTCGTGCGTCCAGATCAGCTGCTTGTTCTCGGCGTAGTACAGCGGTCCCGTGCCGATGTGGACGAGCAAATCGTCGTCGATGCCTGGCGTCCGTCGGTTGCTCGAGATCCGGATGTTGCCGCTGATCTCGCCACCAACCACCTTGCGACCGCCCACCTCGGACAGATTGGTGACCGGCCGATCGAAGCGCAGAAAGGCGACATCGCCGCGCAGGGTGTTGATCTCGGGATGTCCGCCGGGGCCGCGATCCTTGCCGAAGACGGCGACCGCGATCGGCATGAGCGAGATTCGGCCATCGCTCTCCAGCGTAAATCCCTGAGCGGCGACAACGAGTGTGCGGTTGTTCAATTCGAGCTGGATGGGCCATTTCGCCACCGGGTTGTCCGCTCCGAAAGCCTGCTTGAGTCGGCCCTCGACCCGACGAACCCGGGTCCGCAGAAAGTCGCCTGGATCACTCGGCCCCACCTTCGATTCCAGATAGTGAGCCGGCAGCGTCGGCAGACCATCGATGCCGCCAAGAGAACTCAGGGTGTAGCCGAGATAGCCAGCGAGGACGAACAGGTAGCCCATTGCGAGCAGGACGATACGGCGGGGGGTCCACATGATGGCTCTCCTGGCTCAGTGGGTGGCGGGCCAGAGTCCCTGGCAGCGCAGTATTCGTTCGATCGCCTCGCGCACGGCCCCATCGCCTCCCGGAGCGCGGGTGATGTAGTGAGCCGCCGCCCGCGCCTCGGCACAGGCATCCGCGACCGCGACGGCCAGGCCGACACGACGAAGACACGGCACGTCGGGCAGATCGTCGCCGACGTAGGCCGCCGACTCGAAGGGCAGACCCAGCTGGGCGAGCAGATCCTGGAGTGCCGGCAGCTTGTCCTGTCGGCCCTGCTGGACGTGGACGATGCCGACCTCGGCGGCGCGACGCTCGACCATCCGGGCCATCCGGCCGGTGATGATCGCGGAGCGTTTGCCGGCTCGATGCCAGACCGCCAGGCCGAGACCATCGCGAACGTGGAACTGCTTCAGTTCCGCCTCGTCGCTGCCCAGGACGATGCCGCCAGCGGTCAATACTCCGTCCACGTCGAGGACGAGCAGATCGATGCGTTGACAACGCTGCTGCAAGGAGAGCATCCCGGGCACCTCAGGCCGTCCGTCGTTCCGGGGCGATCGGTTGTCGGACGTCCGCATCCGCTCCGAGCCCCAGCAGGTCCGTGATGTCGAGCAGGCCGACGGGGCGCAGGTCCGCATCGACCACGGGCAACTCGCTGATCTTGTGCTGCTGCATCCGGTCGATCGCATCGGGAACACGACTGCCGACCAGGATGGTATGCGGCCGACGTGTCATCACCTCGCCGATGGGCCGATCGAGGGCGAGGTCGCGTCGGTTCTCGATGAGGCGGGCCAGGTCGCTATCGGTGAACAGACCGGCGAGCCGACCTTCCGCATCGAGCAGCAGCACCGCTCCGGTTCGTCGCCCCTGTTGTCGGCTGCGCGAGAAGACGCCGCGGACGGTTTCGATCTCCGGAGCCTGGCGAACCTCGTCGCCGCGCCGCATGACCTCCTCGACGCGAAGGAGCTTGCGACCGAGATTGCCGGCCGGATGAAAGCGGGCGAAGTCATCGGCCGAGAAGCCACGCTCGCGCAGAAGGACGAAGGCGAGGGCGTCTCCCAGGGCGAGCATGGTCGTCGTGCTGGCACTGGGAGCCAGGGCCAGGGGGCAGACCTCCTCGACGGGGCCATAGACCAGGGATACATCGGCCAGCCGGGCCAGGGCGCTGGATCCATTGCCGGTCAGGGCGACGATCGCGCGAACCAACGAGCGTAAAGGCTGGACCAGCCGGACGATTTCCTCGCTCTCGCCCGAATGGGACAGGACCAGGGCGACATCACGGGGATGGACCATGCCGAGGTCGCCGTGAACGGCCCGTGTCGGATCGAGAAAGTAGGCGCGGGTGCCGGTGGACGAGAAGGTGCCAGCCAGTTTGCGTCCGATGTCGGCCGACTTGCCAGTGCCCGCGATCACGACCCGGCCCGGATGGGCCCCGCTACACTCGCGCAGCAGCTCGACCACCTGGAGGAAGCGGCCATCGAGGCGCGCGGCCACGACCGCGAGGGTCTCGGCCTCGCGGCGGAGAATCTGTCGAGCCAGTTCGAGCCGGTCGTCGTTCGGACCGGGAGCGTGCAACTGCAAGGTCATGAGTGGGTCCCTTCCCTGGGTGGGCCCGAACCGTCAGGGCGGACGGTCTGTGGGCTGGCGAGTTCATAGCGAAGTTGGGCCGGAAATGCAATCGGAGGTGGTCACCAAAAACGGCCCCGGCCGGAGGCGACGCCTCCGGCCGGGTGAGTGTCTCACTTACCGGGTGAGCTTACTTCTTGCCACCGAAGACCTTCAGGCCCTTGAAGAGGCCGAGGCCCTTGCCGAAGCACTTGCCGAAGCGGCCACCGGAAGCCGGAGCCTGGCCAGCGGCCGGAGCCGAGGCCGGAGCGGCGGCCGGAGCCGCACCGCACGAGTCGCAGCAGGGGCTGCCGCAGACGTCACCGCAGCCACAGTCGTTGCCGCAGGTGTTGCAGCTCGAGGTGCCACAGCTGTTGCAGCTCGTGTTGCAGCTCGTGTTGCAGCAGTCATTGCAGCTCGTGGTGCAGCTGTTGCAGGTGGTCTCGCAGACCGGGATCTGCTTGGCGACGCAGCGGGTGACCATCCGGGTGCAGGTGACCTTCTCCGTGCAAGGCACGCAGTGCTGGACGCAGCGGGTCGCCTGGTAGGGGACGCACTTCTTGACCATGACCGTGCAGGTCTGCGGAACCTGCTCACAGATGGTCTCGTTGATGCACACCTTGTAGCACTCCTGACGGCAGACCTTCTTCATGACGGTCACGCAGCAGGTTTCCGGCACGCACTCGACAATCTTCTGGGTCTTGCAGCAAGGAACCTTCTCGCAGACCATGCAGGGGACCCAGACCTTCTTGCAAACGGCCTTGACCTGCGGGCAGACCGGAGCCGGGCAGCACGGGGTGCAGCACGGATCACAGGGGTTGCAGCAGGAGCTGGCCGCCGGAGCCGGGGCCGGAGCCGGAGCGGCAGGAGCCGCCTGGCCACGACCGAGCAGTCGGCTGAACAGGCCCTGGCGAGCCGGGGCCGCCGCCTGCTGTTCCTGCGGCTGATCGCACGGGACATACTCGACCCGCTCTTCGTAGTGGCCGCGATCGACCATGCGGGTGGTGTATTCCGTCACCTGGACTTCCCGCTCGACGCGACGCATGGTCGTGCGAGTTTCGGTCGTCGGGACGCAATCCCACACAGTGCGAACCTGATCAATCGTCTTGGGGACAACCCGACGGACCGTCACCATGGTCGTCTGGGTCTGCGGGACGCACTCGGTCCGGTAGGCCGTGTACGTCTCGTTCCGGGTTTCCGTCCGGTAGGTCGTGCGGAAGGTCTCGTAGGTTTCCGGGACGCACTCGGTCGTATAGACCGTGCGGTAGGAAACCGTCGGAGCCGAGGTCGCACAGGGGTTACCGCAGGATCCACCGTGGTACGGGGCTCCCGAGATAACACCACCGGAGATCGCACCGCAACCACCCGGCAGGGCGGTCGAGTGGACCGGAGCGCCGTGGATCGGGGCTCCGACGACTGGTGTTCCCTGGACTGGCCCAGCCGGCAGAGCCGTGCTGGGGGCCGGGGTGCCCGTCGCCGGGGCTTCAACCTTGGGCGTGTCCTTTGCCTCGTCGGCCTTGACAACCACACCAGCAGCTGCCAGAACCAGGCCGGCCAGGAGCGTCAAGCGAAAACGCTTCCAAAACATGCGTTTCTACTCCTCAGTCATCTGTTCCACCCACCCCGAGCCAAGTCGGCGACTAGACCGCTCGTCGGGCCAGGACTACCTCGAACACGCTGGAACTATGCGCCTGCTTCACGGCTTGAGCAACTCGGGCAAGCCGTAGCGGAGGTAAAAAAAAGACTGAAGGGGCGGACTTGCACGAAGGAGCGCTTTCACCGACTCTGCGGAGAATCGGGGTGGGAAAATCATGACGGTTATCCGATCTCACTCAAGTCGTTCGATTCTGGGGCGTGGCACGACTTTGCGCGCGATGCCTTGTCCCCGCTAGCGTCCGCTTGCCCGACCCGGTACAAAGAAAGGGAAGGCTCTGGATTGCACACTTGTCCCTTCTGCTCCCGAGGTCGGCCGTGGAAGCGTTTCTCGACTTCGTCAGGCACCACTGGTACTTCGCCTGGCCCATGTTCGCCATGTCGTTCGTCGGCATCACCCTGGTCGTCTGGCGGCTGCTGCTGAACATCAACGGCAGCGTCTCGCTCAACACCCTGCTCCCCGAGTTCCAGGAGCAGCTCGAACAGGGCGGCATCGACGGGGCCCTGAAATACTGCCAGGAACAGGACGCGATCATACCCAAACGTCTGTTCACCGCCGGTCTGGAGAACGCCAAACAGGGGATGGCGGCCGTCAAGCGCGGCATGGCCAGTGCCATCGAACTGGAGATCCTGCCCGATCTGAACTTCCTGCTGCCGACGATCCTGGCCATCGCCAAGATCGCGACCATGGTCGGCCTGCTCGGCACCGTCATCAGCATGATCAACGTCTTCGACCAGATGTCCTCCGAATCGGGCAACGTGGTGGGTCAATCGCGCGAGATCGGCCTGGCCCTGTTCGCGACGGCCCTAGGCCTGGTCACGGCCATTCCGCTCGTCTTCACCCATGTGCTGTTCAAGGCGTGGGTGCAGAAGTTCGAGGTGCAGATGAAGCGGGCCGCCCAGAAGCTGGTCGTCCTGCTTCAGTCACACAAGGCGAACGAGGGCAAACCGCCGACCGGCAAGCAGACGAGCGCGGGGCGGTAGCATCCCACTCGTCGGGTTCGGAGTTCAACCGATGGCCAAGGTCAAGGTTTCGCAACTCGACGTCTGGATCGTCGAGAGCAACACGGTCTACCAGGCCGTGCCGTTCAGCGTCGTGTCCGACTGGATCGTCCAGGGTCGGCTCCTGGCCGAGGACTGCATCCGGCCGGCTGGCTCCAAAGAGTGGTTCAAGGTCGCCAGCGTCAAGCAGTTGGCGGCGTATCTGCCGCAGCCGGAAACGCAGCGTGCCGAGGACGAGGCCGAGGCCCTGGAGCCGGTCGCGTTCGACCTGACCTATCAGCGTCCCCGCGCCGAGGAGGATGAAGAGGTGGACATGATCCCCCTCATCGACGTCAGCCTCGTCCTGCTCATCTTCTTCATGATGGTCCTCGCCGGGGCCGCTCCCGCCATGACTGTGCCCCTGCCCCGAACCGATCACGGCGACACGACCCGCGATCGGGAGGCCGTGATCGTCCTGATCGATTACCGCAACGAGGAGCCGCGTTACGGCGTGATGAAGGGGGAGAAACCCGTCAAGCGGGCCGACGGGAGCCTGGTCCTGGACGTGGAGGATCCCAACGAGATCGTCCGCGAGGTCCAGCTGCTGATGGAGGCGAGCCCGAACAAGGTCAATCTCTCGATCAACGCCCACAAGGACCTGCCCTCAGGGGCCGTGCGCGACCTGGCCGCTCGCCTGACGATCGTGCCCGCGATCCGTGGCAAGATGCTCGGCCTCTACTACGGCACCAGCGAGAAGAAATAGCCATGAGCTGGAAGATCCGTCACGAAGGTTCGAGTCGCTCCGTCCCGGTGGAGACGCTGGAGGAGGTCCACCAGGGCCTGGCCGACGGGGTCTGGTCTCCCGAGGACGAGATCCAGGGCCCCGACGAGACGACCTGGGTTCCGCTCAGTGCCCATCCTGCGACCGAGGACGCCGCCGCCGAGGTGGAGCCGCCCGAGCCGTCCCATCATGACGACGAGACGCACCTGGACATGACGGCCCTGATCGATGTCTGTCTGGTGCTGCTGATCTTCTTCATGCTGCTGGTCAGCTACACGGCGTTGCAGAAACGCCTGGAGTCCGGCCTGGCCGGAGCGGCGGAGGGGAGCAACGTCAAGCCGCTGGACTCGAAGCAGGTCGCCCTGCAGATGATTCACCTGAAGATCAACCTGGAGCAGGGCAAGGTGGTCTACCGGGCCAGCATCCAGGAGGGCGGCCAGGCGATCGACAAGGAACTGGACCCCGACCGGCTGGAGGAGGGGCTCAAGGCCCTGGCGACGCCGGAGCGGCGGACTCTGCTGCTCGACTTTGCGGACAACGTGAAGCATGGCGACGTGGTCAAGGCCCAGGATGCCGGGACCGGCGTGGGCCTGAAAATCATCCTGCGGATGCCCGGGCCGTGAGCGTGGCCCAGCTGTCGTTTAGCGGTCGGCCAGGATCTCGGCCTTGACGCGACGGGTCAGCATGAGGACCAGGGCCGCGTCACGCAGCAGGGCCTCGGCCTGGGTCGGCTCCGACGAAGCGATGGCGGGAACCACCTTCTCGACCGGAACCTGCCGAGACCTCTGCTGCTTCACCTGGATCATGGCGATCATCCTTTCCACTTCAAGGCATCCTGTCAACGCTCTCTTCTCATGCACCCGCTGTGCCAGTCGGGGCACCTCGCCCGTGGTTCGTGGCGCAACTCCTTCTCACAGAGTGATTTCCGACCACAGAATTTGTTCCACCTGGCAATTCTGACGTGTCAAGCCCTGTAAGAGTTACCCGCGTGACCGACACGATCCGTGTCGTCCTTACAAGCGAGCGAGCCGATACGACGCTCCCGATCCGGCTCCATCCTTGTCTGGTGGGAGGCGGCAGGTTACCATCGGCGCAGGCAGCGAGGTTACGGGGGGTACTACGACATGCGCGGTATTCTGGTGAGTCTGACGATGGCGGCGCTGGCGGGGTTGGCCCTGGCCCAGACGCCGCCGATGAAGCCCGAGAAGGCGATCGATACAAGTCGTGGCGACGCACTGCGCGACGCCTACTTTCGCAAACAGGTCGAACAGATCGCCAGCCGGCAACTCGTCAGCGTGAAGTCGAAGGAGGACTGGGAGGCTCGCAAGCCGGAACTGCGTCGGCAGTTACTGGAGATGTTCGGCCTCTGGCCGCTGCCGCCGCGAACCGACCTCAAGGCGACCGTGACCGGTACGATCGACCTGGGCGACGTGATCGTTGAGAAGCTGCACTTCCAGTCGCTGCCGGGGCTCTACGTCACGGCCACCCTCTATCGGCCGAAGAAGGTCGAGGGCAAGCTGCCCGGCATCCTCTATGTCTGCGGTCATGGCAACGTCGTCGAAGCCGGCGTCTCGTACGGTAGCAAGGTCCGCTACCAGCGTCATCCGCGCTGGTTCGCCCGCAATGGCTACGTCGCGATGGTCGTCGATACGCTCCAGCTCGGCGAGATCGAGGGGCTTCATCACGGCCTGTATAGCCACGGGATGTGGTGGTGGCAGACACTCGGCTACACGCCGGCCGGCATCGAGACGTGGAACGGCATGCGGGCTCTGGATTACCTGCAAGGCCGACCCGAGGTCGATGGTACGCGACTCGGCGTGACCGGCCGATCCGGCGGCGGAGCAACCTCGTGGTGGCTCGCCGCGGCCGATGAGCGCGTCCAGGCGGCCGTGCCCGTCGCGGGATTGTCCGATCTGCACGGCCACGTCATCGAGAGCCAGGGAGCCCGCAAGACCGGAGCGATCGAGGGACACTGCGACTGCATGTACTTCACCAACACCTACCGCTGGGACTTCGACACGCTCATCGCCCTCTGTGCGCCGCGGCCGGTCCTCCTGGGAAACAGCGACGACGACGACATCTTCCCGATCGAAGGTTACCGTCGTCCGACCACGAAGGCGAAGCGGATCTACGACCTGTACGGAGCCAGCGAGAAACTCCAGCTGATGGAGACGAAGGGCAAACACATAGACACTCCCGAACTGCGCAAGGGAGCCTTCCTGTGGCTGAATCGCTGGCTCAAGGGAGACACCAAACCGATCGAGGACCCGGATCTCGAGCCGCTCAAGCCGCAGCAGTTGAAGGTGTTCGATCGGCTGCCCGAGGACGCGACGAACAAGATCATCCACGAGCTGTTCATCCGGCCGGCTCGCCCGGAGCTGCCGCAATCGGCCGAGGTGGTCAAGCAGTGGTGGCCGCGTCAGCGCGAGCAGTGGCTGACCGAGCTACAGGCGAAGTCCTTTCGCGGCTGGCCGGAGAAGGCTCCGGATCTGAATGTCAAGCCGGTCGCGGAGATCGTCGCCGATGGCGTCCGCCTGCGGGCGTGGGACTTCGTCAGCGAGGACGCCGTCGACCTGCGCGTCTGGCTGGCGACGGCCGAGAAGGTCCAGAAGCCGAGCCTGGTCGTCCTGGACGTACTCGACGAACCGGAATGGGAGAAGTGGTGCGCGGGGCTTGGCCCGAAGTTCCAGGCCAGCCTGCAAGGTCTGACGACGGTGCCGCGAGATGACAGCCAGTTCGAGCAGAACCGGCGAGCGCTGGAGCGATTCGGCTGGGGCTTCGCCGCGATCGCGCCGCGCGGCATCGGACCGACTCGCTGGAACGATCGCGGCCGCGGCGGCAAGCCGACGCCGCACATCCAGCGCCGGTTCGGTCTGCTCGGTCAGACCCTCGACGGCCAGCGCGTCTGGGACGTGCGACGAGCCCTGGCCGCGCTGGGCAGCGTCGAGAACCTCAAGGGCGTGCCGCGCTGGTTGCAGGGCAAGGGCATCTCGGCCGGGATCGCTCTGTACGCCGGGTTGTTCGAGCCGGACGTGGCCCGCTTCGATCTCTGGTATCCGCCGACGACGCATGTCGTCGGGCCGACGTTCCTGAACGTCCGCAAGATCCTCGACATGTCGCAGGCCGTCGCGCTGGCGTCGCCGCGAAAGGTGCTGCTCTACCTGGAGAAGGACGCCGACCGGGGAGCGTGGGAATGGCCGACTCAGTTGGACGAGCGGCTCGGCACGAAGACCCTTCAGATGCGAGTGCTGGGAACGAAGTGAATCCGGTCAGTCGTAATTGGCGAGCGGCGCGGCGTCAGCCGGTTCTTCTCAGGAAAAGAACCGGCGGGCTGACGCCGCGCCGCTCGCCGGGGTGGACTCGTGGTCAATCGTCGTCGTCCTCCTCGTCGTCGTCTTCCGGCGGCAGATCGGCCTTGCGATCGCCGGCTTCCAGACGGGCGAGCTGCTTCTTGAAGTAGACGCGCTTCGGAGCCAGCGCCACGACCTTCTTCTGCACCGCGACGGCCCGGGCCTGATCGCCGAGCTGGAAGTGAACCTCGGCCAGCGTGTCCAGGTAGCCAGACGACTCGGGCTCCAGAGCCACGGCCTTCTCGGCGTCCTTCTTCGCCTGCTCCAGGCCACGACGGCAGGTCGCCGCCAGCCAGGCGGCCGAGTTGTGCGCCCAGGCACAATCGGGATACTCACCGATCAGCGTCCGATAGACCGCCGACCCCTTCTCGAAGCACTCGTCGGCCTCCTTCTTCCGACCGGCCCGGTCCAGCACCTGGACCATGCGCATCGTCCCCTCGACCGAACTGGGCGAAATGGTCAGGGCCCGAGCGAACTCCTCGCGAGCCTCGTCGAACTTGCCCGCCTGGACGAGCCCGGCCGCACGTTGTGAGTGGACCATCGCCGGGACGCCGACGTAGGCCCCCTTCTCGATGAAGTTGATGTAGCTCCGCAGACAGCGGAGCATGGCCAGTTCGTGGCCCGTCGCGGAGGTCGCATAATCCTTCGCCGCCAGCGCGATCAGCGCCTGACGACGGATCGCCTCGCCGGCGTAGTATTCGCCCGGCTGCGACGTTCGCCGCAGCAGGTCCACTTCGCGGGCCAGGGCCTTCGCATGACCCCGACGGGCCAGCTCACGGACGAAGTCGTCACGGATGTCGTCCTGACCCAGCGGCAGCCAGTGAGCCTGCTCGGTGCGAGCCTGGCCTTCCGCGACCTTGCCGGCCTTTTCCAGCGCCAGCCCCAGGAGGTAGAGCGGCATCGGATTCTGACGGTTCAGCTCGAACGCCGCCTGATACTTCGCCGCCGCCTCGGTGAACTGCTTCGAGCTGAACAGAATGTCGCCCTGGAGTAGCAGCGCCTTCGGCGTCTTGAACGGCGTCAGCAGGTCGAGCGCGACGTTCCGCTCCCCGGCCTGACGAAGCACCTCGGCCAGGGCTTCCAGACACGCCGCACGCTGCGGCGGAACCAGATCCTTCACCGTCCCCTCGGCTCCCTTCGCGATCGCGCGGAGGGCCTCGCCCGTCGTCTTGCCGTCGAGCAGGTCGCGCAGCTGGCGGAGCAGGACGAGGCTGTCCTGCCCCCGGAAGCGTTCGCGGAAATAGAGCCAGAGCGGCTCGGCCAGCTTGCTCTTTTTCGGGAACAGCTTGCCGAACAGACGGCTGGCCCAGCCCTGATCGTTGGAGACGGTGAGGATCTTCGCTGTGTGTTCCAGGGCCCGATCGCGCAGGCCGGCCCTGGCTTCCGCGTCGATCAGATCCTCCAGCCAGGAGAGATCGTTCGCCGGCTTGATCTGGGCCGCGTAACGATCGAACGTCTTCAGAGCCCGGTCCTTCACCCCCAGAGCGTGGAGCGTCCGGGCCTCGAGCAGTTCCAGTTTCGGCAACGCCGCGATCTTCTGCTCGCGGGCCTTCTCCACCAGAGCGAACGCCTCCTTGTGACGCATCCGGCCAATCAGGATCTGGAAGCGCTCGACCCAGTAATCGCCGCGTTCGAGGACGGCCAGGGCCAGGTCCGGCTGATCGTTCAGGAAGAGACACTTGGCCACCTGGAAAAGACGATCATCGTGCGGATCACGCGTCTCGCCCTGCTTCTTGAGTTCGAGGATCAGAGCGTCACAGGTGCGCGTGTCGCCGGCCAGGCGAGCGTAGGCGGCACGGTGGCCGAGCGACTCGATCTCGTCGCCCTGACGAACCTTGTCGCCCCGCGCGGCCAGTTCCTTCCAGGCACCGGCTTCGTAGAGCAGATTGGTGGCCAGCCCCTCGTCGCCGGCCTTATCGGCCAGGGCGGCCGCCTCGCGGTAGGAGCCCTTCGCGCGGTAGAGCCGGGCGAGCAGTTCCTCGTGGCGACGTTCGCGGTCCTTCTTCGCCAGGGCGGCCTGGTGGTGAGCGATCCGCTCATCGAGCTTGCCGACCAGGAGCCAGTAGGCGACGTAGTTCTGCTGGCTGGTGCCGTTGGACGGGTCGTCGAGCGTGATCTCCAGTAACTCCTCGAGCAGGGCGTGGTTCTTCGAGGCGAGCAGATCGGGGATGGATCGGCTCAGCTCGTTGGAGAGCAGGCCGAGAATCTGCGGCTTGACCTGGGCACCGAGATCCTGCTTCGCCAGGCGAATGATGGCCCGGCAGCCGGCCGCGCCCTGGTTGAGCAGGTCGCGAACGACTTCGACCTTGGTGTTCGGGTCGCCGGCCTGGAAGCGGCCCAGAGCCTCGACGACGGCCTGCGGCGTGTCGGGATAGATGCCCAGACGGAACTTGTCGGCGACTTCGCGAGCCCGGCGCGAGACCTCGGCGTCGTCGCTTTTGGCCGCCTTGTTGATGGCCTCCTCGGCGAGCGTGCCGGCCTCCCAGAGCTTGCGGGTGGCCTCCTCGCGCACGTTGAAGTCGTCGGAGCCGAGTTCCTGGATCCAGCGGGCGATGTCCCCTTTCGTCGGCTTCGGGGCCGGCTGACCGGCCAGGGGAGCGACCAGTATCCCGAGCAGTAGAACTCCGCACGTGATCCGCATGACTGGGTCCTCTTCGAGATCGAGCCCGATCCGTTTGATGGTAGCCCGACAGAACGGTTCGACGCAAGGGCGTTGAGTCGGCAGCCGGCCTCACGACCGACGCGAAGGGCCGACTCCCGGATGAACGTAGAGCCGTTCCTGCCCCTCCTTCGCCAGGCGCGCGGCGATGGCCACCTTCAGCAGATGGATGCCGCCCCGAAAGACGAAGATGCCGACGACGGCCAGCACCGGTGCCTCGAAAATGTAGTGGGCCGAGCAGAACAGAAACGTCAGATAGAAAATGAACAGACCGACGCCGACCAGGAGCCAGCCGGCGATCTCACGAATCAGAAAGCTGATCACTTCTCCCTCCGTTTCTGGGCCTTCAGCCGAGCCTGGACGATCCAGCGATTGACGCGAGCCTGGTCGCCGCGTGTCTCGCGCCAGAGGACTTCCTGCAAGAACATCCGATGCACGTCGCGGGAGGCTTCTCGCCAGAAGGCGATCCGGACGATCGTGCTGGTCCCGAGTAATGCCGTCGCCAGGAGCCAGGCCAGGAGCAGGCCGTGCCACACCTCGCGGCTCAGATCCACGGGCGGGCCGGTCGTGCTGACCAGAATCCAGGTGAAGATGGCGGCCACGACCACGAAGGCCAGGACGGTCGCCCCGCGCAGACCCTCGCCCGTATCCATCGGCGGCAGCTCGCGCAGGATCGGCCGACGCTGATCGCTGCCGATCTGCCCTTCCTGCGGCAGAGCCCGACTCAGGTAGCCGATCAGGCGATACTGCCCCTGAAGATAGACGAGCAGGACCAGCACGAGAAAGGCGTCGAGCAGCGGTTCCGGCTGATATTCGCTGTGAAAGGCCCGGAGCCGGGACCAGGGGATCACCTGGCGGTAGAACCAGGAAACCAGGTCGTGCCCCTGAGCCCGAGCCAGCAGAACGAGGGCGACCAGGCCGATCACCAGCGGCGGCCAGTACCAGGCGCGCGTGTAGAGGCCGAGTCCACCCAGCACCAGGACCAGAAACGCGGCCGAGCCCATGCCGCGCTCGACCAGGATCAGGCCGACGATCAGCAAGGAGCCGACCACCGCCGCCAGGTAGAAGCGCGGCACCGGATGCTGAATCCGTTCCAGGTCGTCGGACAGGCTCATCAGAACGCCCTCCGGGCCTGACGCAGCCGGTCGAGCCGACTCAGGATCAGGGCGACCGGCTCGCCCTCCTCGGCACAGACCATTTCGACGCCGAGCCGGGCCAGCGTTCGCTTCAGATTCTGATACGCCCGGTTGAAGCGCTCGAGCGTCGCCCGGATGACCCAGGCTTCGAGGTAGGCGTCGACGTCCAGAGCCTGGGGATTCGGCTCCAGGCTGAGGCTCTTTCCCGGCGAGGGCAGACCGGGCGGCCAGGGGATGATCACCAGCACCTGATGATGTCGGCTGCGGGCCAGGCGAATGGCGGCCAGCAGTGGCGCGAGATGCTCCTCCAGTTCCACCAGGTCGGCCAGGAGGACGAACAGTTCGCTGTCCTGGCCGCGTCGGATCGACTCTTGCAGGGCGACGGTCAGGACACGGAGTTTCTCCGGGGCAGCGTGCAGATACCGGCCGCGCTCGTCGTAGAGCGGCACGCGGAAGGGCACCTGATGCTCGTTGAGGAACTTCTGCAAGTAGAGCGTCAGCAGATCCTCGTCCTCGAGCAGCGCCTGAACCGCTCCCGGCCCCAGGTCGTAGCGAACGGCGAAGAGCGAGGCCATCTGCTTGCGCCAGCGGGCGATCCGGCGCTCTCGGCCGGTGATCAGCAGGATGAGCAGAAAGCCGAGAAAGCCCAGGACGAGGATGAAGGCGGAACCCAGACCACTGGCGATCCACAGGTCGCCGCGCTCGCGGGCCGGCAGCAGGGCTCCGAGAAACAGGTTGACGACAAGACTCAACGCCGGCAGGATCGCCAGGATCAGGAACAGCAGCGTCCCCTTGCGGCGATGCAGGTAGCGGACCAGGCCGACGGGCCGTCGCCAGACACCCGGGAAGGCCGCGACCCACTCGGCCCAGAAGGGCATGCCGTTGACGCCGGCGTCAAGCAGGTCGGGATAGACCTGGCGAGCGAAGCCATAGGCCAGTGGGAGAAGGTCATCCGGGTTGGCACGCTCGTACTCCGGCAGCGTGCGGAGTGAGCCGGCCAGGGTCTGGAGCATCTCATTGCGATGACGGCCGGCTCGGTCGGGGCGCTGATACTTCACCGACTGCTCGTCGAACAGACACAGGCCGACGAGGTCGCGGTTGGCCAGACCCGCCTGCACGACGCCCGAGGCGATGTCCACGATCCGATGCAGTGGCCGGGCCGATGGGCTGGTCGCCTGGCCGCCCGGCGGCGCGGACAGGAGGCGAACGGAGGCCGAGGTGTCCACGAACAGGGTGCATCGCAGCGGCACCTCGCTCTCGAATTCGCGCGTGATGAGCTTGTCGCGTCGGGCGGACACCTTCCAGGCGATGGTTCGCGGTGGGTCGCCCGGCTGGTAGTCGCGCAGGTCGAGCAGTTCGCTCGACGCGCCCGGTTTCCGCAGCCGATGCTGGCCCGGCGGCGGCAGGCGATTGCTCGGCATCTGATGTGTCGCCCGTGATTCGGCTTCCGGCCGCAGCGGCAGGATGGGCAGCTCGACCGACTCGCGGAGAAACAGCGGCACGTAGAAGAATCCCTGAGCATCGGTCAGCTGTAGCTGGATGCCCTCGAAGCGGGCCACGCCGCCGTGCGGACAGCGGATCGTGTAGCGGAGAACGATCTCCGTCTCCTCGGGGTCCTCGCCCTCGGCGACGGCCAGCGTCACCGCCCGCGAGGTGATGCCCCCGGTGCGCAGGACGGCGAACGGCACCCGATCGGTCACGACCGCGACGGGGATCTCATTCCCTTCCAGCAGGAGAAGTCGAACCTCGACGGTGTAGACGCCACCGGCCAGGAGCGTCCGAACCGGGCCGCGTGCGTCGAAGAGCGTACGCCGCACCCGCAGCCGCCGACCGAGAGCGAGCAGGCTCCGGTTGAACCGATAGCCCTCGTAGCCGAGCCAGAACAGGACCGCGAGGCCGAGCAGGATCAGGGCGTTCTGCTGGTAGCGCAGACCGACCACCAGGATGCCCAGGCTCGGCAGAAACAGCCACCATCCGCGCACCGTTGGCATGAGTCCTCACCGCTTTCGAGACGCGGATCGCGATGCGGTGTCACCGGCCGACTCCAGGACCGGCACGCTGCCGAGCAGGTCATCGACGACGTCCTTGCCGGTTCGTCCATCGACCTCGGCCTCGGGCCGCAGGATGAGCCGGTGAGCCAGGACGGCCGGGGCGATCGCCTGTACGTCCTCGTGCGTGAAGTAGTGCCGCCCTTCGAGCAGAGCCCGGGCGCGGGCACAACGCAGCAGATTCAGCGACGCGCGCGGGCTCGCTCCCAGGGCCAGGTCCGGATGCGACCGGCTCGCTTCGGCCAGGTCCACGATGTAGGTCAGCAGGGTGTCATCGCCATGAACGGCGTTGACCTGTTCTTGAAGCCGAAGGATGCGTTCGCCATCGAGCAGCGGCAGCGCTTCGCCGACCGGCCGGCTATGCACGCGTAGCATCTCGATCTCGTGCCGGCGTGCGGGATAGCCCATCTCGACGCGAAGGAGAAAGCGGTCGAGCTGGGCCTCAGGCAGCCGATAGACGCCCTCCTGCTCGACGGGATTCTGCGTCGCCAGGACGAGGAACGGCCGGGGCAGCGGCAGCGTGGTCCCCTCGATGGTGACCTGGTGCTCCTGCATCGCCTGCAGCAGAGCGGCCTGGGTCTTGGCCGGGGCCCGGTTGATCTCGTCGGCCAGCAGCACCTGGCAGAAAATCGGGCCACGGCGCAGGACGAAGTCGTTCTGCTTCCGGTCGAGAATGTACGTTCCGGTCACGTCGCCGGGCAGCAGATCGGGCGTGAACTGAATGCGCTGATACTGGATGCCGAGCGACCGCGCGAAGATCTTCGACAGGGTCGTCTTGGCGACGCCAGGCACGCCCTCGAGCAGGACGTGACCCGCGGCAAGCAGAGCGATCAGGAACTGATGGGTCACGTCGTCCATGCCGACGACGACACGGCCCACGGCGGCCAGGATCTGCTCACGCAGTTCCCGAACCTCGCGGGCCGCCTCGCGCAGGGCGGGAGACTCCGGGTGTTGCGACGAGGTGGCACTCATGCGACTGGGACGCCCTCCAGCTGAATCGAACCATCGAGAAAGCCAAGACGCAGCGACTCGATGTCGCGGATCAGACCCGGCCACTGTCGCCGAGACACAGGGACCGGCCGGGTGCCAAAGGCGAGCTTCCACAGCCGGCGTAACTTCGCGCCGACGCGCCAGCGCTGCCACCAGCCGCCCGCGATGCGCACGGTCGGCGGCTGGGGCCCTGAGGTGCAGCCGCTGGCCAGGAACATCGACCGGGCCAGGTGCCGGGCCGGCTCGTGGAGCTGGCCCTCGTCGAGTTGCTCGTTCAGTCGCTGCCGGACGAGCCGAACCGTCGGCACCTGCTTTTCCAGACTGCGCGCCAGCCGGGGCAGCGCCGTCTCGATCGGAGCCCGGCTGGCGATCAGGCGATAGAGCAGGTACAGGCCGGCGACCAGGGTCAACAGGACCATGACCAGAACCCCAAACCGCTCGGGAGTGAGGTTTTGCCGGGCCAGCAGTCGCCAGAACAGCTTGTGGAACTCGCCCTTCTCTTCCATCACGCCGAAAGCGACCTCCAGCTTCCGGGCTTCGCGTCGGAGCAGGTCGATCGGAAAGTCGGAGAGATCCTCCAGGGGAACCTCGAAGCTCGGCTGGACCTGGCCATTGTCGAGGTAGAGGCAGCGGGTCCGCTTGCGGTCGCCGTCGGGGCCGTCGCGCAGGTAGCTCAGCGTGGCGTAGGCGAACTCGTAGTTGTCCAGGTCGGGCCGAACCATGAGATCGTTCATGAAGACGTGCTGATCGGCAAGGAGAACGAGTTTACCCCGATCGCGCGGCCCGGCCACGCCGAAGAGACGCTGGCCATCCGGCAGCGGCTCGGCGAACGCTCCCCGGCGATGCCAGTCGCGCAGGGGCACGGAGCCAGGCGGGAGGTACGCGATCGGTCGGATGTCCCCCTGGAGGCGCTGGACCCAGCCGGGCCGCGTCAGGCGGGCCTGGATCTGGATTCGGCCGGGCAGACTGGCCACGACCTTGCGATCGCCGCGAATGGCCAGGCCGGCGAGTTTCGCCGGCGGCTCGCGAGGCGGCACCAGAATCGGCAGTTCCGGCTTGCCATCGTAGGACCATTCCGGCTGAGGGCAGACGACCGGGTCATCGACGACGGTGGCCCCGACCAGCCAGGCGAGTTCGGCCGTCCAGGTGGCATCGGTCAGGCCATGATCGGTGGCCAGCAGCAGGGCCCCGCCCCGACGAACGAATTCCGCGAGGAAGCCGGGCGGCTGCTGGCGGAGCCAGGCCGGATCGCCGAGAGCCACAAGGATGGTGTCGCTGGGATCGTCGCCGATGTCGGCGAAATCGTTCAGCGGCTGGATGTCCAGATCGTGGAGGAGATTGCGCAGCAGATCGGTGGCCGTGCGCACCTCGGGTCGGAGTTCCTGGTTCTGCGCCGAACCGGAAGCCGCGAGGAGCAGGACGAGGCAGAAGGCCAGGCTGCCGGCGGTGCCTTTCATGCGGCGTTCACCGTGGCGAGCTGCCGGAGGGCGGCACGGGCGCGATCGAGCGCGTCGGGCGGCAACGCCTCATCCGGCGGCGAGTAGCGCGCGAGTTCGTACAGTTCGCCCAGTTCGACAGCGGCCTGTTCCTGGGCCGTCGTCGCGGCTCGTTGTCGCATCCGGCGAGCGGTTTCATGATGATGGCTCGTCTCGGCCGGCTGACCGAGAATCTTGCGAGCGAGGTACTCGAAGCACTGCACGAGCTGGCCGCGTGTCGTGACCTTCTCGGGAGGCACGGGACAGGGCCCGAGGCGACGACCGCTCCGGCCGATCGCCTCGCTGCCGAACAGGCCGAAGCCGCGTGACTGCCACAGGCCCCAGCCGACCAGGGCGAGCAGGACCAGGCCCAGGAGCCAGGCCCCGGACTGGCCGGCCTCCTCGGCCGACGGCAGGTCCGGCCTGCCGACCTCCCAGTTCCCCACGCTCGGCAGGGACAGGTCGCCGAACAGCTCCCGGATCGACTCGGGCGTCCCGCCCAGGCTGGGCAGCCAGGACTTGAGGTCGCCGGAGAAACTGCCCGTGGCATCCTTGATCCAGGTCGGCAGTTCGAGATCGCTCGGAGCCAGGCCGCTCTTGCGAATCTGCTCGACGATGCCCCGGAGGGTGTCGTTGTCGAGGTTACGAACCCCCTTGGTCCAGGAACTGGCCCAGTCGGCCGCCTGCTTGCGGAACCAGTCGGGCGTCGAATCCGGTGGTGGCGGTGGCGGTTCCGGCTGGGTCGGATTCGCTTCGGGCGACTCCACCTCGGGCTGGGGTGGCGGCGGCGGATTCCCATCCGGGTTCTCCGGCTGGATGGGCGGATTTCGTGGATCGAGGTGCGGGTTGTCGATGGTCGGTGGCGTGACCTTGCGGAGCAGATCGTGAATCTGGTCCCGGCTGGGCTGATTCTCCCGGATCATGGATTCGACGGCCTTGCGCAGGTCGGGCTGGGCGAGCAGCCGCTGTTCCATCTGCTGGCGAAGATCCGGATTCCGCTTCAACTCCTGCTGAAGACGCTGGAGTTCGGCCGTGTCAGTCTTGAGATCACGGAGGCTCTCGAGGAGTTTGCGGATCTGTTCCTGCTGACCGGCCTGGAGTTGCCGGGAGCGGAGCAGGGCCTGGAGGTCGCCCGTGGTCGGAACGCGATCGGGGAGACGGAAACGATTGGTATCCGCCTCCTGAGCGGAAAGACCGGTCGTCAAAAGAAGCAGGGCCAGGATCAGCACCGCGCAACGACGCCCAGTCATGCCCGCCCTCCCGTCCGATGTGTTCCGATCCGGTTTCACGCTCCCATTTTACGCGGGTCCGGGGGTGGGAGCAAGCGGGCGAAGCAGGGCGAATTCAGCCTACCTTTTGCAGGTTGGCGTCGAATACAGCCGAGTCGGCGATGCCGTAGAGCCGGAGAGTAACCCGCGCCCCTTCCAGGTGATGGGCAAAGACCCGGTCCGTTTCGGGATAGGGGGGTACCGCGATGATTGCTCCGGTTTGCTGATGTTCGTACCATCGGGCGGGAGGAGGCCCTTGAGTGAGGTGGCAGATAAACCCGAGGTCCCGCAATGCCCGGTCGAACTGGCCGTAGGTTACCACAGTTCGTTCCATATCCCCTCCCGCACCCTCAGCGAAAGACGTTGAGTTTCAACACTCGGATGGTGGCGATGGCCTTCAAGGACACGCGCTGGCTCGCCGGAATCGAAACCCGGATTGATTTGGCCTGGCGCTGCGGACGACGAACCTTCGTCACGGCGAAGTAACCTTGAATGACATGCTCGTGGCGACGCTGTTTTCGTGGGACCAAAGGGTGATCGGCCATTGATCCTCCTGGCCAAGATTGCGATCCTCCGTCGCCCCTAACCCCGCAGTAGTGTGTCCGCCAGCCAGGTTCCATGAAAACCATACGGCACCCGAGCCGGCAGCCGCACACGGGCGATCGGCGGTTTCGTGAATGCCTGAACGTCGATGACCACCAGTTCGCTCCGGTTCTCGCCCTCGTCGTGAACGTAGGTCAAGAGCCAGCCGTCGTCCTCGGCCTTCGCGTCCGGCCGGGGCACGAAGACGCCCTCGCCACCGAAGCGATTCTTGCCGTGGAGATGCTCCGCCTGCGTGCCCTTCTCCAGGTCGTACTTGAGAAAGCCGTCCATCGTCAGCTTCATGAGGTAGCCGAAGCGCGTCGGCTTACCGAGCAGACGGTCATCGACACGCGGGAAGTCGGTCGGAACGTCGTGCAGCGGCCCTTCCTTTACGCCGCCGGTTCGGAGATTCAGGGCCCAGCGATACAGCACCGCCTGGCCCTCGGTTCGAACCTCCTGTCGGGGCGTCGTGTCGAGCGCCGCGGGGAACTCCTTCATCCGACAGCCCACCAGGATCACCTCGTCGCCGGCCTCCCAGGCGTTCAACGTGTGGAAGACGAAGCACGGCTTGACCGGAAACCAGCGGATCGTCTTGCCCTCGGCCTTCTTCGCCAGGACGCCGATGCGAGCGCCGAGAGACGGGTCGAACTGGAGCAGCGGCTTGCCCTGAAGCACGTTCTCGAAGTGAAAGACCTCCGGCAGATCGAGAAACAGGGCGTACTTCTGCGTGACCGCGAAGTCATGCATCATGACCGGGTTGGGCACGTCGATGCCGGTCGTGTGGCTGATCTTGCCGGCACGATCGAGGACGCTGAAGCGAACGAACGGCTTGCCCGCACCGTAGCCGAAAAAGAACATCTCGCCGGTGGCCGGGTCCACCTTGGGATGGGCCGTGAACGCATGACGGAGCTGACCGCCGAAGGTCTCCTTGCCGATCGTGTCGAGGCTCGGCACCTGAATCGCATGGGGCGGCCCACCTTCCCAGAGGGCGAGCAGCTTGCCATTGTGCCAGACCAGCGCGGTGTTCGCCGCGTTCTTGTAGCCGGGCTCGCCCTGAGCGATCCGGACCAGATCGGGCATCCCCATCAGGCCCTCGTAGAGAGCCCGGCCCGCCTTCTTCTCCTCCTCGAAACCGGCCGTGCGGACGTAGCGATTGCGGTAGCTCGCCTTACCGCTCTGAAGGCGAACGCCGTGGAGCATGCCGTCGCCGTCGAACCAGTGGTAGGCCCCCTTCGGCGGGAACTGCGGATTCGGCCCCGTCCGAACGAACATCCCTTCGAGGCCGGCCGGGAGCTTGCCGACGATTGGCAGGTTCTCGGCCGTCGTCTCCTCGTGAACGGGAGCAAAGTTGCCCTGGAGGAACGGCGAGAGCTTGACCGGCTTCATCGGCGGGGCCGCACCGCGGGCGTCGAGGCCCAGGACGGACAGCAGGGATGCGTGCAGGAACTGACGGCGGTGCGGTCGCATGGAATGGCTCCGTCGCGCCAACTCAGGTCAGACCGGATTCCGACCGCGACGTGCCACCCAGACGCCGAAGCCGGCCACGGCGAACGCACCGAGGAGGCCAAACGCCCACAGCGGCAGCAGTGGCGAGCCCGCGCCACCGCTCTTGCCCTCCAGGGCCTCCTTCGTGACGGTCAGCTTGCCGTCCTTGATGGCGACCTGATAGGCCGTCACCGGCACTTCCTTCAGCGCGGCCTTGGCCACGGTCGAGGGACCGGGAACGTTCGCGACCAGGATGCCAGCGGTCTTGTCGGTGAGCCACTTCAGGGAGCCGTCTTCCTTGGCTCGCTTCTCGAATTCCTTGCGCTCCACGGCCAGGAGTTTCACGTCGCCCAGACGCCGCTGAGCGTTCAGGGCGAAGGGCTTGCCGTCCTTGACCTCGATCAGTCGATGCGGGATGCCGGCCGGGCTGCCGGTGAAGGTCAGGAAGCGCAGGAAGAAGACCTGGCCGGGATGCTTCTCGACGCCGTCGAAGCGAACGACCGGATCGACGTGCTTGAGGTCCTTCGGCAGGGGAATGTCGGCCGAGGCGGCCGAGACGACGAACAGGCTGACGGCGAACGCGAGACCGAGAGTCCGGCGCATGGGTTCACACTCCAGGAACACGGGATGCCTGGATGGATTGGACCCGCTTCCGAACCGGATGGCAAGAGGAAAACGGCGAAGCGCGCCCTTGAACGCCGGCCGCCCGGATGCGATCCTGTCGGAGGAGGGACCATGTCCACACACGAAGGATTCCTGGCCGCCATCCGCAGCGAGCCGGACGACACGACGCATCGACTTATCTACGCCGACTGGCTCGAAGAGCATGGCACGACCGATCTCGCGGCCGACCGCGCCGAGTTGATCCGGGTGCAGCTGGCTCGCGAAACGACCGATCCGACGAGCGACGCCTGGTGGGATCTGCGAGCCCGCGAGCGGATTCTGCTCCACCATCGAGGCGATGCCCTCGCCGCTGGCGTGGCCCGCTTCGCCGAGGACTGCCGCTTCCGTGGCGGCTTCGTCGAGGCGGCGGCCCTGCCCGTCGAGTCCTTTCTCCAGCACGCCAGCGATCTGCGTGCGAGTGGTCCGCTACGGGGCATCGCCCTGGCCGGGATCGGCGATCGGCTGACACCGGAACTCCTGGCCGCGTTCGAGGGGCTTCGCCTGTGGAACGTCCTGTTCATGGTCGAGGGGTCACTCGACCCGTCGGCGTTCGCTCAGGCCCTTCGGCCTCGCCATTTCGACGTGAACGTCTCCTGGCTGTCGTTTCTCCTCGCCGGCCTGGAGGCTGGCTGGCCGCTGCGTCATCTGGGTCTGGGCACGACTCGCGTTCCGGGACCGCAAGGGGATTTCGATCGCACCCTGCGTTTCGAGGAAGTCGAGGTCTACCCGCTGTTCAACGAGCCGCTCCCGCCATCGCTCGTGTCGCTCGACCTGCGCGGCGTCCTGCTCGACGCCGATCAATGGGACTGGCTCCTGGGCCGCTCCGGGATGACTCAGATCGAGCATCTCGCCTACTGGGTCAGCGACGACACTCGCAACCTGGAACTCGGCTACCTGTCCCGACAACCGACCCTGGCGAACCTGCGTTCTCTCTGGATCGGCGGTGATCCCGGCGATAACTTCCTACCCTACGGCGACTCGCTCCGAGGGCTTCGGCAACTCATCGTCCAGGGCGATGACTGGTTCGACACGACGCGAAACCATCAGCCGGACGACCTGGCCCTTCCCGAACTGACTCATCTCCGGCAGGAGTATTTCCGCGATGGCTGGGCCCTGGTCAACCATCTGGTGGAGCCCGACTCCTGGCCGGCCCTGCGCGTGCTGGAGCTTCGGCGCTGGCAGAACAACTACCTCGAAACGGTGCCCTACCTGCTTCGGACGGGGGTCCTGCCGCAGCTTCGTCGGCTGGAGATACCAGCCCTGCCTCGAGACGCCTTCGACGAGAAGCGTGGCGAACTCGCCCTGACCGAGCTGTCCGTCACGGCGACCGACCATGCCACGCCGATCGCGGCGGTGTCGCGCTCGGTCGTGCTACCGGCGCTGGTATCGCTGGAGATCGCCCGGGCCCGGCTCGATCGGCCGGACGATCTGGAGCCGCTACTCGATCGATCGCGCTTTCCGCGTCTGCGGCGACTCGACATCGGCGGCCTGGTCCTGGCCGAACCCTGGCGACGGCGTTTCGTCGAGCGCTTCGGCCTCGGGGCCGTTTTCTCGCCGCAGCCGCTAACGGCGTTTCCGGTTCATGAACGCATTCTGGAGGGCTGGCTCTGAGGGGTGGCTCCACCCACGCCGTCGGCTTCGATCGGCCGCGTCTGCTGATACAGGCCCTCGATGCTGAACACGAGCAGGGCCAGCCAGGTGCAGACGAAGCAGACCTGCAACGCGGGTGGAAACGACTCGCCGAGCAGTGCCACGCCGCACAGAAACTGGATCGACGGCGACAGATACTGCAAGAGGCCCAGCACGGTCAGCGGCAGCTTCCGGGCCGCCAGGCCGAAACAGAGTAGCGGCACCGTCGTCACGACGCCGGCCATCAGCAGCATCGTCTGCGAGACGGCGTCCGTACGGGCGAGCATCAACTCGCCCACGTTCCAGGCCCAGAACATCCCGACGACGGCCAGCGGCGTCAGCAGGAACGTCTCGGCCGTCAGGCCCGTCGTCGCATCGACCGGCATCACCTTGCGCAGCAAACCATAGATGCCGAACGACACCGCCAGCAGGAGCGTGATCCACGGCACCGTTCCGGCCGCGATGAAGTAATAGACCAGACCCGCCGTCGCCAAACCCAGGGCGACCCACTGCCACCGCCGCAAGCGCTCGCCGAAGATCACCAGGCCGAGTACGACACTGAACAGCGGCAGAACGTAGTAGCCGAGACTCGCCTGGAGCGTCTGCTCCGTTGCCACCGCGTAGATATAGACGAACCAGTTCAAGGCGATCAGGGTCGTACTCGCCAGGAGAAGACGAAGCGTTCGCGCGGTGCCCAGTGCGGCGACGAGCAGTCGGCCGCGGCCCAGAGCGACGACCGCGACGGCGAGCAGGACGGCCGACCAGACGACGCGATGAGCGAGTAGTTCCAGCGGCGTGATATGGCGCAGCTGAGCGAAGTACAGCGGCATCAGACCCCACCAGCCGAACCCGATCAGGGCGTAGACCAGACCGCCACTATCCGATTCCTGCATGTCCACCGAGCGTACCTCGAACTCGCCGATCCACGGAACACCCCGAAAGGCCGTCCCTACACTGGATTCTATGAATCGACCCCCACGGAGGAACCCATGGCCGATCCGCACCACGACCCGGAGCATGACCTTCCGTCCGCACCGATCAACCGACAGACACTCGGTGAGGCCTGGCAACTGGCCGGCTATCTGACGCCGTACCGCTGGACGTACCTGCTCGCCATCGCCTGTCTGCTCGTGGCCAACGTCACCGGCCTGGCCTTCCCCTACGCCATCGGCCTGCTCATCGACGGCTCGCTCAAGGTCACGACGCCGACGGGGGATCTCGCCTGGTATCAGTCGATCAACGGCGTGGCGCTCTTCCTGCTCATCATCCTGGCGATCGACGCGATCCTCTCCTTCGCCGAGGTCTACCTGTTCCAGTCGGTCAGCCAGTTTGCCATGGCCGATCTGCGCCGCGACACGTTCGTCCGGCTCCTGCGTCTGCCGCTGGGTTTTCATCATCAGCACCGCGTCGGCGACCTGACGAGCCGGCTCGTGCAGGATCTGTCGCACCTGGAGGACACCCTCGTCCACGCCCTGCCGCAGCTCCTGCGGCAGGCGTGCGTCCTGATCGGCTCGGTGGTCCTGATTCTGTTGACGTCGGTACAGTTGACGTTGTTCATGCTCGGCACGGTAACGGTCATGCTGGTGCTGGCGGTCCTCTTCGGCGGCATCATCCGGCGCTACTCGAAGGAGACGCAGGATCGCCTGGCCGCGAGCAACGTCGTCGTCGAGGAGGCGTTGCAGGGGATCGCCACGGTCAAGGCGTTCACCGGCGAGAAGCAGGAGGAGGCCCGCTATCAGGGTGCCCTGGCCGCCCTGGTGCGGACGGTCATGGGAGCGGCCGTCGCGCGGGGCCTGTTCACGTCGTTCATCGTCTTCGCCATGTTCGGCTCGGTCGTCGCGGTGATCTGGTTCGGAGCCGGGATGGTGCAGCGCGAACAGATCACGCTCGGTGATCTGACCCGCTTCCTGCTCTACACCCTGTACGTCAACGGCGCGTTCGGCTCATTCGCGGATCTCTACTCGCGCTTGCAGAAGATGCTCGGCGCGACCCAGCGGGTGCGCGAACTGCTGCGGGAGAAACCCGAGACCGGCGGGCCGTCTTCGCCGGAACCGACCCGGCTCCATGGCGAAATCGAGCTGATCGACGTGCGCTTTCGCTACCCATCGCGACCGGAAGCGGAAGTGCTGCGTGGTCTGTCGCTGGTGGCCCGGCCCGGCGAACGGGTCGCCCTGGTTGGTCCGAGCGGAGCCGGCAAATCGACCGTGATCGGCCTGGTGCTGCGCTTCTACGATCCGGAGTCCGGCGTCGTCCGCATCGACGGCCGCGATGCCCGTGAGTATGGTCTGGAGGAACTGCGCGAGCGGATGGCGATCGTGCCACAGGACGTGCTGCTGTTCGGCGGCACCATCGCGGAGAACATTGCCTACGGCAAGCCGGGAGCGACCGCGACGGAGATTGAGGAGGCCGCACGGCAGGCCAACGCTCACGAGTTCATCGTCGCCTTCCCGGACGGCTACCAGACGACGGTCGGCGAACGCGGTGTGCAGCTGTCCGGCGGCCAGCGACAGCGTGTTGCCATCGCCCGTGCGATCCTGCGCGATCCACGCATCCTGCTGCTCGATGAGGCGACCAGCTCGCTCGACCTGGAGAACGAGGCCCTGGTCTTGCAGGCCCTCGACCGACTCATGGAAGGGCGAACCTGCCTGGTCGTGGCTCATCGGCTATCGACGGTGCGCCAGGCGGATCGCATCTATGTGATCCAGGAGGGCGTCATCACCGAGGCGGGCACGCACGAGGATCTGCACGGGCGGATTGATGGAGTGTACCGGCGACTGGCGGAGTTGCACTGAGGGGCCGGTCGGAAAGCCCCTCGCCCCTGTACTCAGGGGAGAGGGGTTGGGGTGAGGGGTTCTGCGTCTTCCCTGGCTGGAAAGGCTCTTCCCCCTCACCCCAGCCCTCTCCCCCGGAGTACCGGGGGAGAGGGAGCGAATTTCGGGACGGTTACTGAGGGGCCTCACCGTAGGCACCACAGATAACGGGTCCAGCCGAGCGGCCCGAACCATTCGACCGCGGCCATCTGGCCGGGATGCTCCTCGGCCGTGCGGACCAGGTCGGCGTGAATGCGGGTGGCACCGACCCGGCCGCCGTCGTACTCCTGGACGACCTGTGCGGCCGGGCTCTGCTCATCACCGGTCAGCAGGACCAGACGACGGGGCGCGCGATCCTGGCTGGCTGCGGGAGCGGGGGTATCGGCCACGGTTCTTTCCTCCTCATCGTGTCTCGTCCTGGCATTCGACCCGATCGGGCCGACAAGATCAAGATCGGCACAATCCACAAAATCGGAATCGGTTCTCCTGAACCGGCCATGAGTTGCGAATTCTCGATGGATCTGTCCTGTTCCCTCGACTCGAAACGTTGTAGTAGAATGGCGTTGCTTTGGATCTAGCTTCGGTCGGGACGGAGTGCGTGCCATGCGTGCCCGGTTGATCCCTCTCGACGGCAGCAAACCGATCGAGATAACTCATGATTTGACCGTTGTTGGCCGGAAGGACGGTTGTGATCTTCGTCTGGATCACAAGAGCGTCTCGAAACTCCATTGCGTTCTGGTCAAGACCGACGGTCTGCTCCTGCTCAGGGACCTGGGCAGCACGAACGGCACTCGGGTCAACGGCCAGCGGGTTCGCCGAGCTGCCCTCCTGCCCGACGATCAAATCGCCATCGCCGGCTTCAAGTTCCGCATCTTCCTCGGGCCGGACGTCGAGGTCGATCACGACATGAACACCGCGACCGTGCAGATCGGCGAGGCGGAAATCGGCGTGATTCTTCAGGCGGTGCGAGACCGAAAGCGGGCCGAGGTTCCCGTCATCGAGGACGCCGTCCATCGCAATCAGCTCCCCGACGTCTACCAGGACGATCCGGGGAGTGATTCCATCGATTGACGAGCTGCGTTCGTGGATCAGTACCAGCCGCCCGTGATCGGCAGCGACACCCCGCTGATGAAGCCGGATTCCTCGCAGGCGAGGAAGAGGACGGCATGGGCGACGTCCTTCGGCTGGCCGATTCGGCCAACCGGGATCTGCTGCTCGTAGGAAGCCTTGACCTCTGGCTTCAGGGCTCCGAGCATCGGTGTTTCGATGATGCCCGGAGCGACGGCGTTGACGGTAATGCCACGTCGGGCCAGTTCCTTGGCCAGGACGCGTGTCAGGCCCATGACACCGGCCTTGGCCGCGGCGTAGTTCGCCTGACCATGAAAGCCGACGATCCCGGATATCGACGCGATGTTGATGATCCGCCCGCCATCGCGGAGGATCTCGGCCCCGGCCTTGCAGCAGTGGAAGACGCCGTCCAGGTTCGTCCGCAGCACCGCGTGCCACTCGTCGAGCGTCATTTTCTTGACCGTCCGATCGGCCAGAATACCGGCGTTGTTGACCAGGATATCGAGTCCGCCGGACGTGGTGGCGATCTGCTGCATCATCGCCTGAACGTCGTCGAATTTCGACACGTCGCAGGGGACCAGGTGGATGGTGGCTCCTGTGGCCTTGAGCTGCTCGCGGACGGCGTCGGCGTCGCGCTGGTTGGCCCCATCGCCGTCGGGGTAATAATTCAGATAGCAGACGGCACCAGCATGGGCGAAGCCGGCGAGGATGGCCGCTCCCATGCCCCGTGAGGCCCCCGTGACCAGCACCACCTTGCCCGGAAAGCTGTAACGCACCATGGCGAGTCCCTTGCGAATGCTTCGGTTGCTGCTCGTTCCGCTCCTGCTCGTCCCGCTCGGCTGCAATCCGGGCGACTATGAGCAGCGCATGTTCGACGCCCAGGCCCTGATGAAACAGCGCGACGACGAGTACCGTGTCCTGGGTAGCCCCATCACGCTGCCGCCGACGAAGACCGGGCGGGTACCGGTCATCTTCATCCGTCTCCCGCTCGGGATCAACCCCATGCCGGAGAATAAGGACGATCCGGTGGGCGGATTGCTGTATCAGTTCGCCCGCAAGAAGACGGCCGAGCCTCCGGTTCAGCCGCCGATGCAGCCGGGCGGGCCGCCACCGATGCCGCCGGGCCAGCCAGGGATGAAGCCGCGACTGGACCGTGAAGATCCCGCCCTGGTGGACGTGTTCATCGCCTACCGCTTCGTCTCGGGCAGTGAGCAACTGACCGGCTTCGTGACCGACGTGATGAAGCTGTTTCCGCAGCCGACACTGGAACCGGTCAAGAAGTCACGCCGACTTCAGCCGCTCGGTCGAGAGCCGTTCGACCTCGACGTGTACGAGTTCGGCGATGCGACCTCGGATCATCTGATGGCGGTGGAAACGAGCCCGCAGACTTTTTTCGCCGTCGTCTATCGGTTCCGGAAAGGGAAGTTGCCGGCGGCGATGCCGGCCCTTAACATGAGCCTGGGCACGATCGCGCTGGACGATGTGGCGATGAAGGTTCGGCCGGGCTACATCAACGACTCCATTCGTCGGCCGCCACAGCCGCCGCAGTGACCGAGAGGTGTCGCGTGAGTGTCATCCGGCTGGTTCACATCAGCGACGTCCATGTGACGACCCGCTGTCGCTGGCGGATTCGCGATCTGGTCAGCAAGCGGCTCACGTCGTGGATCAACCTGCGTTTTCGTGGCCGGGGGCTGTGCTTTCGTCATGCTCGGGAACACCTGCTGGCCCTGCAAATGGACCTGCGTCGTCGGCCGGCCGACTGCATCGTCTTCTCGGGCGACGGTACCGCGCTCGGTTTTCGCGAGGAGATCGAGACGGCCGCCGAACTGCTCGGTGTCCGCCGCGACGACCTGCCACCCGGCCTGGCGGTGCCGGGCAATCACGACTACCTGACGCTCAGTGCCGCCCGGAGCGGTCATTTCGAGACGGCCTTTGCCGCCTGGCAGCAGGGCGAACGGCTCGACGAGCAGTGCTATCCGTTCGCTCGCCGGGTGGGGCACGCCTGGCTGATCGGCGTGAATAGCTGCGTCGGCAACGTGCTGCCGCAGGACGCCCGGGGTCGGGTTGGTCAGGAGCAGTTGCAGCGGCTCGAACGTCTGCTGGCCCAGCTCGGTGAGGGGCCGCGCATCCTGGTCACGCACTATCCGGTCACGCAGCACGACGGCCGACCAGAGAAACGCTTCCATGAGTTACGCGACTTGACGGACCTGGTTCGCGTGGCCAACGCCGGCCGAATCGCTCTCTGGTTACATGGGCACCGGCACGAGCATTACACGCTGACGCCGTCGGGCTGTTCGTTCCCGGTGATCTGTGCCGGCAGCACGACGCAGCTGGGCAGCGAGGGCCACTTCGAGTACCGCCTGGACGGCCTGCATCTTGAGGCACGAGCGCGGCGCTACGATCCGACGTCTGAACTGATCTCGGATGGGCGAACGTTCACGCTGGAATTGCCCGCACGTTGATCGCGGGGCTCCGGTCTGACTTTTTTGGAGTGCGGCAATTCTTTGCCGCTCTTCCTTTCTGACTCTCGCCCGAGCAAGTCAGAAAGGAAGAGCGGGGAAGGATCCCCGCAGTCCAAAAAAGTCAGACCAGCCAGGCCGGCTCTGGTACGCCGGGCTCGGAACGCGGTTACTTCGGCATCTGAAAGACCACGCGTGGCTCGTAACCCGAGCCGGTGCGGACGACTTGAAAGCGCGTCTCGTAGATCTGGTCCTCATCCAGCCCTTTAAACGCCTTCTCCAGGGCGGCCAACTTCGCCTCCAGCGATTGCGGCATGAAGGCGATGAAGTGCGTCGGCGTGAACGGCAGCCGGATCGTGTCGGCCAGGTCCCGCGCGGACTTCTGGCTCGAATCGGTCCACTGGATGCGGCCGAGTTTCGTCCAGTCCTCGTTGAGCAACTGGGCCGGCCGACGACCCAGATCGCGGACCAGCCAGTAATCGCCTCCCTGCGGCGACTTCGGAATCCCCAGGATGGCACCGAGGGAACGCAACTGGGCGACGTAACTCTCACCGCTGGTCGTGTCGAACATCATGGTCCAGCGCAGCATGCGCTTCTCGCGCCGGCTGAGTTTGCCGGCGGGGTCACCGCCGTCTCCACCCTGACCGCCCTGGCCGCCGGAGCCGGGGCCGGCTTGCTGCCCCACTCCACCGGGGCCTTCCTTGCCTGGCGGATCGGGCAGACGGATCTTCACGCCGACCCGGTTGAAGATTTCGAGATTGGGGTGTCCCCGCTTGATGAAAATCTGAGCGTCCGGATCGTTGCGGATCGACTGTGGCAGAGCCGCGATCTGCGAGGCGTCCAGCTTCTCGCGCTGGTCGGGGAACTGTTCCCTGGATCGTTCGGGCGGCTGCTTGATGTCCTCGGTCGGCGGCTTCTTGTTGTTCTCCTGGCTGGCTGGACCACCGGGGGTGCCGGGAGCGCCGGCATCGCCGGTGCCGTGGACGATCTGGCCCAGTTCGACGGGCTGCTTCTTCTGCGGAGCGGCCAGGCCAAACATCGACGCGATGACGCCGAGCAGCAGGAGCAGACCGATGAACAGGGCGTGCAGGGCCAGCGATCCGATCCCGGAGAGTGGAGCCTCGTTGTGTCGCGAATAGCGCTTCCAGACGCTCTCGTCAGGCGGAGCGTCCGGCGCGGTCGTCTCGGCCCCCCTGGCCCCCGGCTTCTTCTCGGCAGCAGGACTCGACATGGCGGACCTCCCAGCTCGTGGACCGCAAGGTACTCCTTGAGTGTAACGCACGAGAGCGGCATTCGATAGTAGAAAAGCGCTCCGACCCTTGCCACGGAGGCTCTCGGTTCCTGGAATACCCGGACAGTTCTGGATCCTGCGGGGTGGATATTCCTTCGAGAGCATCATGGACACATCGTTCGTCGATCTCGCGCGCCGGTGCCGCGAAGAGCCGCCGGAACTGGTCCTCGTCCTGGGGTCGGGGCTCGGCCTCATCGCCGACCGCGTGCAGCGCCTGGCGACGGTCCCCTTCCACGACATTCCCGGTTTGCCGGGAGCCTCGATCCAGGGCCATCGTGGCTGTCTGAGCCTGGGCACCTGGGCCGGCGTCCGCCTGCTCCTTCAGGAAGGCCGGCTCCACTTCTACGAGGGACATCCGTGGGACGTGGTCGTCCGACCGCTGCGGATCGCGGCCGACCTGGGCGTCCGCGGGGCGATCCTGACCAACGCCGCCGGCGGCATCCGCGACGACCTCGGGCCGGGTAGTCTGATGCTGCTCGAGGATCACCTCGAATGGAACCAGCCCCAGGCTTTCCGCCAGCCCGGCCCGGGAATGCTGGGACCGCCTCGCCCCTCGCCCTACAGCGAGACGATGCGCGAGCGGTTCCGGGCCGCGGCACGGACCTGTGGTCAGGTGGTGGCGGAAGGGATCTACGCAGCCGTCACCGGGCCGTGCTACGAGACGCCGGCCGAGATACGAGCCCTGCGAGCGTGCGGAGCCGATGCGGTCGGCATGTCCACCACGCGCGAGGCCCTGGCAGGGGCCGGGTTTGGTCTGGAAGTGGCGGCCGTCTCGCTCATCACGAACAAGGGAGCCGGCCTCGTCGTGGGGAACCTGAACCACGACGAGGTTCTGCAAGCCGCTCGCGCGACGGCCGAGCGGCTCGGGCAACTGCTCGAAGCGGTTCTCACGGCCCCATGGCCGCGTCGGCCTTCCACTCCAGGCCCAGGTTCGTGAGCATCTCGCGTTTGGCGTAGACCTCCCACGGCGTCCCCTTGAAATCCTCGGCCAGGCTGGCGAAGGTCTTGCTCGCCCGCTTGGCCATCTTGCGGCCGGTGCTGTCGCCGCTCAGATCCTCACGCGAGGCCAGCTTCCAGCCCTTGTGGATCTTCGCGTCGTAGGGCGGCAACTCCTTGCGCATCTGGCCGAGCATCGACTGATACTCGAACAGATAGGCGATCTGCGCCTGGAGATGGCTGTTGATGAAGTCGTAGTTCGCCTGCCAGCGCTTGTTCTCCTTGTCGCGGTCGCCGCTCATGTCCTCGAGTTCTTCCTGGGCCTCGATCAGCGATCCAAGGATGATCGCCACCTTGCGCTCGTCCTCCTCGACCTGGACCTTGAACCGCGGCTCGTCCGATGGCAGACGATAGCCGTCCTTCAGAACGTCCAGATTGACGCGGAGATCGGCCCGGATCTCATCCACCTGCTTCTTCAGGTCGGCTGGGAAGTCGGCTCGCGGCGAGACGGCCCAGAGGACGGCTCGGGCCCGCTGGAGCTTCTTCCGCAGGGGCGAATCCTCGCCGCCAGCCGGGTAATCCGACACCGTGCCGGCCAGGGTCAGCAGCAGGTCCGCCGGGATGTCGTTGTCGTCCTGCGACACCTTGATCGGCGGGACGCGGAACTCGTCACGGATGCTGGCGATCGCCAGGCCGACGGCCGCCCCGCCCGGTGGCACCGGTTTCGGAGCCAGGGTCGGGGTCTTCGCCAGGGCCTCGGCCGGATCGTACTCCGCGCCGCCGGCCTTCTCGGTTCCGGCCAGGAACGGCTTCTGTTGCAGCTTGAACGGCTCCAGCTCGTCCTTCATGAACCGGGTGATCGACTCGTTCATCTGCTCGATCGGGATCGGGTCGTTCTCGCGGTTGATCTTGCCTTCGAGGGCCTTCTTGCCGGTCGTGTACAGGGTGCCGAGCATCACGCCCATCGGCAGCAGGTCCGTCTCGTAGGAGAAGCCGTCCTTCGAGCAGGCCGACCAGATCTGGACGCCCTCGGGCGGTGCCTTCAGCAGCGCTTCCAGCTTCTCGCTCATCGGGCCGCTACCCTTGCGTTCCTGGCCGAAGGTCGGGTTCTTGCGGTTCACGTCCACGACGAGGATCTTCTGGCGGGCCTTGCAGGCACCGACCTTCTCCAGGATCCAGCTCATCGGAATGAGCGTCGCGACATTCTCGAACTCGCCCTCGATCGGCACGAAGTAGCACTTGTCTTCGATCTCGGCACAGTGGCCGACCAGGAAGATCATGATGCGATCCTGAGCCCGGCTCGTGTCGAGGAAGTCGGTCAGGGTCTTTTCGATGACGCCCTTGAGCGGCGGCCGTTCGGCTCCCCGACCGGCGATGTCGCTCAGATGGGCGATCTGGGTCAGCGGGATTCGCAGGGCCTCATTCAGGGTGTTGACCAGACGCGGAATCGAGGGCAGATCACGCGGCGGGCCGGAGTGGATGAAGTTGGCGTACAGGTAGTTGTGGACGCTGATGATCAGAGCCCGACGCGGGAAGCCATTTCCGCCGATGCCGGTCGAGATGGTCTGTGGTCGCTCCTTGTCGCCGCCCTTCTTCGTCGTGCTGGTGTTCTGGGGTCGGCCTTCCGGCTCCGCATCGCCGGAGCCGCTCAGGAAGGCGACCTCGGGAATCGGCTTGCCACTCAGGCCGGCACTCAGCTGCGGCCAGAAGACGGCGACCAGGACGCCAGCAGCGATGAGGAACAGGGCCATGACCACCAGCGGCACCACCAGGCTGCGCGGCTTGCGGGCCCGCCGCAGGGTTTGCCGTGTCGGCGTCTCCTCGTCGGCGAAATCGTCGAAGGCCGTGGGCTGGCTTTTCTTCTTCTTGCGAGGCGTGGCCACTGCGACGGCGGCCTCGTCCGCCGCAACGGGTGGCGGAACGGCCGGCCGGGATGGCGTCACTGGCGCGGGGAGCGGAGGCGGAGCCTTTCGGCCGGCCTGCTGTTGCTGCTGTTGCTGCTGGCTGCCGGCAGGCTTCACGGCTGGCGGAACCGGACGCGGCTGCGGGGCTGGAGTCGGAGTCGGCGTCGCCTGGCTGCCCGCCTGACGCGGCATCAGCACGGTCTGACAGTGCTTGCACCGGATCGGCTGGGCGAGCCAGTCACTCGGGATCCGCAGAATGTTCCGACATCCGGGGCATGTCGCCTGCACGACGGCGCTCATCGGGTATCTCCGCAATTCCTCACCGCGACCAGGTGACGCATGTTACCTTGGACGCCGCCTCCACCGTGGCGGTTCCCACAATACGCCATCAGTCATCGTGACACGGTCGGCGCTCCGCGTCAAGTAGACCGGCGAAGTAAGTGCAGGCGGAGCAAGTTCATCGCGAGCTTGGCCGTTCGACGCCGAATCTCCGTTCGCGAGCCGATCCAGTGGAACCGGGCGGCCGATTCGCCGTCCGCGTGGGCCAGGGCGACCCAGACCAGCCCCTCGGGCCGATCCTCGGTCAGGTCACCAGGCCCGGCCACGCCGACCGTGGCGAGGGCCAGGTCCGTCCGCAGCCGGGTCCGACAGCCGATGGCCAGCGCCTTGACCACGGCTTCACTCACGGCCCCTTCCCTGGCCAGCAGGTCGGCCGGCACGCCGAGCAGTTCGCGCTTGAGCCGATCGTCGTAGGCGATGACGCCGCCCCGGAACCAGGCGCTGGCTCCCGGAACGCTCACCAGGGCGTCGGCCAGCTGTCCACCGCTGACGCCCTCGGCGACCGCGACGTTCAGGCGGTGCCGAACCAGCAGGCCCGCCACGGCATGCTGCAACTCCTCGTCCTCGACACCGTAGACGACCTCGCCCAGCCGTTCGCGGATGGTCTGCTCGACCGGGGCGGCCTGGGCGAGGGCTTCCGCCTCGGTCGCGCCACGAGCCAGGATGCGCAGCGAAATCACCGCATCACTGGCCGTGATACCGACTTCCGGCAGATGATCGCGACGGGTCAGGTCGAACAGTTTCTCCTCGACGTGCGACTCGCCCAGGCCGAAGGTGTTGATCTTGCGCTGGATCAGCACTCCCTGGGACAGACCCAGGGAGTGCAGGCGGGGCTTTACGCGGGCCTCGTACATCGCGTACATTTCGGTAGGGA
This sequence comes from uncultured Alcaligenaceae bacterium, assembly GCA_964471755.1. Classification (GTDB taxonomy): domain Bacteria; phylum Planctomycetota; class Planctomycetia; order Gemmatales; family Gemmataceae; genus CAYYJM01. The sequence continues at coordinate 62,779 of CAYYJM010000001.1, forward strand.
CGCCGGGCAGGGCGGCGACGTACGCCGAGCCATGCTGCATCCAGATGCCGGGTGCGGTGCCGCGGTCGTTGCCCAGGATCTCGGCTCCCTGAGGAAAGAGAGCCTGGACGCGGTTCCGCTCCGGCATGACGCGATTCCGACGACGGAACATCTCCTGGATGATGGCGAGCGAGTCGGCGTCCTCGACGAGTGGGACGCCGGCCAGGGCGGCGAGAACCTCGCGGGTCAAGTCGTCCTGGGTCGGCCCCAGGCCGCCGGTGGCGATGACCAGCTTCGCCCGGCGCGTGGCGATCTGGAACGCCTCCAGATTGGCCCGGTAGTCGTCGGCGATGGTCGTGTGCCAGCCGACGACGATGCCGATCTCGGCCAGGCGGCGACTGAGCCACTGGGTGTTGGTGTCGAGATTCCGGCCGCTGGTCAGCTCGCTACCGATGGACAGAAGTTCGGCGTTCATGGAGAATCTCACGGAAGGACGTCTTTCGCGCGAGGCGCAGCGTCATCATACGGCATTCCTATCCCCCGGGAATCCAGACAGGGAGTGTACGGCGATGTCCGCCATCCGGATCGGCAATCAGACGACGAAGCACATTGTGGAGGCTTTCCAGCCGTACTATTTCGCCCTGGAGCATGGCTTCGATGCGTTCGAGTGGTTCAGCGACAAGGGCCGCTACGGCTGGTGTGAGGACGACCACGACGCGGCCGGCCGGGTGCGTCTGAAGGCCGAGGGGCAGGCGCGAAACATTCGCTTCAGTGTCCATGCGCCGTACTTCGCCTCGCCACTCGACCCGGAAGGGCGAGCCGCCCTGGCCCGAAGCATCGCTTTCGCGGCAGACATCGGAGCGGCGGTGGTGAATCTGCATCTCGTCACCGACCAGGGGCCGCGAGCCTTCGCCGACGCCCTGGCTCCGCTGGTCGAACAGGCACGCACCGCCGGCGTGACCCTGAGTCTGGAGAACACGCCCGAGACGACGCCGGACGACTTCAACGCCGTCTTCGCCGAGTTGCATCGCGATGGGGCCAGTCCCTGGGTCGTCGGCATGTGCTTCGACATGGGCCATGCCAATCTCTGCCACGTCACCCGCCACGACTACTGTGGCTACGTCGATCTCCTGAGTGAGGTGGTGCCGATCATCCACTGGCACGCCCATGAAAACTGGGGCGATCGCGACAGTCACCTGACCCTTTTCACGGGCCCCTCGGCTCACAGCGATGCCGGCATTCGCGGTCTACTCGAGCGTCTGCTGCGGCGCGGCTTCGCTGGCTCCGTCATCCTGGAGCAGTGGCCCGAGCCGCCCGAACTCCTGGCCCGGGCCCGGAATCGGCTGCGAAGTCTGATCGAGGAACTCTCCCGGTCGAGACCATGAGTCTGCATCAGACCGTCCTGCGTCTGCTCGTGGAGTGCGTTCCGGTCGAGCTGTTCCAGACGCCGACCGGCAACCCAGCCGCTGATTCGCCATCCTCTCTCGATTTTCTTTCGCGGTGTTTGTTATCCTGCCCATACTTCGCCACCAGGGAGGGGAACGCGATGTACCGCCATGCATTTCTTGTCTGGTTCCTCATGGCAGGAACGGCTCTGGGTCAGGAACCGCCAGCCGAGTCGCTCGTCCGGCAGCTCGAAGAAGCGCGACAACAATTGCTCCGCCATCAGACCGAAGCGGGCCGACTGCGGCAGATTCTCGACACGACCACCTATCAGCACCGGCTCGAGATCGCCCGGCGCGAATGGCTCGATGGCAACGTCGCCCGCGCTCAGGTGCTGCTCGACGAGTGTCCCGAGCCGCAGCGTGGCTTTGAGTGGCGGCTGCTCGATCGTTGCGTTCGCGGAGCCCGTGTCACCGGCTGCGGCGTCGGCGAGGTCGGCCTCGGCCTCGGCTTCCGGGCCGGCGACGAGGAGGTGCTTCTCGTCGGCTCCGCTCTCTTCTCGTGGGATGTCGGCCCGGGCCAGGATCAGGTCGTTGCCGTGCCGGCTCGTCGTGCCGCCGTGCCGATGGCGTCCGTTCGCCGAGCGGCTCCGAGTCTCGATGGCAATCTCGTCGCCGTCGCCGACGATGGCCCCGAGGTCCAGGTGATCGACCTCCGCACCGGGCAGGTGGTACGCAAGCTCGGCATGCCCGCGTATCCGGTCAACGATCTGGCCTTCAGTCGAGATGGCCGACGCCTGGCCGTGCTGGCTCAGAACACCGTGGTTGTCTGGGACGTGATCGATGGCCAGGACGTTTTCGGCGTCACGGCGACCACGGCCGGGGCGGTGTCACTCGACCTGAGCCCGACCGGCGATCGGCTGGCTCTGGGCCACGACGACGGCGGCGTCCGCATCTGGGATCTGGACGCCGGCCAGGTCGTTCGATGTCTTGACCATCGCGCCGTGCCGACCCGGCTTCGCTTTCATCCGGAAGGGAATCGCCTGGCCGTGCTGGCCGGCGATCGGCTCGCCCTGTGGCCACTGAACTCGGCCGAGGAGACGAGCCAGGAACCCGCGAGCAATCCCGCCGGCGTGGTCAGCTTCGCCTGGAGCCCCGATGGCACACGCCTGGCAGCGGCGACCGGGGTCGTCGTCCAGGTCTGGAACGGAGCCGGCACCGAGTTGCTCGAAACGCATCGCGGCCACACCGATCGCGTGCGGCACATCGCCTTCAGCACGAGTGGCCGACACCTCGCCTCGCTTGGCGATGACGGTCTGCTCAAGGTCTGGGACGTGCCCGGTCATCGCGTCGTCGGCCTGGTTCGCGGTCATGCCGCCGCGGTGTCGGCCCTGGCCTGGAGCCCGGATGGCCGCAACCTCGCGACGGCCAGCCTGGATCGCACGGTCAAGGTCTGGGACGTCGCCACCCGGCACGTCCTCCGCACCCTGGGGACGCATCCCGGTTCCGTGAACAGCGTTGCGTACAGTCCCGATGGCAAGTGGCTGGCCAGCGGCTGCGATGACGGCATCGTCCGCATCTGGGACGCGGCGACGGGTCGGCCGACCGAGAGCCTGGCCGGCTTCAAGACCCGCGTCACGGCCGTGGCCTATTCGCTCGATGGCAAGTACCTCGCCGCCATCGCTCAGGACGGTCTGCTCCAGGTGCAGACCCGTGCCGATGGCAAGACGCGCGGCGTGCGTCTGCCCGGAGCGGGCCTCTTCGGCCTGGCCTTCGCGCCGGATGGCTCGCAGCTCGCCGTCGCCTGCTCCGATCTCTCCAACGTGGCGATCCGACTGTTCGATCCGACCACGCTGCGCGAGCAGGAACTGCTCAAGGGACCGCGCGCGCAGCCGGTGATCGCCTGGCATCCCGATGGTTCCGCCCTGGCGTTCGCCAGCAGCACCGGCACGCGTATCTTCTCGCGCAAGCCGGGGGGAGAGGAACGCTTCCTCCACGATGTCGCCGGGACGATCGACCTGGCGACGGCGGTCACCTTCAGCCCGGACGGCCAGCGCCTGGCGACGACCGGCGTTGGCCGACCCGTTCGCATCTGGGACACGGCCACCGGCCTGGAATTGCTCGCCACGCAGGAGGGCAACAGTGGCGCGGCCCTGGCCTTCAGCCCGGATGGCACCCAGCTCGCGCTCGGCGAATCGACCGGCCTGGTGCGACTGTTCGAGGCCCCGGCTCGGCCGACGCCGCGAACCTATCTCGACAGTAGCTACCACCTGGCCTTCTCGCCCGATGGTCGCTGGATGCTGACCGGCCTGCGCCGGCCGGAACATCTCCTGCAACTGTGGGACGTGCGGAATCAGCGCAAGGGGCCGGTCCTCGACACCGTCGGTGGCGGCCTGCTGTCCCACCTGGTCTACTTCAGCCCCGATTCGGCGACCGTGCGGACGCTACAGGAGCAACGCGAGGGCGGCCGATCGAAATTCCTCGTCCGCTTCTGGGACGTGGTCACCGGCCGCGAGACGGGCCGGAGCGTCATCGAGCCGCCGGCACTGCCATCGCACTGGCACTGGAACGGCACGCAGCTCGCAGTGGCGATCCAGGCTCCGACCGCGAAGAGCTTCGCGGTTCATCTCTGGGACGCGCGGACGGGGAACCTGCTGCGCACCCTGGACGATGTCGGCCCCCGAGCGACCTCGCTGGTGCTGGCTCCGGATGGCAGTCGGCTCCTCGTGGCCGCCCTGGCTCCGGCCGAGGGGCGCACCCTGAGCCGAACCACGCTGTGGGATCTCACCTCCGGCAAGCCGATGGGCGAACCGCTGGAACAGGGCCTCCGAGGCGAGCGCGTTCTGGGTCGAGTCGTCTTCCGGCCGGATGGCAAGGTCCTGGCCGGCATCGCGACCGATGGCCAGGGCGATGGCACCCTGGTTCTCTGGGATGCCGCCACGCTCAAGGCGATCGAGAGTCGAGCGGTCCCGCGCGTCGCCGGCTCGCTCGTCTTCGCGCCCGATGGCAAGCACCTGCTACTCCCCTGCGGCTCGCTCGTCCACATCGTCGGTCTGGAGGGCGAACCGGATCGCGAGCAGGTGGTCGCTCCGTATCTGCCGTTCCACGTCGATCAGGTCGCCTTCGCACCGGACGGCCGACGCTTCGCCGTACAGGGGAGCCTGTATCAGTCGAGCCGGGTCTATCTCTGGGATTTCCCTCTCCCGTCGGCTCCGGATCGGACGGCGGCTCGTCGTCTGGACCCGGTGCTGGCCGGTCTGCATCATCGCAGCGAGGCGAGGTGCGCGCTGCGCGAAGCGGCCTGGTTCGCCGCGGTGTTTCACCTCGATCGTCTGCTCTTGCAGCATCCCGAGGCGAGCGATCTGTACCGCCAGCGCGGCCGGGCTCTGGTCGGGCTTCAGCAGCATGGCAGCGCGGTGCCGGATCTCGCTCGCGCCATTCAGGGCAACGTCACCGGCATCGGCAATGATCTGCGTCGAAGCGACTGGCAGGCTCTGCAACCGTACGTCGAGTCGGCCCTGGTCAAGACGCCGGACAACTGGCCGGTGCTGGCTCTGCGGGGTCACGTCCTGGCGGGTCAGGGTCTGTGGCCGCAGGCCGTCCAGGCCTTCGCCCGGGCGGTCAAGCAGGGCGGTCAGCAGGTGACCGTTCTGGATCGCTACGCCTTCGCCGCGCTCGGTGCCGAGGATCCGCTCCTCTACAAGCGGGTCTGTGGCCAGCTCCTCGACGCCTTCCCGGAGCCGAAGGACGCGACGACGGCGAACAACATCGCCTGGGCCTGCCTGCTCGGTCGTGAGGGGGTGAAACCGGATCGACCGCTGGCCCTGGCTCGTCGTGCCGTCGAGGCGGCGACGTACGCTCCGGCCGAGACACGGCACGCGTATCTGAACACGCTCGCGCTGGCCCTGTACCGCAGCGACCAGGTGGCGGAAGCGACGCGCATGGTGCAGGCGGCGATCGAGGTGAAGGGATCGCCGAGTCGGCTGGATCATCTGTTGCTGGCCCTGATCGAGGGACGGGAGCAGCGCAAGGAGGCGGCCCGGGGGCACCTCGCCCTGGCACGTCAGGGCCGCGAGGATGATTCGCTCCTGCTGGGCAGCTGGGAGACGCGGTTGGAACTGGCCCAGTTCGAGGCGGAGGTCGAGGCCCTGCTCCGCGAGTGATCGAGAACCGCTCTTGCATCGCCTCGGCCTTTCGGTATATGGCGGACAACGGATCAAACTTGAGCGAAATGAGCTTTTCTCCAGCGAGGTGAGGCGATGCGCGTCGGCCTGTTGCTGTGTGGGCTGGCTCTGAGCCTTCCGGCCGACGCGCCGGCCCAGCCCGAATCGATTCTCTACACCGCCACGGTGACCCAGGCGGAGGCGCTCGTCCGCAGCCTGCCCAGCGACGTGGACAAGGCGTATCCCACCAACGCCCTGCGTCGTGGGGCGGTCGTCCAGGTCGTCAAGGAGGAAGCGAATGGCTGGTTGTGCATCCTGCCGCCGCCGGGCTCCTTCTCCTGGATCAACAAACGCTACGTCCATCAGCCGAGTCCGAATAACCCGACCTGGGTGGTGACGACCGGCCGCGACGACAAGGCGGACGTGCTGATCGGTTCGGAGGTGAAGAAGGACGACAAGCGCCCCGACAACCGCGGTGCCGCCTTGAGTCGTGGAGCCATCGTCGTGAGCATCGGCCCGGCTCAGGTCGATGATGAGGGAGCCTGGCTGCCGATCGAGCCGCCGCCGGGAGAACATCGCTTCATCCGTGCGGAGGCCGTCACGCGTAATCAGGGCGCTGCCCCGACCGGCCCCCTCGCCGGGTCCACTCCATTCAACCAGGCCCAGCCCGCCACGGTGGCCGCGAATCCGACCGCCTTCAGCGGCAACACGTTCGCCGGGAACCTGGCGCAGCCGACCCTGAACATCCCGGGCAACAGCGGCGGCGGTGCCGCGCAGGGGACCATCGAGCAGCTCTACGGCCAGGCGGTGCAGGCCGATCGCGCGGGCAACTATTCCGGAGCGATCGCTCTGTACACCCAGGTTGGGGTTGAGGGGAAGGGTCGCAACCACGACCTGGCGATGCAGGCCCTCAACCGGGCGGCATACCTTCGTCAACTGGGTTACGGACCGACTGGCCAGAGTCCGGCCGTGCGACCGGCCGAGCCAGCACCGTCGGGGGGAACCGGCAGCCGGTTCACACCGGCCCGTTCGGAGTCGAATCCGGATACCAGTCACACCAGCAGCACCGGCGGCTTCCCATTCCGTACGGGCGTGGGCGTGCTGCGCTTCTCGAATCAACGCGTCCTCGAGAATCGCAAGGTCTACCTGATGATGACACGCGACGGTCAGCCGATCGCATACGTCACGCCCGGATACAACGTCGATCTGGAGCAGTACCTAAACCGCGAGGTGGAGCTGTTCGGTCAGGCCGTCTTCCGGAGTGATCTGAAGACGAACCTGATGGTGGTCGAGCGGGTGCAGATCGGTCGGTGAGTCCGGGTTCCTCATCGCGGCAGCCTAAAGGTAGGGTGGGCGGGAGCGCCGCCGACGCCCGATCGCCCCATCAGGCCGGAACAGCGCAGGCCCACCGATGCTCCGACGAGAGCGCAGCGACACCGATCAGGAAAACTGCGGTGGCGCTCCCGCCCACCCCACGTTCACCCACCATCGTGGACGCATGGGTTCAACCTCCACTACAGACGCACTCACCGTGCCGGCCTGCCTTGATTCCGCGACGTGGCCTAAAGTAAAGTGCGGCTCCTCGGGAAGGAACCGCCCGCGAACGTCGCGAAGGAGGCCGGCCATGTCGGCGTGGCAGCACCGGATTGCCTGTCTATTCCTGGCCGCATCGATCGGCTGTGGTGCCACTCCACAACCGCAGGGCGGCGAGCCGACCACCGCTCCGACGGTGAGCGTGCCGAGTCCCAACGATCCGACCAAGCCGCCGAAGCAGGTGGATTCGCCGAACGCGACCGCCTCTCTGGAACGCGATCGGCTGCATCAGCCGTTCGAGGCGGCTGTGTCCCATCTGGCCGAGAAGTCGCCGCCCGTGGAGGCGAACCGGCCGCCGGATCGCACCCTGTCCGGCAAGCCGGTCTTCAGCCTCTACCAGGCCGTCAAGAAGGACTGGGACAGCATCCGGTTCACCTCGGCCGCCAGCAAGAAGATCACCTGGACGGCCAGCATCGAGACGGATCGCGGCGTGATCGAGTTGGCCTTCTTCCCCGAGCAGGCTCCGAATCACGTGCGGAACTTCCTGGCGCTCTGCCAGGTCGGCTATTACGACGGCCTCTGTTTCGAGCGCAAGCACGAGGAAGCGTCGCCCGACGCGGGCACCCGGCTGGAACACGTCGAGTTCGGCTGTCCGGAGGGGAGCGGCGAACCGGGTCACGGCAGCATCGGCTACTGGCTCAAGCAGGAGTTCAACACCCTGCCTCATGAGGAGGGCACTCTCGCCGCGATTCGTGGATTCGAGGAGGACACCGCGGCCTGCCGCTGCTACATTACCCTGAGCCGGGCTCCCTTCCTGGACGGGAAGTACACCGTCTTCGGAAAAGTGACGAAGGGCCTGGACGTGGCTCGTATAATCTTCCAACAGCCGGTGGCGGCCGACGAGGCCATGCGACCGGGGAGCCGAAAGCTGGCTCAGCCGGTGAAGATCCGGAAAGTGACGATTCAGAAACACGAGGGTTGAACTTCCGTCCAGCAGGGCGGTATAAAGACATAGGGAAAGGGATGGAGCGCGAGGCGTTCTCTCTTCCCCCCTCACCCGGACCCGCGTGGAGAATCCGGGAGGGGTCCCACCCAGAGGAATGATGTGAACCTGGTCAGGCCTTGACGGGAGCAGCCATAAGCATCGGACCGAGTGGCGTGGAGTGCCTCTCTCGGTTTCCCCGCGCGGGTTCTCGGTTTTCCGGGAACCCGCAGCGTGGAGCCCGCAGCGCAAGCAAGGGAATCACCATCATGGCCAAGAAGTCGGCCCCCCCCGCCACGGAACCGGCCCCGGCCCCATCGAGCGAGGGCTACACCGTCCTTGCCCGCCGCTATCGGCCGCAGACCTTCGAGGAACTCGTCGGTCACGAGGCCGTCACCCAGACCCTGACCAACGCCATCAAATCGAACCGCCTCGCGCACGCCATCCTGTTCACCGGCACACGCGGCGTCGGCAAAACGACTCTGGCTCGCATCCTCGCCAAGTGTCTCAACTGCGAAAAAGGTCCGACGCCGACGCCGTGTAACGTCTGCGACGCCTGCCGGGGCATCACCTCCGGCGACGATGTCGATGTCGTCGAGATCGACGCGGCCAGTAATACCGGCGTGGACAGCATCCGTGATCTGCGCTCGAACACGCAGTATCGGCCGGCCCGGTCTCGCTTCAAGATCTACATCATCGACGAAGTCCACATGCTCTCGAATGCGTCGTTCGCCGCTCTGCTCAAGACGCTGGAGGAGCCGCCGTCACACGTCAAATTCTTCTTCGCGACAACCGATCCGCAGGAGCTGCCGGCTCCGATTCTGTCGCGCTGTCAGCGCTTCGAGCTGCGCGGCTTCAGTCCCGAACGCATCCGCGATCACCTGGCCAGGATCGTCGAGGCGGAGGGGCTGTCCGCCGAGGCCGAGGCCCTCGACCTGATCGCTCGTCGGGCGCGCGGCTCCATGCGCGATGGTCAGTCCCTGCTCGATCAGCTGCTCGCCTTCGGCACCGGCACGCTGACTGTCGAGCAGGTGCATCGTCTGCTCGGCAGTTCCAGCGACGAGCGGATTCACGCCCTGGCTGCCGCAGTGGTCGCGGGCGATGCCGCCGAGGTTCTGGCCCTGCTCGACCGGGCCGAGGTCCAGGGTGCCCAGATGGCCGAACTGGTCGATCAGCTCGTGACCTACTGGCGCGACCTGATGGCCGTGCAGATTGCCGGCGAGTCGGCTCCGAACCTTGGTGTTGCTCCCGGTCAGCGGGCCACGCTAACGGAGCAGGCCCGGGTTCTGTCGCCCGATGCCGTCCTGGCCGGCCTCGACGTGCTGACAACAACGCGCATGCGACTGCGCGATAATGATCACGGTCGAACCCTGGTCGAGATGGCCCTCGTTCGCCTGACCCGGCTGAAGGACCTGGTCGCCGTGCCGCAGCTGGCCCAGTGGCTGGCGACGGGCCAGGTCAAGGCACCGACCAGCCCGGCCCGGCCGGCCTCGCCGCCCGAGGTGGTAAAAAAAAACGACCGGACTGACGGGATCGGCCTGAAATCGGCCGTGCAGTCAGGCCCGACGACGACCATGCCGGCTGCGGCACCTCTTTCGACCAGCGAAAATCTGGCGGACAACCTGCCCGCTCTGTGGGCGCAAGTCCTTTCTCAGGTAGGACATTTGCTGGCGAACGATCTCCGAGCCGCCGGATTACCAGCAATTATCGGGCCAAACACTCTGGTATTACGCTTCGCCGCGACGTACAATAAGGCTCAGGAGTACAGTCAACGGCACGCGGGGAAGGTCGAGCAGGTGTTGCGAAACCTGACCGATCGCCCCTGGACCGTCCGAGTGGAATCGGTCAGCGGAACTCCGGATCAGCCCCCCACGACCGAGCAGCCCACCGAAGAACCGGCACCCCGGCCGCGCCTCAATCCGCGCGAGGAGGCCGAGAAGGAACCGCTGGTCCGGCGCGCCATTGACATCCTCGGAGCCCAAATCATTCGTGCGGACGAGGGTTTCGGCTCCCGACCGGCGATTTCGGCGAAGGACGACGATCGGGCCCCGGCCAGCGATCACGACGCGGTCACCCCCGACGAGGAGGACTGAGCCATGTTCAACTTCCTGCAAATGTTCCGCATGATGGGCAATCTGCCCAAGATTGGCGAGGAAGTCGAACAACTGAAAGTTCGCCTTGCTCAGTTGTCGGCCGAGGGTGATGCCGGGGGCGGCATGGTCAAGGTGAAGGTCAACGGCCAGATGATCGTTCAGGCGGTCACCCTGAGTGACGAGGCGCTGAACGGCGGCGATCGGGAGTTGCTCGAAGAGCTGATCAAGGCGGCGACGAACCAGGCGATCGAGCGGGTTCGAGGGTTGATCGCCGAGGAGACGAGCAAGATGGCCCAGGCCCTGGGGCTGCCGCCGGGAATGAATCTACCCCTGCCCGGATTGTCGTGACGGCCTCGCCCGGGAGGGACCATGACCCGCCACGAAACACCATCGGGACTGGACCCCGAAGGAGCGGTGGCCCGGCTGTTGCTCGAACTGGGCAAACTTCCCGGAGTGGGACCGAAGACGGCCGAGCGAATGGCGCATCATTTGCTGGCAGCACCTCGCCATGAGGTCCTGGCCCTGGCGGAAGCCCTGCGGGCCATCAAGGAACGCATCCGCCTCTGTCAGCAGTGCTGTCATCTGACCGAACAGGAGTTCTGTGCCATCTGCACCGATGTGCGGCGCGACCCCACCACGGTCTGCGTCGTGGAGCAACCGCGCGACCTGCTCGCCCTGGAAAGGACCGCTCTCTTCCGAGGGCACTACCACGTTCTGCACGGCCGAATCGCCCCCCTGGAAAACATTGGGCCGGAACATTTGACCATCGATCGTCTGGTCGAGCGCGTTCGGCAGGGAGAAATCAAGGAGGTCATCATGGCGACCAACCCCACGCTGGAAGGAGACGGCACCTCGCTCTATGTGGCGAGCTTGCTTTCCAGCCTGCCGGTGCGTATTACGCGACTGGCACGCGGGGTCGCCACGGGATCGGTCCTGGAGTTCGCCAACAACCAGATGCTCGCCGACGCGTTGCAAGGTCGGCAGACGCTCTGACTTCGCGAAGTCCGGGCGAAGAGGCTCTAACGAGGCTGGTACGATGCAGCTAAACCATGTTCTGGGCCAACGACTGGAGCAGCGCCAGCTGCTCGCCCCGCGAATGATCCAGTCGATGGAAATCCTGCAAATGCCCATCATCAAGTTGCAGGAACGCATCCAGCAGGAGTTGGAAGAGAATCCCGTTCTCGAACTCCGCAAGTTCGAGAAGGGCCTGGAACAGGAGCCGGCCGGCCCCTCGACCACCGATTACGACCGCAAGGTTCTCGACGTGGACACCGGCGGCGGCAATGCCGAGCATGACTTCGATCGGTTGGACAACATCAATCGCGACTGGGAGGACCACTTCAACGAGGAGCATCGGCTCTCGCGGGCGAGCCTGGCCGAGGCGTCCGACAAGAAGCAGGAGGCCATGCAGAACATGGCGTCCCGACCGCCTTCGCTCGGCGAGCATCTCGACGAGCAACTCGCCTTCCTCGACCTGAGTGAGGAACTCCGTGGACTGGTTCGCTACCTCGTTGCCAACCTCGACGAGAACGGTTACCTCACGACGCCGCTGGAGGATCTCGCCCTCAACTGTGATCCGCCGGTGACCTCGTCCCAGCTTGAAGATGCCCTGACCGTGCTGCACAAGCTCGACCCGGCCGGCATCGGAGCCCGCAATCTCAAGGAGTGTCTGCTCCTCCAGCTCTCGCCCGAGATGGACCATTTCGACGTTCTGCGCGAGCTGATCCAGAACCACCTGGAGGACATCCAGCACAATCGGCTGCCACACATCCAGAAGCGGACGGACTTCGACCTGACGGACATCAAGGAGGCGATCGAGGAACTGCGCAAGCTCGATCCCCGACCGGGCCGGCAGTTCCTCTCCGATCCGGTGCAGCACATCGTGCCGGACCTGCTCGTGGAACGCACCGAGCAGGGCGACTACGACGTCAAGCTCCTGGACGACTGGCTGCAGAAGGTCAACATCAGCCCGCGCTACGAGCGGCTGCTGCGCGACCCGGACACCGACCCGGCCCTGCGTGAGTACGTCCTGAAGAAGATCCAGGCGGCGAACTGGCTCCAGGAGATGATTCAGCAGCGGCGGAACACCCTGGCCAAGGTGACACGGGCGATCATCGAGCATCAGCGGGCGTTCCTGGAGCAGGGGCCGGAACACATCGCGCCGCTGAAGATGCAGCAGATCGCCGATCAGGTCGGCGTCCACGTCACGACCGTGAGCCGGGCCGTGGATGACAAATGGGTTCAGACACCACGCGGCCTGTTCCCCTTGAAACGGTTCTTCGGCGGTGGTACGGAAACTGCATCGGGCGAAGAGGTCGCCTACGAGACGATCAAGCACAAGCTGCTCGAGATCATCGGCGAGGAGGACAAGGCCAGCCCGCTGTCGGACGAGGACCTCGTCGAGAAGCTGGCCGCGGCCGGCTACCCGGTCGCCCGGCGCACGGTGACCAAGTATCGCAAGATGCTCAAGATTCCCTCCTCACGCCAGCGCAAGGAATGGGCGTCGTGAGGTGAACAGCAGGGATCTTCACATACTGAGAACTCCAAGGGGGAACGGATGCCCATCCTGGAAGTGACCGGCCTGGAAAAGTTTTACGGCCGCCGAAAGGTGGTCGCGGGTGTCGGCTTCGAGGTCGATATCGGCGAGGTTGTCGGTCTGCTCGGCCCCAACGGAGCCGGCAAGACGACCAGCTTCCGCATGACCACCGGCCAGGTGACGCCGAACAGTGGCAGCGTCCGCTTCAACGGCAAGGACGTTACCGCCCTGCCGATGTACCAGCGGGCCCGGCTCGGCATGGGCTATCTGTCCCAGGAGAAGAGCGTCTTCCGCAAGCTGACCGTTGAGCAGAACCTCCTCGCCATTCTGGAGGCGATGCCCCGACACCGGACGCTCGGTCGGAGGCCGACTCGCACCGAGCGCTACCGCATGTGCGATGAGGTGCTGGGCAAGTTCGGCCTGACTCACCTCCGCAAGAACAACGCCGGTCGGCTCTCCGGTGGCGAAACCCGGCGGCTGGAAATCGCTCGCTGTCTGGTCTGCGATCCGCTCCTGATCCTGATGGATGAGCCGTTCGCCGGCATCGATCCACAGACAATCGAGGACATCCAGCAGATCGTTCGCGATCTGCGGACCCAGGGGATCGGCATCCTGATCACCGACCACCGGGTTCGCGATGTCCTGTCGATCACCGATCGGAGCTACCTGGTCAAGTCCGGCAAGGTACTCTGCCACGGCACGCCGCAGGTGCTGGTCAACGATCCGCTGGCGATCCAGGAGTATCTTGGCCGGAGCTTCTCCGACGCTCCGTTCAGTGGCGGGGCAAACCTTCCCGCCGTGGAAGTCCGCCAGCCGACACGGCCGGCCCTGCACACGGTCGTCGAGGAAGAACAGATCCGCCGTCTGGTGGACCTGCTGCGAACCAGTGATGCCCCGGCAGCGGCGGCCGCGATCCTGCAACATGGCACCGTCAGCGTTCCGATTCTGCTCGAAGCGCTCGAGCGGCACGATGTCGAGATTCGCCGTATCGCCCTGGAGTTGCTCCGCCGGGTTACTTCCGAGACAATCGAGTTCGATCCCTACGCTCCGGTCTTGCAGCGGAAGGCCCAGCTGCTCCTGCTGCGTGAGATGCTCGAACGAAAGGCTGGCTGAACGAACTCTCCCTCCTGAGGATGCACCCATGGCCGATCTCACCACTCTCATCCACCAGTATCTGGAAGGACCGACACTCCTGCGTCAGGCCGTCGCTGGCCTGACACGGGAGCAACTCCGCGCCCGGCCGATCGCTGGCAAGTGGACGACGCTGGAATGTGTCGCTCACATCACTGACTTCGAGCCGATCCTGGCCGACCGGATCAAGCGCATGATCGCGCTGGACAATCCGATCCTCCAGGGAGCCGACGAGAATCACTTCGTGACCGCGCTGGCTTACAACGATCGCGATCTGGAAGAGGAGTTGCGCATCGTCGAGGTGACCCGGTCGCAGCTCGGCCGCATTCTGCGCACGAAGGGGCCGGAGATTCTCGCCCGACCCGGGACGCACAGCGAGCGGGGGCCGCGTACCCTGGAACAGATCCTTCAGGGCGTGATCGATCACATCCCACACCACGTCGCATTCATCCACGAGAAGCGGAAGGCTTTGGGCCTGGCGTGAGGTCAGGAACTCGCCGGGCCACGCTCGCCGAAGACCGTCGCGTCCCCCTCGATCACCCGGCGAAGCAGCTTCAACCGGGTCAATCCCTCCAGGATGAATTCCACCGCGCTCGCCCGGCGCGGCAGGGACGCCGATGAACCGACCAGGCCATCCACCGCCAGGGCCAGGACCGGGAAACGCGACTCCAGTTCCCGGTGGCGATCGCTCCCGCTCCGATCACTGACCGAAAAGGTGAGCCCACCCTGAAACGCCGCGACGATCGGCCCCGGCTCCAGACTCGGACAGCGTTCCGCGAACACCACCCGGACAGCCTCGCCCCGCAGCCCCTCGAACAGGGTTTCGTCCTGCGTCTCCTCGGTCAGGGCCAGTTCGACCTTGCCCCGGGCCGCGGCATCGAGAGCCGGCAGATCGCAGATTCGCGGCACCGCCTCCGGTTCGCCCAGCAGCAGGGCCCGTCGCTCGGCACTGCTGGCGAGAACCTCCGCCGCCGTGATCGAGAGTCGGACGCTCACCCCGGATTCCGCGTTGACTGCGGGACTCTGCCGGGCCAGGCGGACGAACTCCTCGACCACGTCGAGCATGAAATCCGGAACCTGCACGATCATCTCGTCCCGTTCCAGGTTGGCGTTGTCGCGGATGATGGCCACCCCCTCGGCCCGTGTTCGGGGATAGTGCGTGCGGATGACGCTGCCGATGCGATCCTTCAGCGGCGTGACGATCCGGCCACGGTTGGTGTAGTCCTCCGGGTTGGCACTGAAGACAACACACAGATCCAGGGGCAGACGCAGCGGGAAGCCGCGAATCTGGACGTCGCGTTCCTCCAGGATGTTGAACAGAGCGACCTGGATACGCGGGCTCAGATCCGGCAACTCGTTGAGGCAGAAGATCCCTCGATTGGCCCGTGGGATCAGGCCGAAATGCAGCAGCCGTTCGTCGGCCAGGGACCGGCCTTCGAGATGACGCGCCCAGTCGATCTCACCGAGCAGGTCGGCGACAGTCGTGTCCGGTGTCGCCAGCTTCTCGTGATAGCGGTCGTCCCGGCCGATCCATTCGATCGGCGCATCGTCGCCAAGGCGAGCGACCAGGTCGCGACCGTGAGCGCTGATCGGAGCGAAGGGGTCATCGTGAACATCGCTGCCGGCCAGGATGGGCAGGGCGTCATCGAGGAGCTGAACGAGCTGACGGAGCAGGCGCGTCTTGGCCTGACCGCGCAGGCCGAGGAGCAGGAAATCGTGCCGGGCCAGCAGCGCGTTCTGAATCTGTGGCAGGACCGTGTCGTCGTAGCCGACGATGCCGGGGAAGAGCGGCCGCCCCTGGCGCAGGGCCTGGAGGAGGTTGCGGCGAAGCTCCTGCTTGACCGACTGCGAACGATGGCCGGCCGCTCGCAGTTCTCCCAGTGTTCGCGGTCGCGTCATGTTTTTTCTCGAAAGCCCCGGGCTGTCGGCCAGGATATGGCTCAACCCATGATCTGGACAGGAGATACCGCAACGCATCGGAAGAAAAAAATCTGCCCGGAGAAAGCCCGCAGAACCGCTTGACGGCCTCGTTCGATTCCCCTACTAAGAGTGTACCTCGGAGGGAAGCCCGGCCCTGGTGGATCTGTTGCCGCATCTTGACTCTGAGGTCGAAACCCGGAATGGGAATGAGGCCTGCACCCCGAAGGTGACGTCGAGGCCGCTGGGACGCGACGACGCCGAAGGAACTGATTGAGCCACGCGACCCGTCGTCATCGACGGTTCGCTTTCGAGATACTTTCTGTCCTGGATCGAGGATCCCCTGATGCGAAAACTCCTGGCTGCTTCACTGTCCACCGAGGTCGAGACCACCCATCCTGCGGACGAGGTGAATCTCGACCTGCTCGAGCCGCTTCTCACTCCGCGTCTTGCCGAGGAGGAAGACGAGGACGACGATGATGAGGACGACGATGACGATGACGATGACTTCGACGATGATGACGAGGAAGACGACCTCGACGATGATGACCTGGAAGACGACGACTTCGAGGACGACTTCGAGGATGACGAGGACGACTTCGAGGATGACCTCGACGACGAGGACGACGACCTCGACGATGACGATGATGACGACGATGACGA
The DNA here is from genome assembly GCA_964471755.1 of uncultured Alcaligenaceae bacterium. Taxonomy (GTDB): domain Bacteria; phylum Planctomycetota; class Planctomycetia; order Gemmatales; family Gemmataceae; genus CAYYJM01. Next base: position 79,158 of record CAYYJM010000001.1, read on the forward strand.
CGACGATGACGACGACGATGACGACGATGGCGATTGAGGCTTGAGTTGAGAGAAAGAACCGAGGCCGTGGTTCGGACCGATTTTCGGTGCGAACCACGGCCTCGATTTTTTGCTTCCGGGTAAGTCTGGGTCCATTCCGGTATCGAGCCAAAACGTAGGGTGGGCGGGAGCGCCACCGACGCCCAGTCGTCCCGGAAGGCCGGAACAGCGCAGGCCCACCAATCCTCGCTCAGGAGCGCAGCGACACCG
>CAYYJM010000002.1:0-29880 GCA_964471755.1 uncultured Alcaligenaceae bacterium
GGTGCGCTTACTCCGCTCGGCCTGCGGCCTCGCTGCGTGCGCGGCTCTGATAGACAGCGATGTAGTCGGCTCTTGATGGCGAACTTCGCGACGAAGAACGGTTGGGACCATTCCATGCGCTACTTCCTGCTCTCTCTCCCGGCCCTGCTGGCGGTCGTTCTCATTCCCGTGGCCGCTCAGCGCGACCTGAAGAACATCCCCGATCCGGACCCGGAGCTGGAGCGGAAATCGTTCCAGGTCGCCGACGGCTTCGAGGTCAACCTCTTCGCCGCCGATCCGATGCTCGCCAAGCCGATCCAGATGAATTTCGACCCCGCCGGTCGTCTCTGGATCGCCTGTTCGGAATCGTATCCTCAGATCAAGCCCGGCGAGAAGGCCAACGATCGTGTTCTCGTCCTCGAAGACACCAACCACGATGGCAAGGCCGATCGGACGACCGTCTTCGCCGATGGCCTGCTGATCCCGACCGGCCTGGAGCCCGGCGACGACGGCGTCTATGTCGGCAACAGTACCGAGTTGCTGCACTTCTCCGATCCGGACGACAAGGGCAGGGCACGCAATCGGCGCGTCCTGCTGTCCGGCTTCGGCACCGAGGACACGCACCACATCATCCACACTCTCCGCTGGGGCGAAGATGGTCGGCTCTACTTCAACCAGTCGGTCTACATCCACTCGCACATCGAGACGCCTTACGGCGTTCGTCGCCTCAACGGCGGCGGCGTCTGGTGGTATCGCCCGGACACCGAGCAGCTCGAGGTCCTCGTCAAGGGACTGTGGAACACCTGGGGCCATCACTGGGACCGCTGGGGTCAGGAATTCCTGACCGACGGCGCGGGCAACGAGGGCGTCAACTACGTCATTCCGGGAGCGACCTACACGGCCTCGCCCGGTGGCAAGCACATCCTCAATGGTCTGAATCCGGGCAGCCCGAAGTACTGCGGTCTGGAGATCCTCAGCGGCCGACATCTGCCCGAGGACTGGCAGGGCGACCTGCTCACCAACGACTTCCGCGGCCATCGCGTCTGCCGATTCAAGCTCGTCCCGGACGGAGCCGGCTACCAGGCTCGACAGCAGGCCGACCTCATCAAGACCAACCATGCCGCCTTCCGGCCGATCGACATCAAGATGGGACCCGACGGGGCAATCTACATCGCCGACTGGTACAACCCGATCATTCAGCACGGCGAGGTGGACTTCCGTGATCCACGGCGTGACCTGACGCATGGCCGGATTTGGCGTGTCACGAGGAAGGACCGACCGCTCGCTCCGCGGCCCGACTTCTCCTCTCTGCGTCAGGGCGAGATCAAGCCCGCCCAGCTCGACTTCCTCAAGGCCTCCGAACAGTTCACACGGCACCAGGGACGGCGCGTCCTCCAGGAGCGCGGCGGCAAGGTGGTCGTGCCGGCTCTCCAGACCTGGGTGGCGGCCCTGCCAGCCGACGCGAGTGCCGATCCGCATCGACTGGAGGCCCTGTGGACGTACCAGGCCGTCGATCAGGTCGAGCCGAAACTGCTGGCCACGCTGCTGAACGCGAGCGATCATCGCATCCGGGCGGCGGCCGTGCGGGTCGTCGCGGGCTGGGCGGCCCGGCTGGACAATCCGCTGGCCCTGCTCGCTCCGCGCGTCGCCGACGATCATCCGCAGGTGCGTCTGGAAGCCGTCCGCGCCCTGGCCCTGATCCCCTCGCCGCGATCGGCTTCCCTGGCCCTGGTCGCACTGGATCGGCCGCTGGATCGCTTCCTTGACTACGGCCTGACCCAGACGCTGATGGATCTGCAAGCCGTCTGGCTCCCGGCGCTCCAGGCCGGCAAGTTCGACTTCGGCGGCAACCCGACCCGGCTGCTCTACGCTCTCAAGGCGGCCGGCTCGCCGCAGGTGGTGCCGGCCCTGGTCAAGCTCGTCCGCGAGGGCAAGGTCGCGAAGGATGGCGAGGAAGGCGTCCTCCAGCTAATCGCCTCCCTCGGGGGCCCGGCCGATCTGGCACTGGTCTTCGATCGTGTCCTGGGCGATTCGCTGACACCGCGTGGTCAGGTCGTCGCTCTGACGGCCCTGGCACAGACCGCCCGAGCCCGGAACGTCAGGCCGAGCGGGGACGCAAAGCGGCTGGTGACTCTGCTGGACGCGAAGACCGAGCCGGTGCGCATCGCCACGGCCGACCTGATCGGCGCATGGCGGCTGCGAGAGTCGCTGCCGGACCTGTTCCGTCGGGCCGGGTTGAAGGAGAACTCACCCGAAGAGCGGCTGGCCCTGTTCAACGCCATCGCTGCCCTTGACCTGACCGAGGGGACGGCCGCGCTGCAACGAGCGGCCGAGGGGGGCGATCCCGTCGCTGCCGCCGCCCTGGTTTCTCGTGACACGCCGATGGCTGCGAAGGCGACAGTCGCCCTGCTGCCGAAGCTCGCCCCGGCCGAGGTGGACGCCCTGATCGGAGCGTTCGTTCGCCACAAGCAGGCGGCGAACATCCTGGCGATGGTCCTCAATGGTCAGAAGCTCCCCGCCGACATCGCACGGCTCGCCGTTCGGGCGGCACGCTCGACCGGCCGGGAGGAAGCCGATCTGATCCGGGCCCTGAGCAAGGCCGGCGGCCTCGATGGCAAGCCGCGCTCCTTCACGCCGACGGAGCGGACGGCGTTCCTCGACGACCTGCCGAAGCGGGGCGATCCGCAGCGCGGCGAGGCGATCTACCGCCGCAAGGATCTGTCCTGCCTCAAGTGCCACGCCATCGGCGGCGCGGGCGGTCAGGTCGGCCCGGACCTGAGCAGTGTCGGTGCCAGTGCCCAGGCCGACTACATCCTCGACAGCCTGTTCGAGCCGACCAAGGCGATCAAGGAGAACTACCACTCGCTGATCGTCGCCACGACCGACGGCAAGGTCTTCAACGGGATCAAGATCCGCGAGACGAAGGAGGAACTGGTCCTGCGTGATGCCGAGGACCGGGAGGTCGTCATCCCGACGCGCACGATCGAGGAGCGCGGTGAGGGAAAATCGCTGATGCCCGAGGGCCTGACCGATCCGCTCACTCGGCAGGAACTGCTCGACCTGGTCCGGTATCTCAGCGAGTTGGGCAAGGTCGGACCGTACTCGGTGAGCAAGAGCCGACTCGTTCGCCGCTGGCAGACCCTGGAAGCAACGCCGGGAGCCTTCCGGCCGCTGGCGACCCGGGGACATCACGCGGTCACCAGCGCCGATCCAGTGTTCGTCTGGAGTCCGGTCTACAGCACCGTCGCGGGCGATCTGCCGCTGACGGAGTTGCCATCGCTGACCGTCAAACGGCCGCTGGGCGAGGTCAGCCCGACCCTGAGCTTCGTACGCTTCCAGGTGGACGTGTCGGCTCCCGGCGACGCCCTGCTCCGGATCGGCAACGGCAAGGGCCTGCGTCTCTGGCTCGACCAGACGCCGATTGATGTGAAGCCGGAAACGACGTTGAAGCTGGTTAACGGTTCGCATCTGGTCACGTTCGCCATCGATCGCGACGCACGGAAGGAAGCCTTGCGAGTCGAGCTGGACGAGGCGTCCGGGAGTCCGGTGCGCGTCCGGTTGATCGGCGGGAAGTGACGTCCCATTTCGTCCCCGGCTTGCCGGGGGTGCGTCGATGCGAAGACCCCCGGCAAGCCGGGGGCTAAAGGAAGAGGCCGCATCATGAACGTTCGATTCCTGTCAGCGCTGCTCGGTTCGCTCTTGCTGCTGTCGGCCGTCAGGGCGGATCCATCGCCGCCGACGGTCGCGTATCTCACTCCGGTCGTCCGACCCGGTACGAACTCGATCGTCTTCACGGGCCGGACCGAGTCGGCCGGCCTGGTCGAGTTGCGGGCCCGCGTGACGGGATACCTGGAGAAGGTCCACTTCAAGGACGGCTCCGAGGTCCGCGAGGGGGACGTGCTGTTCGAGATCGATCCCCGGCCCTACCAGGCCGCACTCAAGAAGGCCGAGGCCGACCTGGCGATCGGCCAGGCGACACTCGCCCGCTCCGAGGCCGACCTGCTGCGGATGAAGGCCCTTCCGCCAACAACCGTGTCGCGCGAGGAGGTGGATCGGGCCCAGGCCGAACGGGACACGGCCCGTGCCTCCATCGATGCCCGCAAGGCCGCGATCGAAATGGCCCGCATCAACCTGTCCTTCACACGCATCCTCGCTCCGATGGATGGCCGGATCAGTCAGCGACTGGTCGACGTGGGCACCCTGGTTCGCGCCGACGAGACCATTCTTGCGACCGTGATCGCGAAGGAGGTTCGCGTCGCCTTCGACGTGGACGAACGAACCGTCCTGAAATTGCGGCGGATCAAGCCAGACAAGGCTGGTCTGCCGGTCCAGGTCGGCCTGATCGACGAGATCGATTTTCCGCACGCCGGCCAGGTCGATTTCGTCGATGTTCGCGTGGACGCCGAGGCCGGCAAGCTGCGCATGCGGGCCCGGGTGGGAGACCCGAAGAATCTCCTGCTACCGGGCCTGCGTGTCCGCATTCGCCTGTCGCTGGGAGAGGCCCGGCCACAGTTCATGGTGCCGCAACGTGTGTTGCTGGCTGACGTGTGGAGCCGGGACCGGGCCCAGGTTCTCGTCATCGGCGAGGGGAACCGCCTGGAGAAGCGAACGGTGGTCCTTGGCTGGCCGGTGTCCAGACCGGATAACGTCGATGACCTGATTCCGGTGGATGAAGGGCTGACCGAAAAGGATCGCATCATCGATGTCCGGTCGCGCGGGCTGCCGCCGCTCGGAACCGTGGTTACCCCGCATCCGGAGAGCCGGTGACGTTTCTCTGACTGGCCCCTTGCGAAACCGGGGTTTCTGAGCCTATCCTTTAGAGGGAGGTTTCGGGCGAGGCAAACGGCTAGATCTGGGCAAATCGGATCGACTGCGAGAATCATCGCGATCGAAGGGATCGTGCCAGGGATGGTTGCCCGTCGGGGCGGGATGCTCGCTCCCCTGGCTCGACCTGGTCCCACCTCCTCGGCGATAGAGGGTACGGAAGCAGGTGCCTGCACCTCTCCTCGGTGGTCGGCTGGAATCGGAGGACGGATCACGATGCGCCCGCTCATTGGCGTACCGACACAGACGCGCGAGCCGATTCCCGGCCACCTGTCCACGCGCTGCTGGATCATGGGCCAGCGCTACGTCCGGGCACTGACCACGTCCGGGGCGGTGCCGTTCATCATTCCGCTGCTGACCGATGACACGGACACGCTCCGGGCCATCTACGACCGACTCGATGGCCTCTTCCTCTGTGGCGGCGTCGATCTCGATCCGGCGCTTTACGGCGAGGAACGGCACACGTTCAGTGATCGGCCCGACCCGGATCGGGACTGGACGGAGTTGACGCTGCTCCGCTGGGCTCTGGAAGATGGTCTGCCGGTCTTCGGCGTCTGCCGCGGCATCCAGGCCATGAACGTCGCCGCCGGTGGCTCCCTCTATCAGCACGTTCCCGAACAGTACGACCACGGCATCAAGCACAACTGCTTCCCGCCGGAGCCGCCCTTCACGCGCGACTACCTCGCCCACGAGGTCGTCGCCGAGCCTTCGACGCTTCTGGGCCGACTCATGGGACCGGGGCACGTCCGCGTCAACAGCATGCACCACCAGGGGATCAAGAAACTCGCTCCGGACTTTCGCGCCAGTGCCCGCGCTCCCGATGGTCTGATCGAGGGCATCGAACGAACGGACGGTCGCTTCATGGTCGGCGTCCAGTGGCACCCCGAGGAACTGGTGCAGCACGCCCCGATGCGGCATCTGTTCGATGAGTTCGTGGAGCGAGCCGGCCGACACCGCTGACATACCACTGTCCCTACCTCCTTTGTCCGTGAGAACCGATGCGGCGCGTCTTTCATCGCTGGTACAGTTCCAATCTCCGCCGGGACATGGACCTGCTGGCCTTCGGCCATGCTGGCGCCCGGGTGCTGATATTTCCCACCTCCTGTGGTCGCTTCTTCGACTGGGAAGACCGCGGCATGATCGCCCACCTGGCCGGACCGATCGAGGCCGGGCAGATCATGGTCTTCTGTGTCGATTCGGTCGATCGCGAGAGCTGGTACGCCTCCCATCGCCAGCCGTGGGAGCGAGCCGCTCGACAGGAGGAGTACGACCGCTACCTGATCCAGGAGGTGGTGCCGCTCGTGGAACGGCACGATCCGACGCCGTTCCTGATCACGGTCGGCGGCAGCTTCGGCGGCTACCACGCCCTGAACTTCGGCCTGCGACATCCCGACCACGTCCATCGCATCCTGAGCATGAGCGGGCTGTGCGACATCCGTCGCTTCGTCGGCAGTTACTACGATCCGACGGTCTACTTCAACAACCCGGTCGATTTCATCGCCAACGAACAGGACCCGAATCGGCTGTCGGCTCTACGACAGTTGGATATCATACTCGCGGTGGGGCGAGACGATGGTCTGCGGGAGTCGAACGAACGGCTCTCGGCCCTTCTCTGGAAGAAGGACATCGGCAACGCTCTGCGAATCTGGGACGGTTTCGCCCATGACTGGCCGGTCTGGCAGCAGATGCTCGACTGTTATCTGTCCGGACACGACTGAGCCGACAGCCAGGCGAGCGTGGGGCGTCAGCCCCATGACGGTCGGCACGCTCCGAAGAAATGCTCATGGGGCTGACGCCCCACGCTCGCCACAGAACCCACGCTCGCCACAGAACAGAGGCCCGCCATGCGCAACTGGGGAGAAGACAACTTCGCCAACGACGGAGCCCGGGCCTACCTGGAACTGCTCGCCGCCAAGCTCGTCGCCACTGTCAACGAGATCCTCGCCGATCCGGAGCGGCTCGCCCTGGACGAGGACGGCGAGGGCATGTACATGCCCTCGGTCGAACTGCTCGCCCTGCTCTGCGAACGCTATGATGTCGCTCCGCCACGGGCCGATACCGTCGATCGATGGGCCGAGCGCTACCTGGCGCAATACGATGAGACCATCGATCGGTTTCGGGTCGGCCCTGAGTTCAAGGCGGCCCGGCGGCGGAAGATCGAGCAAACTTTCCGCTGGCTGCACCAGCTGGCGAGCAACTACTGGGAATGACGGCCCGACCGGGCCGTTTTCGCGGAGTCCGGCGACATGCGGAAAATCGGCCTGATCGTGGGGCGGGAATGGTCCTTTCCACCGGCCTTTCTCGATGCCGTCGCCCGGCGGAATGCCGGCGTCGTGGCGGAGTACGTCCGACTCGGCGGCACCCGCATGAACGAGCCCTGCCCGTACACCCTGCTGGTCGATCGCATCTCGCATGAGGTGCCCTACTACCGCAGCTATCTCAAGAACGCCGTGTTGCAGGGGGTCCACGTCGTTAACAATCCGTTCATGTGGACGGCCGACGACAAGTTCCTCGAAGCGTCCCTGGCCGATCGACTCGGCGTCGCTCATCCGAAGACGGTCGTTCTGCCCAACCGCGAGTACGTGCCCGGCATCGTCCACAATGAGAGCCTGCGCAACCTGGTTTATCCGCTCGACTGGGGCAGCATCGTCGATCACGTCGGTCTGCCATGCGTCCTCAAGGACGCCCACGGTGGCGGCTGGCGGAACGTCTCGGTCTGCCACTCGCTCGACGAGCTTCTGTTCCACTACAACCAGTCCGGCCTGCTGACGATGGTGGTCCAGGAATTCATCCAGTGGGAGAGCTACGTCCGCTGCCTGGCCCTGGGCGAGCAGGAGGTGCTGGTCATGCGTTACGATCCGGGTCAGCGACGTTACCTGGCCGATGCCGGGCCGCTGGAACCGCGTCTGGAACAGCGCATCGTCGAGGACTGCCTGAAGCTCTGCCGGGCGCTCAACTACGAGATGAACACCCTGGAATGGGCCGTCCGCGATGGCATCCCGTACGCGATCGACTTCCTGAACCCGGCCCCGGATCTGGATGTCAACTCGCTGACACCGACCTACTTCAACTGGGCCGTCGAACACATGGCCGACCTGGCCATCCGGCTGGCGCTCAATCCACGACCGCAGATCCAGGAACTGCGCTGGAGCAAGTTGTTCTGATTTTCTTCGGCGAGCGTGGGGCGTCAGCCCCATGAGTCTTCGTCTTCACCGCGTATAAGACTCATGGGGCTGACGCCCCACGCTCGCCCCGAAGGGAGGCGTCCATGCTCGCCGATGCGATCCACTGCTACCGGGAGCTGCTGACCGACGCCGTCGCCCGGGACTCGCAGGCGATGCTGGAGACGGTACAACCGCGTCGCCAGCTCTGCTTCGGCACCACCCCGCTCTGTTCGACGCTTCGGCCTCGCTTCCTCACTCCAGAGCAGTATCGCTTGCTTCTGGAGCGTGTGCCGGTACTGATGCGGGTGATGCTCCGAATCCACGAGGCCGGCCTGGTCGATGCCGACTTCCGCCGGCAGTTCCACCTCACGGCCGAGGAGGAAATCCTCCTCCACATCGATCCACGCTTCGACTCGCCGATGCCGACGGGCCGACTCGATGCGTTCGTCGTTCCCGATCGCGACTTCCTGTTCACCGAGTTCAACGCCGAGACGCCGGCCGCCCCGTGCTACACCGACGGCCTGGCCGATCTGTTTCTCTCTCTGCCGATCACCGGAGCGTTCCTCGACCACTATCGCCTGATTCCGCTACCGGCCCGACACGGCGTCCTGCATGGCCTGATGACAGCGTTCCATCAGTGGGCCGGTCGGCGTGCGACGCCACGCATCGCCATCCTGGACTGGAAGGAAGTGCCGACGTTCAGCGAGTTCGTCCTCTTCCGTGACTACTTTCAGTCCCTCGGCCTGGAGTGCGTCATCGGCGATCCGCGTGAGGTCGAGTACCGGAACGGCCAGCTCCGGCTCGGCGACTTTCACATCACGCTCATCTACAAACGGGTCCTGATCAGCGAACTGATCCAGAACGGCGGCCTGGATCATCCGATCGTTCGCGCCGTTCGTGATGGGGCGGTCTGCATGGCCAATCCGTTTCGCTGCAAACCGCTCTACAAGAAGGCGAGCCTCGCCATCCTGACCGACGAGCGCAACGCTCACCGGTTCGCCACTGACGAGAAGGCCGTCATCGATCGGCACGTTCCCTGGACGCGCGTCGTCGAGGAACGCAAAACGCTCTGGCAGGGCCAGCCGATCGACCTGCTTCCCTGGGTGCGCGACAACAAGGATCGCCTGGTCCTCAAGCCGAACGACGACTACGGCGGCAAGGGCATCGTCCTGGGCTGGCTCGTCGATCAGACCCGCTGGGACGAGGCGGTGCGAACCGCCCTGACGACGCCCTACGTTGCCCAGGAGCGAATCGACCTGCCGGAGGAGCCGTACCCGAGCCTGGTCGATGGTCGGGTGTGCTGGACGCCACGGAAATACGACACCGCCCCGTTCGTCGTCCTGGGTCGCTTCGTCGAGGGCTGCCTGACGCGGATCTCGACCGACCCGCTTCTGAACGTGTCTGCCGGCGGCGGCTCGACGGTGCCGACATTCGTGATCGAAAAACGCTGAGGAGCCCGTCATGAAGCCGCCATCGCTGACCCTGGGGATCGAGGAAGAGTACCAGATCATCGACCCGCAGACGCGTGAACTGCGCTCGTACATCACGCAGATTCTCCAGGACGACAAGCTCATCCTGCGCGAGCAGGTCAAGGCGGAGCTGCACCAGTCGATGGTCGAGGTCGGCACGGCCATCTGCCAGACGCCGGCGGAGGCTCGCGACGAACTGATCCTGCTCCGACGCGAGATCATGGGCCTCGCCGGCCGCAACGGCCTGAAGATCGCTGCCGCCGGGACGCATCCGTTCTCGTCGTGGACGACGCAGGAAATCACGCCCCTGGAACGCTACCTCGGCGTCCGCCAGGACATGGCCGACCTGGCCCAGGAACTACTCATCTTCGGCACCCACGTCCACATCGGCATCGAGGACCGCGAGTTCATGATCGATGCCATGAACGTGTCACGCTACTTCCTGCCGCACATCCTCTGCCTCTGCTCCAGCTCGCCCTTCTGGATGGGCCGAAACACGGGGCTGAAGTCGTACCGCAGCATCATCTTCCGTCACTTCCCGCGCTCGGGGGTGCCGCCGGTCTTCGACTCGTGGGGCGACCTCGTTCACCTGGTCGATACCCTGGTCGCGACGCGGTGCATTCCCGATGGCACCAAGCTCTGGTGGGACGTCCGACCCAACTGGCGCTATCCGACCCTGGAGTTCCGTGTCTGCGATGTCTGCACCCGTGTCGATGAGGCCGTCTGCATGGCGGCCCTGTTTCAGGCGCTCATCCTCAAGCTGTGGAAGCTCCGCCGGGACAACCTGACCTTCCGCATCTACCCGACGGCAATGATCGACGAGAACAAGTGGCGGGCGGTGCGTTACGGTCTCGATGGCAAGCTCCTCGATCTGGGCAAGCAGGCGGAGGTGCCGGCCCGTGAGCTGGCCCGCGAGTTCATCGAGTGGTTCCTGGCCGACGTGATCGACGAACTCGGCAGCCGACCGCAGATCGAGTATGCGTATCGCATCCTGAGCGAGGGTTCCAGTGCCGATCGCCAGCTCGCCGTCTTCCAGCGGACCAACGACCTGAAGGCGGTCGTCGATCACCTGATCGCCGAGACGGAGGAAGGCGTCGTTCCGGCCGAGTAGGGACCGGTATCGAGGTTGCGTCCATTTCGATTGTTGTCTGACAGTCGTTGGGCTGGCGCGTTGACGGAGGCTGGCTCGCGGGGTACGATGCTCCGCGTTATCCAGTCCCACCCGAGAGGCACCCATGCTCCGACTTTCCCTCCTGACCATCTTCCTTCTCGGCCTCGGCAGCAGTCTGCCGGCCGCGGAGAAGAAGGAACGCGACATCTTCGACTACGCGGCTCAGAAGGCCGCGACCGGCGTGAAGCGAATCGTCTTCGTCGCCGACACGGCCCCGCACGGTCCGCGTGGCAACCACGAATTCCTCGCCGCTGCCATCTACCTTGCGAAGACGCTCAACGCCACCTATCCGAACGTCTACGCCGTCGTCCACACCAAGCCGAAATGGCCGACCAACCTCGACCATGCTGACGTGATCGTCGTCCTGCTCAATCATGGCGGCTCGGCGTGCAATCCGACCGTCGAGAAGGCGATCGAACGCGGTGCCGGCTTCATGGCCATCCACTATGGCGTCGAGGTCAACAAGGGCAAGCAGGGCGACCTCTTCAAGAAGGCGATGGGCGGCTACTTCGAGGCGTTCTGGTCGGTCAATCCGTGGTGGACGCCGGAGTTCAAGACGATCCCCCAGCACGAGACGACACGCGGCGTCAAGCCGTTCACCATCAACGATGAGTGGTACTACCACATGCGTTTCGTCGATGACATGAAGGGCGTCACGCCGATCCTGGCCGCCGTCGCGCCGACGAAGACGCTCCAGGCGGAGAGCAAGCCGGCCAGCTCGCACGGTGGCAACCCGGCCGTCTGGGAGGCGGTCAAGGCCGGCAAGCCGCAGGTCATGGCGTGGGCGTACGAACGGCCGGACAAGGGCCGTGGCTTCGGCTTCACCGGCCTGCACAAGCACACCAACCTCGGCGACGACAACATGCGCACCCTGCTCCTGAACGCGGCCGCCTGGGTGAGCAAGCTCGAAGTGCCGAAGGACGGCGTCCCGTCGAAGCCGCTCGGCCGGGCCGAGTTGGAGGCCCTCATCGACGAGGGCAAGCTCGCCGTCATGAAGCGCGGCATCTGAAGCGAAGAGGAACGAACCACAGAGGCACAGAGGACACAGAGAAGAATAAAACGATTGTCTTCTTTGTGTCCTCTGTGCCTCTGTGGTTAACGATTCTTCACTTCCCGCGACGCGGTGACCGGTCGTAGCTCGCCTGCAACTGGCGCATCAGGTCGGGAATCCGGTCCATGATGCGTCGGTGCTGTCGTGGTGCGCGGTTCGCCAGGGCGTAGACGGTCAGCAGCGGCAGCACAAGCGTCGAGTCCGCGTAGCAGATGACCGAGTCGGGCAGCAGCTCCGGATCGACCTTGCCCCAGGTCATCGCCTCGGCCGGCGTGGCTCCGGACAGGCCGCCGGTGTCGGGTCGGGCGTCGGTCACCTGCAAGAAGTAGTCGTGGCCGCTCTCCTCCAGGCCGAGGACCTCCTGGATCTGCGGCTCCGTCTGGAGCATGAAGTTCTTCGGCGAACCGCCGCCGAGGATCAGCACGCTGCTGACGCCGTCGTCCTTCTTCGCGTCCCAGACGACCGCGGCGCTCTGGTTCACGTCGCGCAGCGGATCGATGGCCAGCTTGCTGCCTTCGAGTTGCAGGGCGGCCAGGTTCATGCCAATCGAGCTGTCGCCCGGCGACGACGTGAAGATCGGCACCGCCGCCCGATACGCCGCCGCGAGCAGACTCTTGCCGCGCTGGCCGGTCTGATCCTCACGCTCGGCGAGGTACTTGCCGACGAGGTGGTGGAACTCGGCGGTGCCCATCGTCTTCTGGAAGGCTTCGCCGCGGCACAGGGTGCGGTAGAAGCGATCGGTGCCGAGCAGGTTCTCGTAGTCGAAGACGATGTCGTAGATGCGGATGACCTGGTGCTGACGCAGGGCGTGGTCGTCGAGTCCTGGTCGGGACTGGTGCATCGGCATGTCGAGGGCGAAGTGCGTGTCGTGGTAGAGGTTCGCCCCGGTGCTGATGATCCAGTCGATGAAGCCGGCCTCGATGAGCGGAATAAGGGCCGACTTGCACAGCCCGGCCGGCGACAGGGCCCCGGAGAGTGACAGGCCGACGACACTGTTGTCGGCGAGCATCTTGGTCGTGTAGAGCTTGCACGCCTCGCGGAGCCGGCCGGCGTTGTAGGACAGGAACGCCTCGTCGATGAGCTGGCTGACCGAGGTATCGGCCGACAGAGCGGGCGGATCGATGCGTTTCTGGCTGATCTTCGGGAGCAGATGCTCCGCCTTTTTCGGGCAGTTCTCGTCGTGGTGGTTCATGGCCCCTCTCCTGCTCGTCTGGCCGGTGTCGCGTTCGCATTCTAGCGACTCCAGCCCCGATCGGCACAGAATGGGCCATCCTGTCCAGCTCGGGGCCGATCTCAATGGACGACTGGTCCCGAGCAGGACAGACACTCAGCCGACCGCGACGTACACGCCCGTCAACACCGCAGGATCGAAGACGATGGAGCTGGCCAACACATCCTGGGTCACGCCGTCGAACACCTTGACGTGAGAGGGACCACCGATCCCCGCACCGGTGACGATCTCGGCGAAGCCGTCGTGATTGAGGTCGCCAGCGGCCACACGCACCCCGCCCCCGAAATCGCCGTAGGCCTGGAAACTGGTCAGCAGGCTCGAATCGGCACCGCTGAAGACGCCGACGGTGGAACTGCCGGACCCGGCCCCGGTAATGACATCGGCCAGACCGTCGCCATTGACGTCGCCCGCACCGACGTAGACGCCACCACCGGGGGCCCCGATGGCCAGGAAGCTGGACAGCAGGGCGGCGTCGGTGATTTGCCCATCGGGCCCCACCAGGCCGAGAAGGGCACCATCGATCACCTGGACGTGCGGTCCGGCTCCGATGCCCGCACCGGTGATGACGTCGGCCAGGCCATCGCCGTTGGTGTCGCCGGCCGCCACGCGCACCCCGCCGGTGAAACTCGGAATGTAGGCGAAGAAACTGGCCAGGAGGCTCTGATCGGCCCCGCTGAACACCTTGACATGCGGCCCGGCCCCGGCGTCGGCTCCGGTGATGATATCGGCGAAGCCGTCGCCGTTGACATCGCCCGAGGCCACGAAGACCCCGCCGGCGAACCCGTCGTAGGCGAGGAAGCTGTGCAGCAGTCCGCCGGTGGCTCCGTCAAATACCTTGACGTGCGATGCTCCGGGGCCAGAACCCGCGATGTAGTCGGCCACACCGTCACGGTTGACGTCGCCGGTGGCCACCCGGACTTCACCGCCGAAACCGGGGAACGGATCGGCAAAGGTGCCGGTGTCCGTCGGCGGGAAGGCGAAGGTTTTCACCTGGGCACCGAGGCCAGCTCCCGCACCGGCGGTGATGGTGGTGGCAGTACCGAAGTTCCAGTTGACGATCTCGGCCAACTGCGTTGGGGTCAGGCCCGTGAGAAGGCCGGCGGCGGTGACGGAGGTGTTACTGTCGAAGGTACTCACCGCCGTATTGGCATTGGCGACGGAATCGGAGAGCTGGCCGAAGACCAGGATGCGGCGTGTGGCCCCGGCTGGGACGGTGATGTCGTAGGAGTCGATGTAGGCGTCGTTCCCATCCCCGTTCACGGGATTGACACCCGGAGCGATGGCCGTCACCGGCAGCGATTCCACGGACCCGAAGCCGAAACGGACGAAGGTCAGGACCGGGTCGCCGCCCACGGTGCCGTCGCTGGTGATGAGGAAGCGATCGTTTGAATCCAGGAGGTTGTTGCCGTCGCTGGTGTTCTCGATGATCGTGTCGCTGTCCGAGCCGAGGTCGTGGCCGACGCTCGCGGTGGCGGAGATGGTGTTGGCGGTGGGGTTGGTGAAGGTGTACAGCGCGCGTATCGTTGCGGTGGCGGGGTCGAAGTAATACTGCACGCTGACGTTCAGCCCAAACAGGGTGGCCGGGTCAGAGGTGACCGTGGTGCCGGTCAGATCCACCGTGCCGTCGGGGTCCGCGTAGGTTACGCCGTTGACCGCCATGATGAAGGCCCCGTCGTAGGCATCGCCCCGTCCGGGACCGGTCAGGCTGGCGTCGGAGATTCCGAATGCGTCCACGGAGCCGTTCTGCCCCACGAACGGACCCGAGGTGCTGTTGCTGACCGACCATTTCGCGCCGCCGGTGGTGACGGTGACCGGGAGGGCGAACGGGGCGGGGCAGTTGCGATCCTCCAGGCACTCCAGACGGAGTTTGGCGTAGGACGGGGTACTCATGGGGGATGGCTCCTTGGGGATTCGCTGAAGGTTTAGAACACGATTCGTTCCCTCGAGATGGGTCTCACCTGAGTTCTTACCCGTACTACCCAGTTTTCCATTCGACCACAAGAAGTTTTCCTACTTTATCTGAAATGTTGTCAGGTTGCCTGTCATCCGACCAGACCTCGCCTGTGGAGGTGATCGAGAAGCGGAGCCAGCATGCTCTCGTAACGCCGCCAGCGGGCCACCGAGCGCCGGTAGATGGGCTGGCGCACCTGCGTCACGCTGGCGGTGCGTACCAGCCGTTCTGTCTGGTGGAAATGGAGACAGTCGTCGTGCCACTCCAGGCCCAGCCAGGCGATCAGCCGTCGGCTGGTGCCCTCGGCGTCTGCCACCAGCTGCTCGTAGTCAATCTCCAGCATTCGCCCTGGCAGCACCTGACGCCAGTGGTCAGTCACGCGGACATACTGTTCCAGCCGGTGAGCGATGTGTTCCAGGTCCACCGACCAGAGTAAATAGGCAAAGTTGGTAAGCCAGCACGACAGGGCCACGTCGCGCAGATCACGACGGCAGTGGATGATCCGGGCTTCCGGAAAGAGGGCGGCCAGATAGCCGACGAGCTGATAATTGTCCGGGAGCTTATCGACGATGCGCGCTGCCACGTCGCCATCCAGTTCGGCCAGCTGTTGCAGGTGCCACTCGGCCGACTGCTGGACGATCTCCGGCGTGATGCTGGCGCAGCATTCCACCGCCTGTTCCGGTAATGGTCGGCCGCTGTGCCCCATCAGCCCGGGCAGCCGACTCAGGCCGAGGGAAGCGAAGGTCCGTTCGCCGGCACCGAAGACCCGGGGATGGCTGGCCAGGATCTGTTCGGTCAACGTGGTGCCCGAGCGTGGCATGCCGACGACGAAGACCGGCCGTTCGGATGCCAGGCCGAAGGAGCCGACACGCAGGAAGAATTCGGACGTGAACACCTCCAGAAGTCGATCTACGAAGGCGGTATGGGCCTGGGGATCATAGGTCTTGTTCCGTTCGCTCCAGTGGGCTTTCTGCAGGGCATTGGCCCGGACCATGTGTTCGGCGGCCCGCTCGTAGTGCCCCTGGCCATCCTGGACCTGGGCCAGTCCGTAGTGCAGCGTGGCCTGTCTTCCTGCGGACAACAGGGGATCTGCTAACAGGGCTTCCAGACGGACGAAGTCCTCCTCGGGCAGTTGACCGCGCAGCGTCGTGGCCAGGCCGCCCAGCGCGGGCACGCAGCGAGGGTTTCGCCTGAGGGCGTCGCGATAACTACGAACCGAACCGTCCAGGTCGCCGGCCGAGGCAAGGACTCGACCCAGGTCGGCATGAATGCCAGCCATCTCGGGCCGAAGCTGCGTCGCGTGCTGGTAACAGGCGACCGCACCGCCGGCTTCCCCTTGATCCCAGAGCGCCTGGCCCAGGCCGATGTGGGCCTCCATGTAGGCCGGATACTCCCGGAGAATCTGCCGATACTGGCTGATGGCTCCCTCGACCTGGCCCGCCTCGCGCAAGGCATCTGCTCGGGTACAGCGAGCGTAGAGCAAGGTCGGCTCCAGCCGCAGCGCTCGCTCATACCAGCCCAGGGCTTCGGCCAGGTCGCCCATCTCCTGCCAGGCTCGGCCAATGTTCGCCGCCAGCATGGCGGAACGGGGAGCCAGTTCCAGTGCGTGTTCAAAGGCGGTCATGGCCTCGGCGAACTGGCCCAGGTCACGCAGGCATCGCCCCAGGCAGATGAACGCCTCGGCCAGGTCCGGCTGGATCGCCGTCGCCTGGCGGCAGTGTTCGACCGCCTCAGTCGGCTGGCCCCGGAGCAGCAGCAGTGGACCGAGATTGCAGTGTGCGTGAGCCGAATGGGGGTTCAATCGCAGGGCCTCCTGATAGGCTGCGACGGCGGCCTGGACCTTCCCCTGTTCGCGCCGGGCATCGGCCAGATGGCCGTGGAAGCGGGCGTCTCGCGGTTGCAGGCGGACGGCCTCGGCAAACTGTTCCTCCGCCTCCTGCCAGCGCTGCCGGGCGAAGGCCACGACGCCGAGATTGTTGCGAGCCTCGGCATAATCGGGCCGCAGTTGCAGAGCGGCCTGGTAGCACTCGGCGGCGGTGTCGAGGTTTCCCAGGGCGCGATGGGCCTCGCCCAGATTGCAGTGAAAGGCAGCGGCACCGGGTTGGAGGGTGATGGCTCGACCGATCAGGTCAACGGCCTCCTGATGGTGGCCCTGTTGATGGCGGGCCACGCCCAGCAGGTGGAGAACCTCCGGATGGTTGGGAGTGTGCCGCAGGAGGTGCTGGTACAGCTGCACGGCCTCCGCCAGGCGTCCCTGCTGATGAAGGGCGAGCGCGGTGTGCAGATTTGACATGAGCCGTCTCCTACCGGAAAAGCGATCCCAGCCGGCACCTCAGAGCCAGACGTCGCCGAAGCGCCGCACCAGCGCCTCCTTGACCGGGTCGCTGAACGGATTGCCGAGGACTTCCAGTCGGGTGATCGCGCCGAGGTGTGGCGACTCCAGCAATGCCTGAGCCCCGGCGTCGGTGAGGTCGTTATACGACAGGGTCAGTTTCGTCAGCCGCGAGCTGGCCGGGCTGCCGGCGATGAGGTGGGCCCCCGCATCGCCGATCTGGCAGCGCCACAGGTCGAGATCCCGCAATCGGGGCAGGCTGGCCGCGACGATGGCCGTGACCCCTTCCCGGCCAATCGGGTTGTTGCTCAGATCGATCTTGCCCAGCCGGCCGAGGTGCGGCGAGGCGACCAGGGCGGCTAGCCCTTCCGGGCCGATGGAGTTGTGCAGGAGTTTGAGAACCTCGACACTCGCCAGACCCGGCCACTCGGCCAGGGCCCGCATGCCGCCGTCGCCGAGGCCGTTCCTGCTCAGGTCGAGTTTTTGCATCGACCGCCACGGGGCACCGGCCAGCACCTGCATGCCGGCATCTCCAAGGCTCGTCCCCTGCAACTGGAGAGAGAGCAGCCCGGTCAGGTATTGCGACCGTGCCAGATGGGCCAGTCCCTCCACACCGACGTAGCCGTTCAGGCTCAGTTCGCGCAGGCTGGCGAGGTTCGGTGCCGTGGCGAGGACCGCATAGCTATCAGGAGCCGTCTCTCCCAGCGGCAGATACAGGTGCGTCAGCCGGGTGAGGTGAGGCGACTCCGCCAGTGCCCGCACACCCTCGGGCGTGAACGGCCCGCAATTGACCGCGTAGAATTGGGTCAGGTTCGCCAGGTGCGGCGATGAGGCCAGCAGGACGAGGGCGACATCATCGAGATCGGCATCGAAGAAGTCGAGCTGGGCCAGGTTGCGGACGTGGAGGCTCTCGGCGATCGTCCGGACCACCTCGACCGGGCGAGTCATGTCGAAGAAATTCAGGGCCCGCAGCCGGAGCGCTGCCGGGTCGCCGAGCAGGGCGGCGACCGTGGCCGGGCTGGCGTCGTCAAGGGTGATCTCCCGAATCGGGCCGGCCGCGAACAGGGCGGTCGTCCGCCGCGCCCGGTCGGGCTTCCTCCACCTGGACAGATTGATCCGGGCCTGAGAGATGAAGCCGCGCTCGAAGCCGGAGAACGTCACCCCGGCGATGGGTTGTACTTCGGCCAGCCAGCGTTCGCCGTGTTCGCGCTCCAGTTCCTTCTCTCGCCGGACGAGAGCCGCTCGCTCCGGGTCGTCCTCCGCCAGCGCCGCCAGCCGGCATTGCAGGCGGATGAACTCGGCGCGGTCGGGGTCGCCGTGGTCGTCGAGCCAGTCGGAGTAGATCAGGCGCGGCGCGTCGTCGTCGGGGAGATCGACGATGACGCGCAAAAACACGTCGGCCATCGTGGGCGCTTTCCTCGCCATGTCGTCACCTCCTCGCGGTTGAGTTGAGCACCGCAGGGATGGTATATTGCCTCCGGTTCGTTCCAGGAGGTATCGTCGTGTCCACCGCCACCGCGCAGCTGATCACGGCCGAGGAGTTCTTTCGCATGCCGGCCCCGCCGGACGGGTCGCTCCAGGAACTCGTCCGTGGAAGGGTCGAAACCATGCCCCCACCGAGTACCTATCACGGCGTCTGTTGCATGGAAATCGGCTTCCGCATGCGGTTGTACCTGAAAGAACATCCGATCGGCTGGGTCGCCAGCAACGACAGCGGCTTCATCACCGAGCGTGATCCGGACACCGTTCGCGGGCCGGACCTCTCCTTCTGGACGCGCGAACGGCTGCCGCAACTGCCGATGGAGGGCTACGTCGCCCTTGCACCGGACCTCGTCGCCGAGGTGCTTTCGCCGCACGACTTTTTCGCCCGGTTCCAGCGGAAGCTATTGCACTACCTGCACCACAAGGTCCGCCTCATCTGGGTGCTGGTGCCGGACGATCGCAGCGTCGGCGTCTACCGACCGGGGTGCGATCCTGTCCTGCTGAGTAATTCCGACGAACTGACCGGCGACGACGTCCTGCCCGGCTTCCGCTGCCGGGTGAGCGAACTCTTCCCGTGAGCTTCTTCATTTAGCCGCCGGCTTGCCGGCGGTCTTCGTCGCGAATACCCGCCGGCAAGCCGGCGGCTAAATGAAGAACGCCACCAACCTTGTTCCCACCCATGCCGTCGTGGTAGACGTGGAGAGGTGCCGGCGTCCCAGCGCCGCATCCGGAGCGACGTCTGTGATTCAGCCTTCCGAAATCTCTCGCCGGATCGATCGGCTCGACCAGCTCATGCGCGGTCTGTCGCGCGAGGTTCTCCTCTGGCAGCGCGGCAACGATCCACTCCTGTACACCGAACGGCAGGCTTACCTCGAAGCGATCCAGGACGCCCTTGCCGGTATCGAGGCCGCTCGCGTCGTCCTCGTCCGCGCTCGCCAACGGCTCGACGCCGCTACACCTGGATCTTCTGCCAGCGACCCGAGGCAAACCGAATCGTGAAGAACACGCCGCGGAGCAGGATGTCCGTCACCATCGCCAGCCAGGCACCGATCAGACCGAGGCCCATCCCCGGCACCACGCCGAGCGGGCCAAGATCGACCGCGTCCAGCGTCAGATAGTACGCCAGCGGGATACGCACGGCGAAGAAGCCGATCGCCGTGAACAGCAGCGGGATGCGCGTGTCACCGGCACCGCGCAGGGCGGCCGTCAGGATGATGCACGCCGCCAGGGCCGGCATCGCGAACGCCACCAGACGCAGCACCGGCACGCCCGCCCGGACGATCGGCTCCTGCGTCTGATCCGGACAGAAAAGCTGGAACATCGGCTCGGCCAGCGTGAAGAAGACGACGCCCATCAGGCTCATGGTTGCCGCTCCCATCGCGAACGCCGTCCAGCCGCTGGCGGACGCCCGATCCGGCCGACGCGCTCCCAGCCCCTGGCCGACCAGGGCCATCGCCGAGGTGCCGAACGCCGCCCCGGAGAGATAGCCCAGCGCCTCCCAGTAGATGGCGATGCCGTGCGCTCCACTGGCCGCCTCGCCGAGCTGGTTGACGATCGACAGAAACCAGAGTTGCCCGGCGGCCAGGGCCAGGCTGTCCAGCGCCGCCGGCACGCTGACCCGAAGCAGCCGACGTTGCAGGTCCCACACGGGTAACAGTTGACGCCAGCGCAGCGCCAGGCCGGCTCGCCCCCACGCCAGCAGCGTCAGCACGAAGAGCGCTCCGACCGAATGGGCCAGGGCCGTGCCGATGGCGATGCCCGCGAAGCCGAACGCCGGCACCGGTCCACCACCATGGAAGAAGAGCCAGGCCAGCGGCACGTTGACGACCGAGACGACGGCCAGGACGAGCAGGCCGGAGCGCGTGTCGCCCGCACCGACCAGGCAGGCGATGCCGGCCGCCTCGACCACCTGGAAGACGAGCAGGGCGAACAGCGGATTGAGATAGCTCAGCGCGAGATCGGCCGACGCCCCGTGGAGTTGCATCGCCGCCAGGAGCGTCGGCATGCCGAGCAGGCCGACCACCGATCCGAGCAGGCCAAAGACCGCTCCCAGGAAGATCGACTGATTCGTGAAATGGATCGCCGCCACGCGGTCGCGGGCCCCGACGCAGCGCGCGACCAGGGCCGTGCTGCCGACGACGACCAGGACGTTGTAGCTGGACAGGAAGAAGCCGAGATAGCTGGCCGTGGTCAGGGCCGACTGGGCGGCCAGTGGATCATCGGCCTGAGCCTGAAGGAACCAGCCGGCCAGGAGTCGATCGGAGAAGCCGACGCTCAGGTTGAGCAGTTGCTGCAACAGGGCTGGCCAGGCGAGCATCAGGACCAGGGCCCAGACGGGCACGGCCGGGTCGAACGCCGGCGGTTCCGGCGTCGGAGCGGTGGGATCGGCGGGCACCTCGGTCAGGGCCGGGTTCTCGCCGCTCAGGCGATGATCGTCCACTCCGGGCCTCCTGCCGGGCCGAACCGATCGCCGAGACGCAGCTTGCGGCCCGGCTGCGTGACGACCTCGCCGTTGACGCGAAAGCCGCCCTCACGGATGAGGATCTTGGCCGCCCCGCCCGTGCCGACCAGCCCCACGCGTTTCAGCGCCTGAGCCAGGGTGATGTACTCGTCTCGGAGGGTTAATGTTGCTGGCTCATCTGGCATGGAAATCCGCCTCGCTGCCACGAATGCTTCCGTCTTCCATCAATATAGACACCGGCTTGCCGATGGTTCGACGAACCCGGGACGAACGCCTCGCACTTTTCGCTACTTTTCGCTGGACGCGGGCCTAGAATGAGGGTACAGACGCAAGGCCGTCTCTTAAATCGCTGGATGTGGGTTGGCCTCCGCCACATAAAAAACAAGGACCTCCTGCCATGCAAGACATCATCGACGAGATCCAGGCACTCAAGAAGCGTGAAGACGCCACCATTCTCGCACACTACTATCAGGAAGGCGAGATCCAGGCGCTGGCCGACTACGCCGGCGACAGCCTGAACCTGGCCCGGGCCGCTACCAGGGTCACCACGAGTACCATCGTCTTCTGCGGCGTTCACTTCATGGCCGAGACGGCGAAGATCCTCAACCCGAGCAAGCGCGTCCTGATGCCCGATCTGCAGGCCGGCTGCTCGCTCGCCGACAGCTGCCCGGCTCCGAAACTGGCCCGCTTCCAGGAGATGCTGCGCATCAACGGCCGACGATTCCAGACCGTGACGTACATCAACAGCAGTGCCGCCGTCAAGGCCCTGTCCGACTGGATCGTCACCAGCGGCAACGCCGAGGAGATCATTCGCCGCGTGCCGCCGGAGTACGAAATTCTCTTCGCTCCGGATCGCCATCTCGGCCAGTATCTCCAGGAAGTGACCGGCCGGAAGATGATCCTCTGGGATGGTGCCTGCATGGTCCACGAAATCTTCAGCGTCGGCGATCTGCTCGCCCAGAAGCGTAAGATTCCCGGAGCCATCACGATCGCGCACCCGGAGTGCCCGGCCAACATCCGCGAACACTCCGACTACGTCGGCGGCACCGAGGCGATGGTTCGCTACGTCGCGAAGTTCACTGAACCGACCGACTTCCTCGTCGCCACCGAGGCGAACATGATGTGGCAGTTGCAGAGTCGGTATCCGCAGCATCGCTTTCATGGCGTGCCGGGTATCTCCTGTGCCTGTAACAAGTGCCCGCACATGGCCCGTAACACGCTGGAGAAACTCCGCGACTGTCTGCTTCACGGCGAACCGGAGGTCGTCTGGGATCCGGTCTTCGACCGGGCGAAGGAGGCCATCGAACGGAGCCTGCTCCGGCCGGCCGAGGTGGTCGGGACGAGGTGATATGGCATGACGCTGATCCCGCACCGCTTCCTCGTCAACGTCGCCTATCCCTGCCGTCACGTCGCCGGCATCCCTCTGGAAGACGACGGCGACGAACTGCTCGATCTGCCTGAGGTCTGTCGCCTGCCCGACCTTGCCGGCCTCGACGGTCGCGTTCCGTTCGCCGAGGTGCGTGTCGCCTGGAACGAACACGGCCTCGCCTTCCAGTTTCTCATCCACGGCAAGGACGAACCGTCGGTCGGCGACATCACCCGTGTGCTGCTGTCCGACCGCGTCTCGATCTGGATCGACACCCGCGACGCGCGGACCGGCCATCGCGCGAGTCGGACGTGCCACCAGTTTCATTTCCTGCCGACCGGAGAGGGGCCCGACCGGGACGAGCCGGCTTTCGTGCCGATGAAGATCAACCGGGCCACGGCGGACGCCTCGTTGCCCGACGAGGACACGGTCCCGTTCCGGTTTCATCGCCAGGTGGACGGCTACCGCCTGGAAGTGTTCCTGCCCGCGGAGGTTCTGACCGGCTTTGATCCGGAGCAGTTTCCCCGGCTTGGCTTTCATTATCTCGTACGCGATCAGGAGAAGGGCGAGCAGAGCCTGAGTGTCGCCAGCGGCGAGTTCCCGGTGGCCGAGGACCCGTCCCTGTGGAGTACGCTGGAACTGCGGAAAGAAGCAGAGGCGGAAGGGGTGGGGTGACGACCCGTCACACCGGCAGGGAAGCGGGGCCGGATTACCCCGCCACGACAGGGCGAGAAGGGCGGCTCAGCCTTCGGCCGGCGGCGGATCGTTACGGCGGAGGGGACCACGGTACGTGATGCGACCCTTGTTCAGGTCGTACGGCGAAATCGACACGGTGACGATGTCACCCGGCAGAATACGGATGAAATTCCGGCGAATCTTGCCCGCGATGTGGGCAATGACCTCGTGACCGGTATCGAGCTTCACGCGGAACTGCGTGTTGGCCAGGGCCTGGATCACCTTGCCCTGTACCTGGATGGATTCTTCTTTCGACATAAAGTCTCCTCTCCTCGGTCGGGCCTTTGATGGTGGAACGATTCTTCCGGAGGCCCGCTTCGGCCGGATGTCGGTGAGTTCCTCTCGAAATCACGACGACAGCAGCACCAACCCTCGACTCTCGGGCCGAGCAGTTGATGCGCAGAATCCGCACTGTCTCACTTATCTGTCCATCTTACTCGGTGTCCCACTCGTTGACCAGGGGACTTTTCACATCTGCGAAAAAATCGGCATGCCGTCGGATGCGCCGGTCGGTGGAACCGGTCGGTTAGCGGTATCCGTCGCTGGCGCGTCCGGCTAACGGAGCCACTTCGCCAGCCAGGCCAGGTCCCAGGCGTACTTCGCCTTGCGGTTCTTGCCCTTCTGCAAGCCGTGCGGCTCACCCGGATACACGATCAGCTCGGTCGGCACGTTCAGATAGTCCTTCAGCGCCCGGTAGACGAGCCGACTGTGGCCCGGAGGGCAGCGTACGTCGCTGCCGCCGACGTGGATCAGCGTCGGCGTCTTGACCTTGCCCCAGACCGGCGACGAGGCGTGGTACGCCTCCGGAGCCTGCCACGGCGTCCGACCTTGCTTGAAGACCATCGGATAGGCCGGCTCGTCGGCCAGGCCCCATTCCATCAGGTGATCGATGATGCCCGCCCCGCTGATCGCCGCCTTGAACCGCGTCGTCTTCGTGATGGCACAGTTGGTCAGGTAGCCGCCGTTGCTCCAGCCCATGATGGCCAGCCGCTCCGGATCGGCGATCCCCTGCTGAACCATCGCCTCGGTACCGGCCAGGATGTCGCCGATGTCCTTCTCATTCTCATGGCCGTTGAGGCCGAGCAGGAAGGCGTCGCCGTAACCGGTCGAGCCGCGGTAGTTCGGGTAGAGAACGGCGTAACCCTGGCTCGACAGGTAGACGCCGCCATTGAGCGACCAGATCAGGCCGAGCGTGCTGCACGTCGTCGGCCCACCGTGAATCGCGACGATCAGCGGCACGCGCTGCCCCTTCTTGTGGCTCGCAGGCAACTCCAGGATGCCCTCGACCTCGACGCCATCGTGCCCCTTCCAGCGCACGACCTGGAGCGTCGGCAGCTTCCACGTCGCCACCTGCGGATTGAGCGTCGGCAGTGGCCGTAACTCGCCCCGGCCTTCCTGGATGAACAGCTCCGGAAAGTGACTCGGCGAGCCGACGACGTAGGCGGCCTGTTTGCCGACGAACGAGAAGTTCTGCACGACCAGATCACCCGGCGTGAGCCGCGTCCATTTGGCCGCCCGCCCATCGCCGATGTCGCTGGCCGTCATCACCGTCACTCGACCGCGGATGTCCGCCAGGAAGGCGAGTTCATCCTCCGCGCGCCAGGCCAGGGGCGAGCCGTAGCCGCGTACCTGGACCTCGACGCCGGGATTGTCCTCCTGCATGGGGCGGACCAGTTTCGTCGCCGTCAGGTCGTCGCCCTGACCTTCCACCAGAACGATCTCGCACGGGAAGGCGTCGTGGATCAGGCCGTAGGCCAATTTCTTTCCCGAAGGGGACCAGGCCAGGCCCTCCAGCCACGGATACTTCGAGTGCGTCTTGCGGATCGCCTCGTCGTTGACCTTGTGGATGCGCTTGCTGCCGAGGTCGAGAAGGCCAACTCGGGACCGGCCCTCGAACGCCGCGACCGATTCGTCCGGAGCGACGATCAGGGCGATCCGCTTACCATCCGGCGCGGTCGCCAGGGCGTGGAAGTACAGCTTGCCGTCGGTCAACTTCTCCGCCTTCCCCGTGGCCCGATCGATCTGCCAGAGAACGGTGCCCTTGCGAGTGCCGGTGCCGTACTCCAGTTTCGCGAACTCCTTGCGCAGCTCGGCGAAGGTCGGATCGAGCAGCGGCGTATCGGACAGGGCGTGAAGGTGCTTCTCGTCGGGAGTCAGATCGAATGCCCGGATGCCGCCTTCGAGATCCGTGATCGGCTTCGCCTTGCCGCCGACCGCCGGGACGCTCCAGACCTGCGCGCCGCGTTTCTCCTTCGTGGCCAGGAACAGCACCTCCTGGCCATCGCGCGTCCAGCGGATGCCGTGCGGACTCGGCTTGCCATCGACCAGGACACGCACCTTGCCCGTGTGGACCTCGACGACCCGGAGAGAGTTGACGCGGCCATCCCGGTCGTCGGCCCAGGCGAGGTGGACGAACGCCAGCTGTGAGCCGTCCGGCGACAGAGCGATCTCGGTCGGTGTGGCGAGCGTGAAGTAGTCGTCGAGCGTCGGCGTGTGGGTGCGAGCCGGCGCGGGATCGGCCGTGAGAAGACACAGGAGCAGCGGCAGCATGAGCGGACCTCGTTCGGGGATCAGGGGACAACGCGCCCGGTTCAGGACTGATATACGGGCTCGCCGTCCATCCAGACCTGCCGCACGGAAAGATCCGGTCGCAGCCACACCAGATCGGCCCGCTTCCCGGCGGTCAGGCTGCCCAGGTCGTCGGCCCGTCCGGCGATGCGCGCCGGTGTCAGGCTCATCATGCGGACCACCTCGGGCAGCGGAGCCTGTGTCGCGGCCAGCATCACCCGCAACATGTGATCCAGCCCGACGACGCTCGATGCCAGGGCCTGACCATCCGGTGTCAGTCCGACGCCGTCACGCTTGATGAAGGGCGTGGAGTCCTCCGGCGTGCCGAAGCGGTACTCGCCGTCGGGCATGTCGAGCGCCCGGCTCGCGTCGGTCACCAGCGCGAGCCGTTCCGGTCCCTTGAAGCGGTACGCCAGCCGCAGCAGCTCCGGAGCCAGGTGCTTGCCATCGGCGATCACCTCGGTCGTCAGTTCATCGAAATAGAGCGTCGCTTCGAGCAGACCGCCGCGCATCGGGTAGAGCTGACTCTGCCGAAGCCGGGCCCGATCCGACATGGCACAGAAGAGATGATCGACGTGCGCGACCCCCCAGCCGATCGCCGCCTCGGCCTGGTCCCAGGTGCAGTGCGAATGGCCCATCGTGCAGACGATGCCCTTCGCCCGGCAGGCCCGCGCGAACGCCTCGGCGGCGGGAAGTTCCGGTGCCACCGTGGCCGTCGTCAGACAGTCGGCGAACTCCAGATACTGAGCGTACTCCGGCTGGATCGGCGGCCGGATCGCCCCGGCCGGGTGACAGCCGCGCGCCTTTTCGACGAAGTACGGCCCATACAGATGAGCGCCCAGGACACGGGCTCCGCCGGTGCCCTCGGCCTTCGCGTGCCGGGTGTGCCGCAGGAACGTCAGGATGGCCTCATGCGAGGCGACGCACGAGGTCGGCAGCAAACTGGTGGTGCCGTGGCGTAGATGGGCCTGACAGACGGTGCGGAACGCTTCCCGGGAGCCGTCCATGAAGTCGGCTCCGTCGCCACCGTGGATGTGCAGATCCACGAAGCCGGGCAGGAGCAGGCCCCCTTCCAGGTCGATACGGCCGACCTCCGATTGAGGTTCCGGTATCCGTTCGTGGACGGCGGTAATCCGACCCGCTTGAACCTCAAGCGCCCCACCTTCGAGGACGCACTGGTCGAGAACGATCTGGCCGCCGAGAAAGAGAGTCCGTGTCATGCCGTGCCCTGTCCGTTCACGAAGAACGGACCGCCGGCGTCACTGGAAGACCGGGCAAGGCCGTCGCTTCGGCGACCTTACGATAGCCCAGCGAGTGGAGGACTTCAAGCACCTCGCTCCAGGTCGGGAACGGTCGGCGATTGGCGCGCTTGTACAGCTCGATCGCCTTCATGAAGGCGATCTCGTCGTCACTGTATTCCTTCTCGCAGGTCGTTGGATCCACCTGGCGACGGCGTTCGCCTTCCTCGGCTCGACGCTCCTTGCCACTGCGTCGCTCGACCGCCACCGGGACGGCACGCTTGCGTCGATCGTTGCCGCGACGTTCCGTGTCGCTGGTTTCGGAGGCCGCGTCTGAAGCGGTCGTGTTCTCGGTAGTCATGTTGACAAGCACCTCGCCGTCGATGAGGTGGAGTCCGTCCCGAATGGTAAGTACGGTGGAACCGTGAAAGTATACCTCATAAATCGCCTGTGACAAATAAAGCGGTCGATTTGGCGGCGAATCAACTTCGTCGTTCGACCAGGTATGCTTGCAGCGCCTCGGCCCAGGGACGCGGGGCCGGTACCCCGATCCGGGTCAGGGACTCGACATCCAGCACGCTGTAGGTCGGCCGTCGAGCTGCCGCTCCGTACTCTGCCGCCGCGATCGGACTCAGGTCCGCCGATATGCCTTCCAGCTTGAAGATCGTCCGGGCGAACTCGTACCAGCTGCACCCGCCGGGATTCACGACGTGATGGACACCCCGAGCCCCGACCCGCAGCAGCGCCGCCGTCGTCTCGGCGACATCGACCGTGTAGCTCGGCGAGCAGACCTGATCCGACACCACACGCAATGGCCGACCCTGGCCGGCCAGGCGGAGCATCGTCTCGACGAAGTTCGTCCCCTTGCCGCCGACGCCGTGCAAACCGTAGAGGCCACAGGTGCGCAGGACCAGATGTCCCGGACAGATCGAGCGAACCAGATACTCGCCAGCGAGCTTGCTCAGACCATAGACGCTCACCGGTCCCGGAGCGTCGTCCGGCGTCCAGGGAATGGCTCGGCTCGAATCCAGGCCGAAGACGTAGTCGCTGCTGAAGTGGACGAGCAGACAGCCGAGATCGCGGCAGATCGTGGCCAGGTCCCGGACCGCCCAGGCGTTGACACGAAAGGCCGCCTCCGGCTCGCTTTCCGCCCGATCGACATGGTTGTACGCCGCGCAGTTGACGACCACGTCGGGGCGCTGTTCCGTCAGCACGCGACGAAGTTCCGCCGCGTCGGTGAGATCGATCTCGGCCCGGCCCAGGCCCACGACACGGCCTGACAGACGCGGCACGAGATCGCGGCCCAGCTGCCCCCGGGCTCCCAGGACGAGGACGACCACGGCGACTTCCTTTCGCAAAAGGCAGACTGATCCTGACACCGACCCGGCCGACACGATAAAATGAAACGACGCGAATGGTCGCGCTCGCTGATCGTCCGGAGGACCTTCCTGTCATGGTACACGCTCGGCTGGGAATCTTCATCCTGCTGTCGCCCCTGGTCCTGGTGGCTGCCGCGCCGCCGCAGCCCTTTCAGTTCCGCGAGGGCAAGGTCGATCACGGCGAACTGAAGATCATCAATCAGTTGCCCGTTCTCGTCGTCGAGGGGACGCCGGCCGAGATCGGCGAGGCGGTCGGCAAGCTGGCCCTGACCCAGGGCAAGCGAGCGATGGAGTATCCGAAGGACCTCATGCGTCTGTTCGACGCCGAGGCGCTGTGGGATCTGACGGCCACCCTGGCTCGCGGTATGTACAAGACGCAGTTCCCCGCCGCGTCGAAGGCGGAACTCGAGGCCATGAGCCGGGCCAGCGGCATCCCGCTCGAAACGCTCATCGTCGGCAACACCGTCTTCGATCTGAAGAAGTTCTTCGCCTGCTCGGCCCTCCTGATCGAACCGGGCCGGAGCAAGACCGGTGGGCCACTGCTGGCCCGAAACCTCGACTATCCCTCGCTGGGCTACGTCCATCAGTACAGCCTGGTGACGGTCTACAAGCCGAAGGGCAAGCACGCCTTCGTCTCGGTCGGCTTTCCGGGCCTGGTCGGCTGCCTGTCCGGCATGAACGACGCCGGCCTCGCCGTGGCCATCCTGGAGGTCGTCGAGGTCAAGCCCGGCGAGAAGGCCTTCAATCCCGAGGCGGTTCCCTATGCCATCAACTACCGCCGACTTCTCGAGGACTGCACGACGATCGACGAGGCGTTCAAGGCCCTTCAGGGCATGAAACGCACCTCGCTCAACAATCTCGTCGTCGCGGATAAGACCGGCGTCGCCGTCTTCGAGGTGTCGCCCGGCCGGGTCGTCAAGCGGACCTGCACCGACGGCCTGGCCATCTGCACGAACCACTTCTGCGACGTGGGTCTGAAGGTGGACCATCCCGAAAATGTGGCCTACACGCTCGATCGTTTCAACATCCTCAACCGAATTCGCGAGGACAATGGCAAGATGGGCGTCGAGGATCTGCACCGCCATCTGCACCAGGCCAACCTCGGCAGCCTGACGCTCCAGACGATGGTGTTCGAGCCGGTCACGCTCAAGCTCCACCTGGCCTACGGCAAGATCCCCTCGACGGCCGGGCCGTTCCACACCCTGGAGTTGAAGGAACTTCTCCAGGGCAAGAAGTGACGCGCTGGGGCGTCATCCACTCCGCTGGTACGCCTCGCGTAGCGTGCTGACCAGCGGTTCCAGTGCGAAGGTTCGCAGGGCGACCGCGCGCGCGGCCTGGCCCAGAGCCTGCTGGCGCTCCGGTTCCTGCAAGAGGAACCGGCACTCGCGCGCCAGTTGCATCCGTTCCGTGGCCGGCACCAGAATGCCGGTCTCGCCGTGGGTGATCACCTCGACCAGGTCCGGCGTCTCGGCGGCGACC
>CAYYJM010000002.1:29890-30630 GCA_964471755.1 uncultured Alcaligenaceae bacterium
CGTGGCCGAGATCTCGGCTCCGGTACCGGCGAGGCATCGCATCGAGGACGCCGTACACGCCGCCGGGGCCGTGCATCGGGGCGAGGACCAGATCCGCCCGGCCCAGCCAGGGCCAGGGATCGGCCTGCCAGCCCGGAAAGCGAACCAGGGCGTCCGAACCGCTCACCGACTCCGTCGCGAAGGCTTCGACCAGAACCTCCAGCGCCTCGCGGCCGTTGCCCTCGCCCAGGAAGATCAGCCGACGACGTTCGTCGAGATACCGCAGCATCTCGAAGGCGTAGATGGCATCGCGGAAGCCTTTGCGCAGATCCAGAGGCCCCAAGCCGAGCAGCACCTCGACATCCTCAGGAATGCCCGGAAGCGGCCGACGCGGCACCACGCCCGGATCGGGCAATCCCGGCCGAACCGCGAGGATGTGTTCCGCTGCCCAGCCGGCCTGGCGGTAGCAGTCGGCCTCGCGCCCGGAGAAGGCGACAACGCGACTTCCAGGCATCATCCGCCGTTCCAGCCAGCCGAGCCGATCATTGGTACGGAACAAACCCGAGATGAACAGGCGTCCTGAGGGAACGCCGCCGGTCCGCGCCGCCAGGGCCGCGGCCCGACCCCAGGCGTGGACGACACTCTCGCCACGATCCAGGAGAAGACGCCGCAGCTTCAGGAAGGCTGGCGCATCGAAGACGCTGCACAGACCCAGTTCCTCGACCGGAACGCCGGCGGAACGCAGCGGCTCGCTCCAGGAA
>CAYYJM010000002.1:30640-45629 GCA_964471755.1 uncultured Alcaligenaceae bacterium
CGATCACCGTGGGCTGAAGGCCGACCGCTGGCAGGGCGGGAGCCAGGGCCAGGACCTGGCGAGCCAGCGAACTCGGTTGCAAGGAGCCGATCAGAAACAGGACATCCACCACGCACGCATCCCTTTCCCGTGGGCTCCGCTCATCCGGGAGCGGCTTGCAGATCGCTCTCGGTCAGACCGGCAATGTAGGGCAGGTGCCGGTAGTGGTCGTTGTAGTCGAGGCCGTAACCGACGACGAAGACATCGGGGATCTCGAAGCCGACGTAATCCGGCTCGCAGACCACTTCCTGCCGACCGATCTTCCGCAGCAGCACGGCCGAGCGGATCGTCGCCGCTCCTCGCTCGCGGAGTCGCTGCGTCAGCTGGGCCAGCGTCTTGCCGGTGTCGAGAATGTCGTCGAGCAGCAGCAGATTCTTGCCCTTCACGTCCAGGCCCGGATCGACGCTCAGACGCAGTTCCCCGGTCGTGGTCGTCTCACCGCGATAGCTCGACGCCTGCAACAGAGCGATCCGCAACGGCAGATCGATCTGCCGGATAAGATCGGCCAGGAAGAGCAGACAGCCGGTCAGCACACCGACGACGGTGACCGGCTGACCATCGTAGTCGCTCTCGATCTGGTGGGCCAGTTCACCGACCCGTTGAGCAATCCGGTCTGCGGGAATGAGCATGTCCATGAGATACCTCGCCGACCCGGGAAGCCGAGACTGCTATTGAACACGACCGACGGCTCGGCGGAAAGCCCGGAGTCGGCGAGATCGCTACAACGGGTGTGGGAAAACTTCCGGGAGGGGAAGTCCGCCCCAGCATTTATGCCGGGGCTCTGCCAGGAAGCCTGGTAAACCAGGCTCGCCGAGATAGCCCGGTTCACCGGGCTTACCTTCCCAGGCCCGGCATTTATGCCGGGCCGGCCACCTCCCGGAAGTTTTGCTACACCCGCTACAATCGCCACGAATGTAACAGCATTCGCTTCGGGCGAGACCTTCCCCTTTGCAAGGCCATCGTCCAGGCGATACCCTGGTAGGAATGCGGTGACGCTTCCGAGAGTGACACGCCATCCTGCCAGGATTCGCACCATGAGCTTCCGGGTTCCGTTCCTCCTGTCCGCGCTCCTCGGCGGAGTGCTGGCCGTCCCTGCGTCCGCTCAGGATCTTTCCCACGACCCCATCCGCATGGCGCGGACGCCGGACATCTCGCCGGACGGCAAGCTGATCGCCTTCAGCTATCTCGGCGACATCTGGACCGTCGAGGCCATCGGCGGCATCGCCCGGCCGGTGACCATCCATCGGGCGCACGACATCAACCCGGTCTTCAGTCCCGACGGCAAGTTCATCGCCTACAGCAGCAACCGCCACGGCAACTACGACGTCTACGTCATCCCGGTCGGCAGCGGCAAGCCCCGTCGGCTGACGTTCGACTCGGCCACCGACCTGGTCTGTGGCTGGTCGCCCGATGGCAAGAACGTCCTGTTCGCCTCGAACCGGGCGCTGCATTATCCCCCCAGCCCGGAGCTGTACACCATCCCGAGCGCCGGCGGTCGGGAACGACGCCTGACCGTCGCGGAGGGCAAGGACGGCGAATACTCGCCGACCGGTGATCGCCTCGCCTACGTTCGTGGCCCCGGCTCCTGGTATCGCAAGGGCTATCGCGGCTCGGCCAACGATGAAATCTGGATCAGCAACGCGGACGGGTCGAACAATCGCCGACTGACTCACTTCGCCGGTCAGGACGCCTCGCCGATGTGGAGCGCCGACGGCCAGAGTCTCTTCTACGTCAGCGAAGAGTTAGGCGGCGTCGCCAACATCGTTCGGCTGCCGGTCAGCGCAGCTGGCGACGAGAACGCCAACATCCGGCCCGTTCCGGTGACCAAACACACCGGCGAGGCCGTCCGCAAGGCACGCCTGTCCCGCGATGGTCAGTGGATCGTCTACGAGTGCGGCCCCGATCTCTGGCTGACCAGCACGAAGGCCGGCGCGTCGCCCCGCAAGCTCGCCATCGAGGTCCACATCGATGACAAGACCAACACCGAACGGCTGGAAACCTACACCTCCGGGGTGCGTGAATTCGCGATGTCGCCCGACGAGCGGCACGTCATCGTCGCCATCCACGGCGAACTCTTTCTCAAGCCGTTCACGTCCGGCTCGCCGGTCCATCGGCTGACGGACACCCACGTCAACAACCACGGCGTGGCCTGGGCTCCGGATGCCCGCTCGATCCTCTTCATTTCCGATCGTGACGGCTACGACAACATCTACCGGCTCGAATCCGCCGACCCGGCCGGGGCTCGCCTCGTCGATGCGGTCAACTACACCACGACGCAGTTGACGAAGCGGAAGGAGCCGCACTTTGGCCTGAGCTTCTCGCCCGATGGCAAGAAGATCCTCTTCGTCCGCTCGGGCAAACTCTGGTCGATGGACCCGGACGGCAAGAACGCCAAACAACTGGTGAGCGAGGGCAACGTCTTCGACTACGACTGGTCGCCGGACGGCAAGTGGATCGTCTACGCCGGCCGCGATGCCTCCTTCGCCAGCGAGCTGTACATCATCCCGGCCGATGGCCCGACGGCGGAGAACCCCAGCCGCAACGTCACGCGCTACGCCACCTTCAACGGCAGCGTGATCTGGAGCCAGGACGGGACTCGCCTCGGTTTCCTCAGCACACGCAAGGGGGCGGACAAGTCGTCCCTGTTCACGCTCGATCTGCGCAAGCCAGCCGCTCCCGGCGTGTCCGAGCGCTCCTCCGCGACTGGGCTCAAGGCGAAGGTCGAGATCGACTGGGACAACCTCGCCCTGCGAGCCGAGCAGGTCCTGCCGCTGCCGGTCGAGTACGCCGTTCTCTCGCCGGACGGCTCGAAGTTCGCCTTCCGGACCACGAACAATGGCTCCGATCTCTGGCTGGTCAACGCCAACGGCAGCCAACTGACCCGCCTGACGACGGGCAATCAGCAGCCCCAGCAGATCCGCTGGTCGCATCGCCGCGATCCCCTGGGTCGCCCGGTGGAGATCCTCTACTTCCGCGACGGCAACGGCAACGTCAAGGTCGTGCGGCCCAGTTCGGACTCGAAGTCCGAGGCCACCATCGCCACGTCGCCGCTCCTGGTCAAGTTGAACATTCAGGCGGCCGAGGAGTTCCAGGAGATGTTCGACCAGGCCTGGCGCATCCTGGCCGAGAATTTCTACGACGCCCAGTTCCACGGCACCGACTGGGAGCAGGTCCGCGCTCGCTATCGGCCGCTCGTCCGTCACATGGCGATGAAGGAGGATCTGTTCGCTCTGCTCTACCTGATGATGGGCGAGCTGAACGCCTCGCATCTGGGCGTGAGCGGGAGCCTGGGTACGCCGGAGGAACCGACCGCCGATCTCGGCCTGATCGTCGATGAGTTCACCCTTGGCAAGGGCCTGAAGGTTCTCGACATCCTCAAGCGCGGCCCGGCCGATCAGCGCGGCATCGACCTCAAGGCCGGCGAGTATCTGATGTCGATCGACGGCACGCCGATCCGGGAGAACACCAACATTGCCGAGTTGCTCAACGGCA
Organism: uncultured Alcaligenaceae bacterium; assembly: GCA_964471755.1. Taxonomy (GTDB): domain Bacteria; phylum Planctomycetota; class Planctomycetia; order Gemmatales; family Gemmataceae; genus CAYYJM01. The sequence goes on from CAYYJM010000002.1 coordinate 34,172, forward strand.
AGAGCGGTCAGGTGGTTGTCGTCCAGGTGGCGTCGGCCCCCTCGTCCGAGGCGAAGACCTGGCGGCGCGTCGAGATCCGGGCGGTGAGGCGCGATCCCGGTTCACGCAGTTCCGACGGTGATCTGCGCGGGCTGGTCTACGAGCGCTGGGTCGCCCAGAATGCGAGAAAGGTCGAGGAACTCTCCGGCGGCAAGCTCGGCTACATCCACATCCCGAGCATGGACGAGGACGGCCTCGATCGCTTCGTGCGGGCTCTCTACTCCGACAACGCCGGCAAGGAGGGTATCGTTCTCGATGTGCGCTTCAACGGCGGCGGCTTCACCCATGAGCGCGTCCTGAATTACCTCGGCGGTCTGGAACACACGTTCTTCCGCCAGCGCGACGGAGCCGAGGGGCTTGTGCTTCGGGCCAGCGATCGGAAGTGGACCCGGCCGACGGTGCTGCTCATCAACAGCCGGTCGTACAGCGACGCCGAGATCTTCCCGCACGCCTACCGCTCTCTCGGCCTGGGCAAGCTGATCGGCGAGCCAACCGGCGGCCACGTCATCGGCACCGTCTCGACGCGGCTGATCGACGGCTCGCAGTTCCGAGTTCCCCGAACGGGCGTGTTCACGCCGAGAGGTGTCAACATGGAGAAGGAAGGCGTCCAGCCCGACATCCAGATCGAGCCGCATCCCGAACAGGTGCGCCGGGGTCGCGACCCGCAGCTGGAGAAGGCGGTCGAGACGTTGACCCAGGAAGTCCAGGTGTGGAAGAAGAAGCGGAACGGAAAGATGGCCGCCAAACCGGGAAGCTGACCCGGCCTCAGGCACGTTCCGCAACCCCGGCCAGGGTGACCGACTGTCCCCGGGCCGGGATGCCGACGGAGTCGAAGCCGTGATTGAGCAGCGAGTCGGCCAGGGCCTGAGCGGCCTGGCGTTCGCCGTGGACGAGTTGCACCTGACGCGTGACGCCGACCAGCGGGTCGAGATGGCTCATCAGGTCGTCGTGATCGGCATGCCCCGAGAAGCCGTTCAGCTCGACCACATCGGCCCACTTGTTCCAGTTTCGACCGTGGAAGCGAACCGTCGGCTTCCGTTCCAGCAGTTTCGCCCCGACCGACGACGGAGCCTGGTAGCTGACCAGGACGATGCTCGTTCGCGGATCGTCGAGATGGCTCTTGAGATGACCGATGATCCGGCCGCCCTCGCACATGCCGCCGGAGGCGACGACCACGCACGAGCCCTTCTGCTGCATCAGTTCCTGGCTCTCCTCGTAGGAAGCGACGAAGTGAACCGGCGGATCGTCCGGTGTGGTCGCGACCTGGAACGCCTCGGGATGCTGGTCGTAGATGTTGGCGATCATCATGGCCAGGGGGCTGTCCGCGAAGAGCGGCAGACGCGGCAGGCGGCCCTGGCTCATCCAGCGACGGAGGTAGAACAGCACGAGCTGCGTTCGGCCCAGGCTGAACGCGGGGATGAGAACCTTGCCGCCGCGCTCGGCGGTGCGTTCGAGGATGGCTCCGAGCTTGGCCGCCATCTGATCCAGGGTGTCGTGTCGTCGGCCGCCGTAGGTACTCTCGCACAGGAGCAGGTCGCACTCGGGCACGGGATCGGCATCGCGCAGGTAGGGCAGACCACGCCGGCCCAGGTCGCCGGTGAATGTGATGCGGTGGTCGCCCGATGGGTCCGAGATGGCGATGTGGATCATGGCCGAGCCGAGGAGATGGCCGGCATCGGCGAAGTGAAACTCGATCGTGTCGCCGATCGTGTGCCGAGTGCCGTAATCGAGCGTGATGCACTGGAGGACGGTGTGCGAGACATCCTGGCGGGAGAAGCCGTTTCGCTCGATCGGCCGATCGGGCCCGGCGACGACCTGCGCGACGTGGGAGTTCTCCTCCTGGATGCGGGCGTTATCGGCGAGCATGACGGCGATCAGAGAGCGGGTGGCGGGCGTGCAGTAGATCGGCCCGTGGAATCCCTGCCGGACGAGGGCCGGGATGTTGCCGCAGTGATCGACATGGGCATGGCTCAACAGGAGGGCATCGATCGAGGCCGGATCGAAGGGAAAGACGCCTCGATCTCGGCTGCCGCCCTGGACAATACCGCAATCGAGAAGCAGACGTTTACCGCCCGCCTCGACAAGATGCATCGAGCCGGTGACCGTCTGGGCGGCCCCGTGGAACGTGACGCGGGGTGGCTGATAAAGGGAAGGCACAGTAGGATTCATGCTGTTATTCTAGGCCGAGGTGGCAAGGTCTACCGCTGGATTGTACCGGATAATCCGGCCTTCGAGCCAGAGGAGGCGTCGGCCGGACAATTCGCGGAGGGCGAAGTGGGCCTTTCAGCCATTGCCCCTCAGGGGTGGCCATTCCCCGGAGTGAGCAAGGAGCGGAGGTCATCGGCGCTGCCCGTCTTGGCGACCTGGAGTGCCCGTTCCAGTACGCCCAGCGGCGCATGATTGAGCAGGACCAGCAGTTCCGGATCGGCCTGGCCGAATCGTATTTCGAGAATCGCCTGGATGCCTTCACGCAGACCTTTCTCATTTCCTTCGACTCGACCTTCGACTCGACCTTCGACTCGACCTTCGACTCGACCTTCGACTCGACCTTCCTGTCGGGCCAGTCGCTCGAAACTGGATACCTTCTCCACGGTCGGTCCCTCCTGTTCTTCAAGAATGGTCCGACGCACTTCGATTTCGAGTGCCTCGGGTAAATCCAGTATACCCTCGACGATTGGCAATAGGCGACGCCGATCGTCGTGATCGAGTCCACGCTCGTAGATCCGCCGCACGATTCGTAATCGCCAGTGCATCCGCGTGGTCGATCCCTGGCGCGTCTCGATCGCCTTCAGGTGTGCGAGCACCACCAGGGCGACGATGTTCTCCTCGGCCAGCATTGCATCATCCCGGCCACGCCAGCGCAGCAACTTGATCACCCGATAGATCAGTTCGTCCCGGCAACCCCAGCGCTCGAATCGATACGGGCCCGGATCCCAGGTCACGCTGTCATCACCAAGGAGGACCACGCTGACGATCGGATGACCATACTTGTCACAGGCCCGCCGATTGTAGTTCTTCACACGCTCGGGCAGGTTGTCGTCCCGCTGGTTCTGGCCTTCGAGATGCAGATAACCCGGATCGTCCGTTCCGCAACGGTGTAGACGCAGGAGTTTGTCGCAGACCACCTTGCCGGAGTTGGCCTGCGGCACCGACGTCCGAAATTCCTGCTCCAGCGACTCCGGATCGGTCGTCCAGTCGATGTCATCGTGGATGTCCGGACAGAAGAACGCCAGGAACGGCCGGAGAAAATAATCGAGCGTATCCTTCCATGCCCCGTCGAAGTCGCTCATGGCTTCCCTTCACGGAGTCGCGTCAGCACCGCGGCGAAGTCGCGCGGTGGAGGGGCGGTCCAGTGCAGTCGTTCACCCGTGGTCGGATGATCGACAGCCAGCGTCTGCGCGTGCAGCAGGATACGTGGAGCCCGGCTGTCATCCGGATGCGGTCGGCCATGCAGAGGCCGATCGTAGATCCGCTCGCCGCATAGCGGTATGCCGGCCTCGCCGAGATGGATGCGCACCTGATGCGTTCGGCCCGTCTCCAGTCGGCATTCCACCAGCGAGTACGCGCCCAGATCCTCGATCAGTCGGACGTGCGTCACCGCGTGCTGTCCTTCGCCCTCCGGGCTGCTGCCACGTCGGCCGTCGCCGCGATCGGCGAGCAGCCACGACTCGATCCGGCCGTCCCTGGCCCGGCCGCGTACCAGGGCGACATAGACACGCTCGATCGAATGGGCGCGGAACTGTCGGCCGAGATGCTGCTCGGCCGGGATGTTCCGGGCGAAGACGACCAGACCGCTCGTCTCCTTGTCCAGGCGATGAACCGCCCGCACCACCGGGGCTCGACCTGGATCGACCTCGCGCAGCAGGGTCGGCAGCAGATCGGCCAGTGTCGTCGGCAGATACTTGCGCGCCCGGGAACCGAAGGCGCGGGCCTCCTCCTCGTGCCGCATCGTGGTCAATCCCGGCGGCTTGTCCACCACCACCAGGTCGGCGTCATGGTAGCGCACGAGGGAGCGCGACAGCGTCGGCGGAGGGGCCGATGTGGTCGCCTTCCGGGAGGTCGCGGTCTGGTCCAGCAGGCGAACTTCGACGCGCTGGCCGGCCCGGGTGCGCTGCTGGCGATGGGCCGGGACACCGTTGACGGTGATGCGGCGAGCCTCCAGTAGCGGCTGCAATTCCTGAGGCGCCAGTTGCAGACGACGAGCCAGCCAGACGACCAGCGACTGGCCCGCTTCTGCGTCGGCGACAACAAAGGTGCGATGACTCATGAGCGAGCGTCACGGCGCGAAGATCGCGTCCTCCAGTTTGTCGAAATACTTGACCTCGGTCAGTTCCGCCTGCATGACCTTCTTGCCATCACGATAGGCCGCCATCTTGACTGGCCGCTTGTAACCGCCCAACTCGCGATAATCGAGATAGACCGTCTCCTGCCGGACCTCCTTGCCGTTGCCGTCGTCGAGCATCTGCTCGGTACGGGTGAGCAGGCCGCTGGTCTTGTCAAAGTACAGTCGGAGTTCGCGTCGGCCGCGGGTGGTCACCTTGATGCCCTGGAGCGTGTGGCCATCCTCGGTTCGCTCGCCCGTGTAGTCGAGCTTGTACGTGTTCGGGGCGGTCAGTAGCGGCAACAGGCGGATGGCGTTGTTCAGGTGCAGCGTCTCACGCATCTCGGTCAAGGCCGCCGGCGAGGCTTTGTGAGGCCGACCATCGAGCGTCACCGTCACGCGGTTCTTGTTCACGATCTGCACCAGGCGTGTCGTGCCGCGTGGCGTGGTCAGTTCGAGTACGTTCTTGAACTGATCGGGCAACTGCACCCAGGTTTCGCCGACGAAGGGGATCTCCTGCGTCTCCAGCAGGAGCGTGCCCTTGATCTTGATCCAGTCCGCGCGGGCGCGGGCGAGTTGTTCTCGGCCGCCGTGGGCTGCCACGCCGCGTTCCAGGATGGCAGTCGCATCCGGCCCGGCCGGAGTGGGCTGCCGGGTAACGGCCGCGGGTACAATCAGGAGCGTCAAGAATAGCGAGAGCGTTCGCATGAATCCCTCCAAAGCCAGCCGTCGCGTCCGCATCCGTGCGAGGCACGACCAACCTCCCCGGCCGAAGCCGGCGCTTTTCATATCATGACGCGGAACTGCTTCGGAGACAATGTCGCTCTGTCGCCCAGATGCCGGAGCAAGAGCCCACCATCGCCCCGGGGAGACAACTGTGGACACGTTCTATGTGGAGACGCAGCAGCGCTGCGTGCTGGTCAACATCACCGAGGCGGTGCGCCAGTCGCTGTCCCGGAGCGGCATCCGGCAAGGGATCGGTGTCGTCTTCTGCACGCACACCACGGCCGGGCTGACGCTCAACGAGGCCTACGACCCAGACGTGGCTCACGACCTGATGCTCTGGCTGGAGCAGCACGTGCCGCAGATGGTGCCTGGCTTTCGTCACATCGAACACAACAGTGACGCCCACATCAAGGCCAGCCTGTTCGGTTCCAGCGTGACCTTGCTGGTCGAGGATGGCGACATCGTCCTGGGCCGCTGGCAGGGCATCTTCTTCTGCGAGTTCGACGGTCCCCGGCAACGAACGCTCCAGATCAAGTGGCTGGAGGAAAAAAAGTGATCCTCGGCTGCCTCACAGCTTCTGCGGCAGGATCATGGCGATCGGATTGACCAGGGCCTTGACCACCGCATTGCTGAACTGAATGCAGACCGCTCCGTCCACGACGCGATGGTCGAAGGTGTAGGACAGGTAGGCCAGGTCGGCCGGGCGAAGATCGCCATTCTGATCGTAGACCGGCCGGCGCACCATCTTGCCGATGCCGACAATGCCCACCTCGGGGTAGTTGATCACCGGCGTGGTGATCAGCCCGCCGAGATTGCCGATGGACGTGACCGTGAACGTCCCGCCACGGAGATCCTCGCGCTTGACCGTGCCCTTCCGAGCATCGTTGCTCAACCGTTCGAGTTCACGGGCGATGTCGCCGAGGTCGCGCTGGTCTGCATCCTTGATGACCGGAACGATCAGGCCGCCCGGCGTCGCCACGGCCACGCCGATGTTGTACCGATCGTGCAGGACGATCTCGTTGGCCTCCTCGTCCAGCGTCGAGTTGACCAGCGGCACCTCCTTGAGTGCCGCACACACCGCCTTGACGATGAACGGCAGGAAGGTGAGTTTGATGCCAGCCTTGAAGTAGAGCTGGCGGACGTTCTCCCGAAGACGCACCAGTTCCGTCAGTTCCACTTCCTCGACGTAGCTGTAGTCCGGGATGATCCGCTTGGACCGGGTCATCTGCTCGGCGATCAGTCGGCGCAGACCGACGAGTTTCATGCGAGTGCCTGGCTGGCCAACCACGGTTGCCGGCGCGGCGGGTTTCTGGGCCGGTTCTTCCTTGCTCGGCGTCGGAGTGCGCGGAGCGATCTGCCGGGTCAGATCCTCAACCAGGATTCGACCATCCGGTCCACTGCCGGTAACCCGACCCAGATCGACTCCGAGTTTGCGGGCCATGAGCCGGACCGACGGCGCGGCCTTGACGGGGACCGCCTCGCCATTGCCCTGAGAAGCAGGGACTTCGACGGAGTGCATGCCATTCACCGGCGCGGGGGACTTCCGCTCCGCTCCCTCGGCACGCTCGATCGGAGGTGTCGGCACCGCCCCGGTCGCGGCGGTCTCCTCGGCCCCGCGATACGACAGAATCGGTTGACCAACCTTGATGATCTTGCCCGGAGCGGCATCGAGAGAGACAATGGTGCCGACAAACGGCGCGGGGACACTCATGGTCGCCTTGTCGGTCATCACCTCGAGCAGTTCCTGCCCGCGTTTGACCGCCTGGTTGGGCGCTACGAGCCAGCGAATCACCTCGGCCTCGTAGACCCCTTCGCCAATTTCCGGCAACTTGAACTCCATACCCGCCCCCTTCCATCGACAGGGAGGCCGGGAGACGCGGAGCCTGGGTGCGCTCCGACTTTCTCTCCCTGATTCCGTGCCTCCCTGTCTCTGTGTCGTGCTTCGCTCAGGCCGGTTCCGTCGCCAGATCGCGCATCGCCTCACGGATGTTCGCCAGTTGCGGCACCGTGTTCTGTTCGTAGACCTGATTCAGGCCGATGCCCGGTACGTGCCGGCCGGAAAGCACTCGGGGACGGACCAGCAGGTCGTAGAAGTGTTCGTCGATCACCCGCCTCAGAAGGTGTTCGCCGAAGTTGGTCACCTCGGTATCCTCGTTGACCAGCAACAACCGACCGGTCTTGCGAACGCTGGCCGAGATCGCCTTCCAATCATATGGAAAGATACTGCGAGGTCGAGAACGTCGAATTCCAGGCCGAGTTCCTGTTTCAGTTCGTCGGCCACCTGCACGCACAGTGGCAAGGTTCGGCCATAGCTGACGACCGTGGCCGCTTCGCCGGTTCGCACGAGTCGAGCCACACCGAGCGGCGTGAACAACGGCTGCACGGCTGGCCAGTTTGGCTTCCAGGTACTCCGATCGCCCACGGGCGCATCGATCCGGACCTTGAGTTCGTCCTCGTCGGTCGGCTCACCGGGAATCTTCTCCGTGCCCCGGATTCGGAGCAGCGCCTTCGGCAGCAGAACCAGGACCGGGTTCGGGTCGGCAATCGCCGAGAGCATCAGGCCGTACGCATCGATTGGCGTGCTTGGCATGACGATCTTCCAGCCGGGCAGCCGACTGGCCCAACTCTCGAACGAGTGGGAGTGATACAGGCTGCCCCGGATGCCCGAGCCGGACGGTGTCATGACGACCATCGGCAAGGAATACTGCCCGGCTCCGGCCCAGCGCTGGTTGCCGGCCACCTTGAGCAAGTCGATGGTGTTGAAGCCGTAATCGCAGAACTGAATCTCGGCGACCGGCAGGCCGCCCGCATAGGCGATGCCCATCGCCATGCCGATGATGCCGCGCTCGTCGAGTGGCGCGTTCCAGGCCGTCTTCAGCCCCTGAGTAGCCGTGAAGACGCCGCCCAGGGGCGGGCCGACATCCTCGCCGAAAACGTCGGTCACGCCCAGGTTTTCCTCGCCATAATGCAGGGCGAGGCGAACGGCTTGCACCATCGTGGCCATGAGGGCGTCTCCTTTGCAGCGAAGCCGGTTCAGCGTGGCAAGCCGGTGTAATCCACGGGGTAGACGGCATCAACCGAACTGGGAGCGTAGGTGTCGCGCTCGATGTCCTCGATCGTTGGTGCCGGTTCCCGAAGTACCTGCTCGTACGCGGCGTCCATCTCCTCCCTGGCCTCCTCGTGGACCCGTTCCAGGGCGGCGGCGCTGACCAGGCCGGACTCCAGCAAGCAGGTCTCGAACAACTTGATGGGGTCATCCTCGTCCTTGACGAGCAGGGCACCCGACGACGACGAGTGGCCATGCAGGCGGGACACCATCGCCTCGAGCAGGAACGGCCGACGGGTCGTCCGGCAATGATGGAGGGCCCGGGCCACGGCGTGCCAGGAGATGATGGGGTCGTTGCCGTCTACCATCGCGCCCGGAATGCCGAAGGCCTTGCCGCGATCGCTGATCCGCTCCTCGCCGTGCTGCGAGCAGGCTGAGGTGGAGATGCCCCAGCGGTTGTTCGTGACGATCATCAGCACGGGCAGTTCGTTGCCCGGACGAGTACTCCAGATCATGCACGAGGCGAAATCGCCCTCGGCGGTGCCGGCATCGCCCCCGAGAACCAGGGTCACCGCGTCGGGGCTGCGACGCTTGTTCATCAGGGCGGTTCCGGGAGCCATGACGTACTGGACCTCGATGACCGAGGTCACCGGCAGCACGTTCCAGGCCTTGCAAGAGTAGTGACTGGCGAAATTGCGGCCGCGGGAATGGGTGTCCGTCGCGGTCATGGCCATCTGGCGCAGGGCCTCGATGGGCTCCATGCCCAGGGCCAGCATCAGGGCGCTGTTGCGGTAGTGCAGGTGCAGGTAGTCGAAGGTGGGGCCTTCGCCTTTCATCACCTGCATGCCGAGGGCGGCATTGAAGGCTTCCTCGCCGGGACCGCCGATCCAGAAATAGCCTTGCCCGGATTTGCTCATCTTGATCATCCGCTCTTCGAGGACGCGAGCGCGGACCATCAGACGGTGCAGCTCCAGGCAGCGATCGATCGGCAGAGACTTGCCCTGTGAGGTAACCTCGGGTGTCAGGAGTGCTACCTCATCATCTACAGGAGGGATGATTGACATTGCTCCAGGTCCTCCTCGGTGCAGACCGCACACGGCGGCCAAGAGAAACAGTGGGCCGCAGGGGGAGAGGCCCCACGACGATCACGCTCACGGGCCATCCCTGCCGGGGAGGGGAGACTCACTCAGAAGCCTCCAGAAACGCTATCGGTCGCAGCCCAATCGGCAGTTGCGGTGAATCCGATCCGTCACAGCCCGGGTTCCGACGAATCGTCGGATTGTGCCAGTCGAACGGGGCGGATACAAGGCCTGTTCAAAGGAGGCGAGCAAGCTAGGCTACGTCCCCTTCGTCTTCTTCAGTATTTTACCCACGACGTGACAGGACGGCACGTCTCTTTAGAAAAACGATCGGATCGAGAACCGGGAGCTGCCCTTGCTCGATCGGGAAAATCCGCTAGGATACAGGCTTATGATGTGGGATTCTTTGCCCCCGGGAGCGTGGTCATGGGTGTAGAGTGCGAAGTCTGTGGGAAGCGCCGGTCATCCGGTAATCAGTACGTGACCAGCGGCAAGCCGAAGTACCTGGGCGGTAACGGCGTCAAGGTCCGTGGCATCAGCCGGCGTTTCTTTCAGCCGAACTTGCAGTCGATCCAGTGCCAGGTGGGCGGGGCGGTGAAGACGCTCCGCGTCTGCGTGGCCTGCATTCGCTCCGGCCGGATTCAGCGGCCGTTGAAGCGGAAGCCCTTCGAGGTCGCCAGTTCCTCCTGATCGCTGAATCCCTTACCAACGAGACACCCGCGCGGCCGGGACACCCCACGGAGTGTGCCGCGCTACGTCCTTTGGGGATTCTCCCGATTCCCGTCTTGACTTCAGCATGGTCCCTTCTCTATGATAGAAGTTGAGGATTTGGATTCGGTTCAGGCATCCAACCTGGTTTCCTTTTTGCCTGCCTAGTTCCAACCTGCTACGTCCTACCAACCTGCTACGTCCTACCAACCTGCTACGTCCTACCAACCTGTTTCACACACCTGCAAGGAGCGCCCTCATGACTTCTCGTCTTCGTTCGCGCGCCGGCTTTACCCTGATCGAACTGCTCGTGGTCATCGCTATCATTGCTATTCTAATTGGTCTCCTGCTCCCTGCCGTCCAGAAGGTTCGTGAGGCAGCTTCGCGCATGAAGTGCCAGAACAACCTCAAGCAGATCGGACTGGCCTTGCACAACTACCACGATACCAACCAATCCATGCCGTACGGTTGGGCGACGGAAAATGGTCGGTTCGCCCCGGTGAACACGACCGCCTACGGGGACGGCACCTTCTGGTATCACCGCCGTGACTGCTGGTTCCAGCGTCTCTTGCCGTTCGTGGAACAGCAGAGCCTTTACAGCCTCTACACCGCGGACCGGACCCAGTACATCCATTCCATCAACAACCCTATCACCACCACTCCGGTGCAAATGTTCGCGTGCCCGTCGGACGGCAGCGCCCCCGGCCAGGGGGGCAACGGCGGTTCGTTCGCCTTCCAGGGTAGCTATGCCGTCTGTGCGGGCGGCATCACCTGGGTGGGTAACGTTGGTTCCCCGGTGGATCTCGGTCAAAGCACCGCCACCGGTGGCATGTTCTTCCGGGATTCTCAGATCCGGCTACAGACCATCCCCGACGGGTCTTCCAACACCCTGATGGTCAGCGAAGGCATCATCCGCGGCAATGGCACGGGGGCGTGGGGCGAACTCGGCGGCTACTGGGGTGGCGCGCCGCACGGTTCGTACGGCTTCTCCACCTTCGAGGTGCCCAACACGAGCATCCCGGATCGCGTCTACAGTTGCAAGTCGACGACCTTCCCCAATGCCCCGTGTGAGAATGGCAATGCCGGTGCCCTGCCCGGTCGCTGGAACTTCGCCCGCAGTCTGCACACCGGCGGCGTGAATGTGGCCATGGGTGACGGCTCGATCCGGTTTACGAGCAACACGGTCAACCGTCTCACCTGGCAGGCCATGGGCACCATCAATGATGGCCTGGTCGTCGATCTGCCGTGACCCCGGGCTTCCTCAATCATTCCACACCTTTTCGTCGGCCCGGCTTCCCTCAGCGGCAGCCGGGCCGGTTCATCCCATCCTGCACAGGAGTGGCACCCTTGTTTACCAACCAGGAAGGTCGGATTCACCGGTTCAGCTGGGCCCTGCTCGTCGTCGCGTCCGTCTTCGCCGTCGGATGTGGCGACGGTGGGCCGAATATATACACCGTCTCGGGCACTGTTTCCTACGCTGGCAAGGCAATCGAAGAGGGCCGGATTCTCTTCCGCAACACCGGCGGCGATGGCCGGGGC
>CAYYJM010000002.1:45639-47342 GCA_964471755.1 uncultured Alcaligenaceae bacterium
GCTACTCTGGTGAGATCAAGAACGGCGCGTACCAGGTGAAGTGTGAAGTCGGCAAGATGAAGGTTGAGGTGATCGCCACCCGGATTATCCCGGGCAAGTTCAAGAAAGGCGAGAACGGGGAGTCGGAACTCCAACCAGTCGGCGAGATGTACATCCCCGCGAAGTACAACACGAAAACCACCCTGACCGCCGACGTGAACGCTTCGTCCACCACCTTCCCCTTCGACCTGCCGAAGTAATTGGACGTTTGGCTCATTGGGTGACCGCCATCACGTCCCCCGGCGGTTACCGAACAGATCGACGTGCAGACGCGGACAGAAGCGGTAACCGTGTCGCTTGCACAATTCCACCAGCCAGAGCGCCTTCTCGTTCAGAGCTGCCGTGCTGATTCCCTGGGGCATCAGCAACACCCGTTCCGGCAGAGTCGGCGGCAGGAGCGCCAGGAGGTGCTGAATCTCCTCCACATCGGCCGGGCGATCGACCACGAACTTGAGCTGATATTCTCCCTCGGCCATGAATGCCGCGATCACGTCCGGGCGGAGACGTAGTTCCTCGTGCCGCAGCGCGAACCGGCCACCCTCGCGTTCCGTCGGCGTCGAGTTCGACAGCTTCGGACTCAGGCTGGCCAGGTCACAGGCGACAGGCCGGTGGAGCGTCGCCGCCGTCTCGATGGTGATGTGGTAGCCGTGCTGCCGAAGTTCCCGGCTCAGAGGCACAATCTCCGGCTGGAGCATCGGTTCACCGCCGGTCAGCACGACGTGACGGGCCGGATATCGCCTCACCTTGGCGAGGATGTCCGCGTAGGTCCAGGTCGTCCCCTCCGGCTCCCACGACGTGTAGGGCGTGTCGCAGAAGGTGCAGCGAAGATTGCAGCCACTGGTGCGCACGAAGACGCTTGGCACCCCGGTCAGGATGCCTTCGCCCTGGATCGAGAAGAAGATTTCGGCGATCTTCATGGCTGATAGCGTGTCGGGTCGGGAACGCCGGCCTGGCGAAAGCCCTCGGCCCGGAGCAGGCACGAATCGCACTTGCCACAGGCGAGCCCGGCCGGCGACGGCTGGTAGCACGAATGCGTTCGGCCATAATCCACGCCGAGAGCGAGGCCCTGGCGGATGATGTCCGCCTTGGACAGGTGGACCAGGGGAGCATGGATACGGAACCGACCCTGACCCTCGACGCCGGCCTTCGTCGCCAGGTTGGCCAGCGTCTCGAACGCGGCGATGAAATCCGGCCGACAATCGGGATAGCCGGAATAATCGACCGCGTTGACCCCGACAAAGATGTCGAACGCCCCGAGAACCTCGGCCCAGGCAAGGGCCAGGCTCAGGAAGATGGTATTCCGGGCCGGGACGTAGGTGATCGGGATACCGCCGCTCATTTCATCGGTCGAACGGCCTTCCGGTACGGCCAGGTCGGCGGTCAGGGCCGAGCCACCGAAGGCCCGCAGGTCGAGGTGCATCACCCGGAGATCGCGGACGCCCAGTTGCTCGGCCACCCGCTGGGCCGCCTCGATCTCGACCGCGTGGCGCTGGCCATAGGCGATCGTCAGCGCATGACAGCGAAAGCCCTGACTGCACGCCACGGCCAGGGGCGTGGCCGACGAGAGGGCGTCGGGGGCGCCCAGGAAGTTGCCCGCGCGCGCTCCGAAGGCGCCCGAGGGCACGAAGGAGCGGCCCAGCGTGGCGGCGAAGGATATGTACACG
>CAYYJM010000002.1:47352-53411 GCA_964471755.1 uncultured Alcaligenaceae bacterium
CTGCCGATCGGTCGTTCTTCGTCGTGTCCATGCCTTCCATTGTGTCAGTCCTCCGTCTGGTCGCATAGAGCATCACGCGGAACGTCAGGCTACCTTGCCATGATGGCGCGGCCGATTCTGGATTCCGAACAGGCCGAACACGTCGTTCTCGTCCAGGCCGAGCGAGGGTGGCGGGCCGTTGTTCTGCTCGATCAGTTCGGCGAAAAGCTGACGCTTCTTGTCCAGGATCGCCGCCACGCGCTCCTCGATCGTGCCGGGACTGATGAACCGATGGACGAACACCGGCTCCTTCTGACCCAGGCGGTGTGCGCGGTTGATCGCCTGATCCTCGATGGCCGGGTTCCACCAGCGGTCGAAGAGAAATACGTAGTTGGTGAACTGAAGGTTGAGGCCGACGCTGCCGGTGCCGTAGCTCATCAGAATGACGTGCCGGGTCGGATCGGTCTTGAAGCGGTCCAGGATCGCCTGCCGTTCCTTGTGCGGCACCTTGCCGTGATACTGAAGTGTGCCGTACTCCTTCAGCGACTCGGCCATCGTCTCCAGTGGTTCGATGTATTGCGAGAAGACGATCGCCTTGCGATCACTGGCGGCGACCTCGGCCAGGTCGGCGGTCAGCTGTTCCAGCTTGGACGACGAGCCCGTTCGGGGATCGAAGTTGCAAATCATCTTCAGCCGCCACATCAGCTCGAAGAGGTGCTGAATCGTGATGGTGTCGCCGAGGCTGTTGAGGTGGATGATCCCCTCCTTCTCGGCCAGTTCGTACGCTGCCTTTTGCGGAGCGGACAGCTCGATGAAGCGGTCACGGATGATGCGTGGCGGCATGTCCGTGGCGACCTCTTCCTTGGTCCGCCGCAGAATAGTGTCGCGGGTCAATTCCGGCAGCATCTTCGCCGGGGTGTCTGGCGGAATGCGCTTCTCATCCACGAAGGCGAAGATGTTGACGAGGTCTTCGGTGCGGTTCTCGACCGGGGTGCCGGACATGGCCCAGGAGCGCTGCCGTTTGATCGAACGGACCACCTGGGCCGTCTTGCTCTCACGCGACTTGATCCGCTGGGCCTCGTCGAGAATGACAACGTCGTAGCAGATCCCGTCGTGATGAACCTCGGCCGCATCTCGGGTGATCAATTCGTAATTGATGAGTTTGACCGGACAGTTGGAAACGTGCCAGGCAGCGCGGCGTGTTTCCGTGTCGCCGCCGATGACCTCGAATGGGATCTCCTCGGCCCAGGTGCGCAGTTCCCGCGTCCAGTTGATGACGAGCGGCTTCGGACAGACGATCAGGGCGTTGCGGATGAGGCCGGTGCTGAACAGGTAGCGCAGGGCGACGACCACCTGCATGGTCTTGCCCAGGCCCATCTCGTCGGCGATCAGCGCATGGTGACGCGGCACCAGGAAGGCGATCCCCTGGACCTGGTACGGGTACGGCGGAAACGGCAACGCGAGCTGCTTGCCGGTGAACAGACTCTCCAGCGGAGGTTGCAGCAGGTAGAGCAGACGATCCTTGAAGATCACCGCGTCCGGTGGCGGCTTCAGGCGGGTGGCGGCCTTGCGGTCGCCGGTCGGTTCCTCCGGCGTGGTCTGCAAATCGCCCAGGGAATGCCGACCGTCGCGCGGCGGAGTGGCGGAGCCTCCCGCAGTTTCGTCCCGTTTCCGGGGCAGATCCGGCGGCAGCGGGAAACGCCAGCCCTGCGTCTGCACCTCGGCGGTCAGCCGGCCCAGAGACCGCACCCAGGGAGACGCCTGGAGCAGGGCCGCCTGGCGGATGGTGGGCTCCAGCGGACGGACCAGGCGAGAGGACAGTTCGACCTTCACGGGAAGTTCCAGGCTGATGCCGTCCACGGCGACAAGAACCTCGGCTGATTCTTCGGGCGGCGAGGTTGGTTCCGATTCCGGTTGCATGGACTTCCTCCTTGAACTGAGGCGATACCTGGGCGCGGGGTTGCGGCAACAATCCATCGGTTCCGCAGGCTGCCCAGCTTGACAGGGATCACGTTGCCTCGCCGTCGCAATTTCTCCCTTCGAGTGTGATTCGCCATCTCAACCGATACTGCCATTCCTGCCGATATCTCCGTTCTGATCCAAACCCGGCCGAAACGATCAAGGAACATGAATTGGAATGGACTTCTCTGCCGATCTTCCGTTAGGTAGGTAGAGCAGTTGAACAACTGAGGCGCGGAGGTAGGAACCCCATGAGCTGGCAATCGGACGCGGCACGCCATTCGATCTCCGGTTGGGTCAGTGAACTCCACGCGTCGGAGGTGGACCGCCGACTGATCGCGGCCGAGGCTCTGGCCCGTTTCGGCCGACACGCGGCCGAGGCGGTCACGCCCCTGGCCCAGATGCTGCAAGACCCCAACGCCTCGGCCCGCAAGATGGCGGCCCTGGCGCTGGGCCGGATCGGCAAACCGGCGGTCCTGGCCCTGCCCGAGCTGGTGGCCGCTCTCGACGACGGCCACAGCGGCGTTCGCCATCGCGTCGTCGTCGCTCTGCACGAGATCCTGAACGAGGCCCCGCACGCGCGCACCTGGCTCTATCAGATCCAGGGCAACGTGGTCGGCGAGGCGGCCTATCTGCTGGCGGAAATCCTCTCCCGTCGAGACGCTGCGTGACGCGAACCCGCTGACACTTGGGAACCTGGACATACAACAGAGGGAAGGTTCCGCCAGGCCGGCGATCCTTTCCTGGTTTGGGTTCCAGTGTAGCGGGAGAGCGACATGCCGACTTGTTTGATCACCGGTGCGACCGGCTTCGTGGGCGGTCACCTGGCCGAGGCCTGCGTTCAGCGCGGCGTCACAGTCCGGGCCCTGGTTCGGTCGGGTAGCCAGGTTGGACCGCTGGAGAAACTCGGTGCGGAACTGATCCGCGGCGACATGAACGATTCGGCCGCCCTGGCGCAGGCCGTCGCGGGAGCGGATTACGTCGTCCACTGCGCGGCCCGAGTCGGCGACTGGGGTCCGGTCGAGGACTACCGTACCGTCAACGTCGAGGGATTGCGTCTGCTGCTCGATGCCTGCAAGGGCAGCCCGTCGCTCAAGCGATTCATCCACCTCAGCAGCCTCGGCGTCTACGAGGCCCGGCACCACTACCAGACCGACGAGACGGTGCCGCCGCCGGACCAGCACATGGACGGCTACACGCAGACCAAGGTCGAGTCGGAGAAACTCGCCCTGGAGTATTTCAGCAAGGAGCGGATGCCGATTGTCGTCCTTCGGCCCGGCTTCATCTACGGTCCCGGCGATCGCACCGTGCTGCCGAAGTTGATCGACAACCTGAAGAATCGGCGCGTGCGGTTCCTCGGCAGCCGACGCTACGCGATGAACACGATCTACGTGGGGAACCTCATCCACGCCATCTTTCTGGCCCTGGAGAAATCGGGCATCGAGGGGGAGGTGTTCAACCTGACGGACGGCGAGTTCGTCAGCAAGGAGCGATTCATCGACGGGATCGCGGACGGCGTGGGCGTGCCCCGTCCCGCGCGCTGGCCGATCCCGCTGTTCATCGCCCGGCCCCTGGCCCGCTGGATGGAGAGTGCCGCGCGACGGCGGAAAGCTCCGGAACCGCCCCGGCTGACGATGGCCCGGCTCAAGTTTCTCGGCCTCAATCTCGATTTCAGCATCGAAAAGGCACGACGTGTGCTGGACTATCGACCGCCGCACACGTTCGACCAGGGCCTTGCCGCGACGGTGGCATGGTATCGTCAGCAGGGGTAGAACGTCTTTCCGCGCTCGCTAGGTCTTACGGAGATGTACATCATGGAACTGAAGGGGAAGCGTGCGGCCGTTCTCGTCGAACAGCAGTATCAGGAGATGGAGGTCTGGTATCCGATCTACCGGTTGCGTGAGGCCGGCTGCCAGGTCACGCTCGTCGGGCCGAAGGCCGGCGAGAAGTATCCCAGCAAACTCGGCTACCCGGCCGAGAGCGATCGGGCGGCGAAGGATGTCTCGGCCGACGACTTCGACATCCTGATCATCCCGGGCGGTTTCGCTCCGGACTATCTGCGCCGGCACGAGGCGATCATCCGACTGGTTAGCGGCATGGCCGAGCAGGGCAAGGTCGTGGCCGCGATCTGCCACGGACCCTGGGTTCTCTGCTCGACGCAGGCTCTGAAGGGCAAGAAGGCGACCTGCTTCTTCGCCATCAAGGACGACGTGCAGAACGCCGGCGCGACGTATACCGATGCCGAGGTCGTTCGCGATGGCAACCTGATCACCAGTCGCAAGCCGGACGACCTGCCGGCGTTCATGCAGGCGATCATCGAGGCGGCCCGAGCGATGAAACCCGCCACGGTCGGGGCCCGCTGACATGCCCGACGATGGGCAGTATGTCCGATTGTATGGCCTGATCCCGGTGACCTGCCGGCGGTATCGCATCCAGTCGGCCATCGAGATCATCGGTCTGGTGGCGCTGCTCGCCGCCTGGTTCTGGGGTTGGCCGACGCTCCAGAAACGCCTTGCTCCGTTCGAGTTGCCGTGGGCCATGGCCGTTGTGATGGCGATCCTGGCCCGGATTCCGTGGCTGGTTTTCGGCCTGGCCGTCTTCAAGGCGGTCGAGCTTCACTTCATGCTGCGCGCCTTCCGACGGAAGGCAGCGACAGCGACTTCAGGGAGTCTCAGCGATGGCCAAGCACCACTCGCCCCGCTTTCTGGCTCTGGTCCAGGACGTCAAGGGCCGGATTCGTGAAACGACCGTGACCGAGGTCCAGGCCCGTCTGGCTCGCGGCGAGAAGCTGCTCATCGTCGATGTCCGCGAGGAGAGCGAGTTCGCGAAGGATCACCTGCCCGGAGCGGTCTACCTGGGCAAGGGTATCATCGAACGCGACATCGAAGAGAAGTACCCAGACACGTCCACCGAGATGATTCTCTACTGTGGTGGCGGGTTCCGTTCCGCCCTCGTCGCCGAGGCCCTGCAGAAGATGGGCTACACGAACGTCCTGTCGATGGACGGTGGCATCCGCGAATGGCGTGAGAAAGGGCTGCCGCTGACAAAGGATTGACACGACGGCGATTCCTCCTTGCAATGGCGCTCGGGGCCGCGCACCATGAGGGCCGACGGCGACGGTTCGCTGTCGGAATTCTTCCGGAGGTTCTCGATGCGCGGCATGTGGTTTCTCTGCGGTCTGGTGCTTGGTGCCTTCCTGATCGTCCCGGCTCAGGCGGCCGACGAGAAGGGTGGCTTCTTCAACGGCAAGGATCTCACGGGCTGGGAAGGCAAGGAAGGTATCTGGAAGGTGGTCGATGGAGCCATCGTCGGCACCACGGATGGCAAGCTCAAGGTGAACACGTTCCTGTGCAGCAAGCAGAAGTACGGTGACTTCGAGCTGTCGTTCAAGGTCCGCCTCAAGAACGGCGTCGGAAACAGTGGTGTGCAGATTCGCAGTGAGGTTTTCGAGCCGAAGGAGTTCCGGGTCAAGGGGCCGCAGGCCGACATCGGAGCCGGCTTCTGGGGCAGTCTGTACGGCGAAAACTTCGGCGGCATGATGAAGCAGTCGCCGACCGACAAGGTCAAGAAGGTCGTCAAGAACAACGACTTCAACGACTACAGTATCCGCTGTGTTGGCAAGAAGGTGACGATCAAGGTCAACGGCGAGACGATGGTGGACGGCGACTTCCCGAAGATGCCTCCGACCGGGATCATCGCACTCCAGGCGCACGTCGGCCCGGCGATGGAAGTGACGTTCAAGGACATCAAGTTTAGCAAGCTCAGCGGCAAGAATTGACCCCGATGAGCCCAGGCGAGCCCCCCACGAAAGTGGGGGGAGTTCCCGCCCTGCAAACTCCCCCCACTTTCGTGGGGGGCTCGCCATCTCTCCGTTTGCCGTCGGGAACTCCCCCCACTTTCGTGGGGGGCTCGCCTGCTCATCGCTCGCTGGACTTGATCTCGGGCAGCAGCGTGGTGACGAACTGCCGCCAGTCGCGACCGGCCGACTTCGCCAACTCCTGGGTGTTCGCTGGCGACTTCAGTTCGGCCAGACCCTCCTGCCACTCCTTGCTCGTCATCCCCAGGTCCTTGCCGGTCAGTTCCTTCAGCGCGAACGGGACCGCATCGCGGGACGGGTTCTT
>CAYYJM010000002.1:53421-62314 GCA_964471755.1 uncultured Alcaligenaceae bacterium
GCGTCCTGGCAACCGTCCAGGCGAGCCCCCCACGAAAGTGGGGGGAGTTCCCGACCTACAAACTCCCCCCACTTTCGTGGAGGGCTCGCCAAAGCCGGGGGCTCGCCAAAGCCGGGGGCTCGCCAATGTTGGGGCTCATCTGGCCCGATATTGATCGTTCCACACCGAAAGGATCTTCGATGCGTCTGTTTCCTGGTCTGCTACTCGGCTGTTTGGTGGTCGCGACTCCGGTCGTCGCTCAGAAGGATCTTCCGCAGCCGGCGATGTTCGGTGCGACGCCGGCGCGCAACCTGGTCAATCCGACCGCGAAGAACATTCCGGGCGACTGGAGCATCACCAAGGGAGAGCAGAAGTTCGTCAAGTGGGAGACCAAGATCGGCACCTACTCCTACGGCGGCCCCGTGGTCGGTGACGGCAAGGTCTTTGTCGGCACGAATAATTCCCGGCCGCGTGACCCGGCCATCAAGGGCGATCGCGGCGTCCTGATGTGCTTCGACGCGGCGACCGGCAAGTTCCTCTGGCAGAACGCGCACGAGAAACTCGACGAGGCGATCGACGCCCGGGACTGTGGCGTCGCCTCGACGCCGGCCATTGAGAACGGCAAGGTCTACTACGTCTCCAACCAGTGCGCTCTCATCTGTGCCGAGACCGCGACCGGCAAGCCGATCTGGTCGCTCGACATGATCAAGACGCTGGGCGTCTACCCTGGCGGTCTGGCCGGCGGCCTGGCCAACAGTTCGCCGTTGATCCTCGACGACCTCGTCATCACCGGCACGTCGAACGGCGTGGACATGGCGACCGGGACGGCGAAGAACCCGAAGGCTCCGAGCCTGATCGGTGTCGAGAAGGCGACCGGCAAGGTCGTCTGGCAGGACGCCGGCCCGGGCAGCGACATCATGGACGGTCAGTGGTCCAGCCCCGCCGCAGTGAAGATCGAGGGACAGTGGCAGGTCGTCTACGCCGGTGGCGACGGCTGGGTCCGCGGCCTCGACGCGAAGACTGGCAAGCTCCTGTGGAAGTTCGATTGCAATCCGAAGGGCCTCGAATTCAACCCGAACAAGCGGGACTCGAAGAACTACATCGTCGCCACTCCGGTCGTCCATGACAGCAAGGTCTACGTCGCCGTCGGCATGGAGCCGGACGCCGGCAATGGCGTCGGCCATCTCTGGTGCATCGACCCGGCGAAGAAACCGACCAACAAGGACCTGGACCTCTCACCGGTCGGCAACGACCTCGATCCGAAGTCGGCGAAGAACAAGGATTCCGGCCTGGTCTGGCATCATGGCGGAGCCATCCTGCCGAAGCCGCCGGGCAACCAGCGACAGTTCCACTTTAGCCGCACGGTCGCCACAGTCGCCGTTCACGACGGCGTCGTCTACGCGGCCGAGACGACTGGCTTCCTTCAGTGCCTGGACGCCGCCACGGGCAAGAAGCTCTGGGAATACGACCTGAAGGACGTGACCTGGTCGTCGCCCTACTACGTCGATGGCAAGGTCTTCCTCGGCACCGATAGCGGCGAACTGTTCGTCTTCGAGGCGGGCAAGATGCTCAAGCCGCCAACCAAGATTGACATGGAGCAATCGCTCCGAACGCCGCCGGTCGTGGTCGGCGACACGCTCTACATCAGCAACGGCGTCAACCTATACGCGATCCAGGGCAAGTGATCGTCGCACCTTATACACTAGCCACAGGCCCCACCGAGTGGGCCTCCTACCTGCGTCGTGAGGAACCCTCCGTGACCGCTCAACTCCTCAAGGTCGATCCGAACGCCTCGGCCACTCCCGAAGCCATCCACGCGGCGCGGGAGCAGTTGGACAAACACGTTCGCGACATGGTCCAGTGGCACTTCTCGCCTGACACCGGCACGCCCTTCTGGCTGGACCGGGCGAAGTCGTTCACGTTCAACCCGCTCAAGGACGTTCAGGGCTTCGACGATCTGCACCTGTTCGGCCTGTTCGAGGATGAATGGCTCCGTGGTGGTCCGGTTCGACGCTGGGTGCCACGGGCCTACGCCGACAAGCCGCTCTACGTCTTCGAGACGGGCGGCACGACCGGCATCCCGAAATCGCGCGTCGCCTACGAGGACTTCCGCATCGACTACTCGATGATGAGCGAGACGCTGCCCGACGAGTTCTTTCCGCGTGGCAGCAACTGGCTCATGCTCGGCCCGTCCGGGCCGCGTCGGCTCCGCCTGGCGATCGAACACCTCGCCCAGGTTCGTGGCGGCATCTGCTTCTGCGTCGATCTCGATCCGCGCTGGGTCGTCAAGTGCATCGCCCGAGGCAAGATGGACGAGGCGAACCGCTACAAGGAACACTGCATCGACCAGGCCATTACCATCCTGCGGGCCGGCCACGACATCAAGTGCATGTTCACGACGCCGAAGCTGCTGGAGGCCCTGGCCGAGCGTCTGGAGAAGGACGGCTCGTCGATCGCGAAGGAGGGGATCACCGGCATCTTCTCCGGTGGCACCGAGTTCACGCCGCAGTTCACGCGCTTCGCCTGTGAGGAACTGCTCGAGAACAAGGTCTACATGACGCCAACCTACGGCAACACGCTCATGGGCCTGGCCTGCTCCGCTCCCGTCGGCCCGCACGATGGCTTCAAGGTTCGCTACTACGCCCCTCAGCCGAGGGCCGCCATCCAGGTCGTCGATTTCCAGGACTACTCGAAGGTGGTGCCGTACGGCCAGACGGGCCGGGTGCTGCTGACGACCTTGACGAAGGAGTTCTTCGTGCCGCGCTTCGCCGAGCGCGACGAGGGCGAACGGGAGATGCCGTACGCGAAGTATCCCTGGGACGGCGTCAGCGGCGTTCGGCCGTTCCACGAGATCGCCTCGAAGACAACCGTGGGTGTGTATTGATCGACCATTTAGCCCGGCGTTTACGCCGGGTGCCGCCACTGGACCCGGCGTAAACGCCGGGCTAAATCATGCTGCACATTCCCGTTTCGCGCTGGGGCGAGCCGTACAAGAGCCTCGACGTGATGAAGGTGGTTCACTTCCAGACCGGCGAGCCGCTGGCCGAGGTCAGCCAGGCCAACGGCGGCATGGTCAGCCGTGACATCAAACACGCTCAGCGAGCCCGCGATCTGCTCCGTGAGATCGCCATGCCGGAGCTGTTCCTGCGGGCCAAGAAGGCCGGCGAACTCTACCTCAACGCCGAGCTGCCGCTCGGTGACGGTTCGCAGACACCCGATCAGTTCGTCCGCCAGCAGTCGGCGACGACCGGCCTGCCCGAACACATGTGCCGCTTCAACATGACGAAGAACCACTTCGTGTTGAGCAACATGGACCGGATCTTCGACTCCCTGACGCGCGGCCTCGATCCGAACGTCCTGGCCCGCGGCTACGGCGTCGAATCGCGTGGCGTGCCGATCAGCTACCAGTGCCAGTCGCCGATCCTCGGCCTGGTTCTGCCGTCGAACTCGCCGGGCGTTCACACTCTCTGGTTGCCGATCATTCCGATGCAGATCGGCCTGCTGCTCAAGCCGGGACCGCAGGAGCCGTGGACACCGTACCGCATGGCGGCGGCGTTCATCCAGGCTGGCATCCCGCCGCAGTGCATCGGCATCTACCCCGGCGGTCCCGAGGTCGGCGGTGCGGTCCTGGCCAGTTCCGGCCGCTGCCTCATCTTCGGTAGCAGTGCCACCGTCGAGCAGTACAAGGGCAACCCGCGAGTCCAGGTTCACGGCCCCGGCTTCAGCAAGATCCTTCTCGGCGACGACGTCGTCGATCAGTGGGAGAAGTATCTCGATCTGATGGTCGAGAGCGTCAAGATCAACTCGGGTCGCGGTTGCATCAACTGTTCCGGCATCTGGGCCAGCCGGCACACGAAGGCGATTGCCGAAGCCCTGGCCGCGCGGATTGGCCCGGTCCAGGTTCTGCCGACGGAGGACCCGAACGCCGAGCTGGCCGCGTTCACCGTGCAGGGCCAGGCCGAGGGCGTCTCGGCCGACATCGACAACGACCTGAAGAGTCCCGGCACTCAGGACCTGACCGCGAAGTTCGGCTCGCGTCTGGTCAAGATGGAGCGCTGCGCCTACCTTCGGCCGACGGTGCTGCACTGCGACAGTGCCGACGAGCCGGCCGTGAAGAAGGAGTACATGTTCCCGTTCGCGACGGTCGTGCAGTGTCCGCAGGCCGAGATGCTGGCGAAGATCGGCCCGACCCTGGTC
Organism: uncultured Alcaligenaceae bacterium; assembly: GCA_964471755.1. Classification (GTDB taxonomy): domain Bacteria; phylum Planctomycetota; class Planctomycetia; order Gemmatales; family Gemmataceae; genus CAYYJM01. Next base: position 57,598 of record CAYYJM010000002.1, read on the forward strand.
TGCTCGGCGATCAGCGAGGACCGCAAGTGGCAGCGGCAACTCATGGACGCCGTCCACATCGACCGGCTGAACCTCGGCCCGATTCCGACCACCCGGCTGAACTGGCTCCAGCCGCACGAGGGGAACATCGTCGATTTCCTGTTCCGCGCCCGCGCCTTCCAGTTCGAGGGCTCCGTACCAGAGTGAGGCATCGTCTTCATTTAGTCGCCGGCTTGCCGGCGGCTAAATGAAGACCGCTGGTTACTCCGTCAGGGCAGTGGCTGGCCTGGATCGATGCGGTCGGGGGCGATGGCTCCCGATGGGGATGGTTGCGTCGAGCGTGGCTTGTTGCTGTCGCCGGCCAGCGAGGTCGTCGGCTCCTTCGGCTGGTTGGGCGATCGAGGTTCCTGTTCCGTCGCCGGCTTGCTGGCGATGGTCAGCCAGGCTTCCCAGGGACGCCGAACGCTCTCGTCGAGCTGCGCCAGCTGGCTCCGGATCTCCGTTAGCCGCTGGCGTACCAGGTCGTTCTGACCCAGGGCGGCGTGACAGCGGACGGCTCCACCCAGTGCGTTGAGGGCCTCGTCGGTTCCCTTGTGCCGCTCGGCCAGGTGGTTGTAGATCTCCAGGGCGGTCTTGTACTCGCCCAGGTCGAAGCGGCAGGCCGCGGCGGTGAATGGGATCTGGGCTCGCTCCTCCTGGGTCAGATGACCCGCGGAGGCAGCGGTTTCCAGGAAGCCGGCCAGTTCGGAGAACTCCTCGGCGGCCTTGGTCAGCCAGCGGCGATGCTCCCGCGCGAAGTGCGTTCGCGATTCCTCGGTCTTGTACAGATTGGTCAGGGCCGTCAGGTTCTGCTGGGCCGACAGTTGCCGGTACGACTGGGCCAGTTGCAGGTGCGCTCGCGTCGCCTCCGGGTTGGCCGGGAACCGTCCCAGGGCCTCCTCGAGGATGCGAACCACCTCGTGGTACTTGTTCTGGTGGTAGTAGATGCCGCCCAGGGCGAACAGCGATTGTTCCTGGGCCTCGCGGTCGTTCTCGAAGCGGAGCATGTGCAGATTCTGCCGCAGCGTCGCCTCGGCGTCGTCCACCTCGCCGCGCGCCAGGGAGTACATGGCCAGGCGATACTGGGCCCGGTAGGTGAACGGGGCCGTCGCGGTGTTGCGACAGTTGCGGTACGCCTCTTCGGCCTTGGGACTGTTCGAGAGACGCAGCGTCTCGGCGAGCAGATACCAGGCGCGCGCCTTCCGTTCCAGCGCGCCGGGCAGGGCCGACGCCGACTTCGGGCCAAGCTCCGCGGGCTGGTCGAACAGGTGAATCAGGGCGATCAGCCACTCGGTGCCGGCGTCGCGATCCTGCGTCTCCAGGGCGAGGTTGGCGGCGTTCCAGTACAGGTCCGCGCGGGTGTTCGCGTCGGCGTGGATCTGGGCGGCGCTGGCGTAGGCCCGGGCCGCCTCGCGCAGCTGATGCGTGCCTTTTTCCTTCAGGGGAGCTGCCGTGGCCGGGTCGCTCTTCGCGGCCTGGGCCAGGGCATCGTGGCCGGCCTGGGCCAGCAGATCGCCGCGCAACTGCTCGGCCCGGCCCGGTTTCGCCAGACGCTGGTAGACCTGCGTCCAGGAAATGGCCAGCTCGAGCTGGGTCCGACTCAGGGTCTGGATCGCTCGCTCGCAGAGGTCGCTGATCCGGTTGGCCGGGACGAGTGGGTTGTTCCACTCGCTGGCCTTGCCGATTCCGCGCAGAGCGGCTTCGAGGGTTACGCGGGCTTTTTCGCCCTGATTCTCTTGCAGCTGCAACTCGGCCAGCAGGACGGCGGCGGCCTGCTGTTCCACGCCGCTGCCTTCGGCCAGGCACTGTTCCCAGGCACGGACGGCGTCGGGCACCTGATCCATGCGGCGATAGCAGAAGCCGAGGTTGTAGTAGATCCGGCCGCGGTTGGTGGTCGGCTCGCGGGCATCGGCGACCGCCTGCTGCCAGAGCGTGGCCGCCTCGGGGAAGCGGCCGTCGTCCTGGAAGCTCTGGGCACGCAACCAGCGAGCGCGGGCCTGCGTGTGGGCCGGAGCCTGCGGGCCGACCTTTTCGAGAACCTTGCGGGCCTCGTCGGCCTGAGCGAGTTGCAGCAGCAACTCGCCCGCTTCGAGGCGTGCCGTCGCCAGCACTTCCTCGCCGGCCAGGGGCACCTGACGAAGCCGTTCGTTCGCGGCCAGGGCCGCCCGGAGGTCCGGTTGCGGCAGACGCAGGTACGCCCGGCTGAGCATCTGATAGCCCTCGGCCGGAGAGTCCGCCTTCTCCACGACGGCACTGAGAAGCTGCACGACGCGGTCGGGTGATTCTTCCAGCAGATAGTAGCTTCGGGCCAGGCGATACTGCGAGCGGGCGCGATCGTTCTCCGGCACGGTCTCCGTGCTGGCCAGTTCCAGCTGCTTGCGGGCCTGCGTGAGATGCTCGCGAGCCCGGGGCGAGTCGTGGATCAGCTCGGCCTGACGAAGATGGGCCGAGCCGAGCAGGAAGGCGACCTCACCGGTGCGATCGGGAAAGTGAACGACCTGCTCATGGGCTCGTTCGGCCAGTTTGAGCGCCGTCGGCACGTCGGTCTCCGAGCGCGTCAGCAGGGTCCGGATGTAGGCCAGTTCGCGATCGAACTGACGCGACCCGGAATCGTGGTGCTGCAACGGCCGCTGCCAGAAGACGTAGAGGAACGCCGCCAGGGCCAGCAGAAAGAAGGGCAACTGCCACAAACGCGACAGCGAACCGGGCGGCGCTTCCGAACCGGAATCGTTGGCTGGCGGCATGGTGTTCGGATTCGTCGCCATGTGAGAGCCCCTGGCAACCCGTTGGTGGCCGCAGTCGTCCGCGGTCTCGACCTCCTGTCGAGCAGCCAGTGTGTGCCAAAGGAGCGAAAAAGATTCAAGACGACTCGTCGGAGAACCGGGCACAGGTCAGAATCGCCTCGTCGTCGCAGTTTGCCTCACACATCGATCTTGCGGTTCATCGCGGCGGCCTCCTGTTTCAGCCCGTCCGATGCCTGGTTGCCGTAGAGGAGCAACTCCGTCCCGGCGTCCAGGTGTGGTGAGGTGAGCAGCGCTCGCAGACCGTCGTCGGTCAGGTCGGTGTGGCTCAGGTCGAGGTGACGCAGTTGACACAGACCCGGCCAGGCGGCCAGGGTCCGGGCTCCCTCGTCGCCGAGGTGGTTCATGCACAGGTCGAGATCACGCACGGCCGGCAGACGCCAGGCACCGACGAGTGTGTCCATGTCGTGGGCGGTGAACTCGTTCCCGTACAGCGATAGATCCCGCAATCGGCTCAGACGCGGACAGCCGACCAGGGCTTCGACGTGCGTCGAGGGCAGCGAGCCGAAGTTCATTCGCAGGATGCGCAGCCGATCCAGCGGCGCGGCCAGCAGGGCCGGCACGCCGTCGCCGAGCGGGTTGCTCGCCAGGTGCAGCTCTTCCAGTTGACCCATCCACGGAGCCGCCGCCAGTCGTTCCAGGCTGAGCGGGCCGATCTCGCAGAAACCGAGGTCGAGCCGGGTCAGGGCGGGCAGATCGATCACGGCCAGCGCCCGGGCTCCCGCCTCGCCAATCGGATTGCTCCACAGCGACAGACTCTTCAGTTGCTCGCGGAAGACGGCACCGATCAGCAACGGCAGCGGCTCGGAGGCGATCTCGTTCCAGCCGAGGTCGAGGTCACGCAGCGCGGTCAGGGTGCGATCGCGAAGGACGCGCTCCAGACTCGGGGCCTGCAACTGACCTCGGGAGAGTTGCAGCCGACGCACCTGGCCGAGGTTGCCCGAGCCGAGCAGGGCGGCCGTGTCGTCGTCGGTCGTCCCGCAGGCGAACAGGGACAGACCCTGCAACCGGGCCAGGCCGGACCAGTCCGCCAGGGCTCGCATGTCGGCGCGTGACAGTTCGATGTCACGGAGCGCCAGTCGAGCGGGGTATCCGGCCAGGGACGACGCCAGGAAGCGTGGCCACCAGCCGTCCGGCAGCGTTTCGTGTCGGCCTTTCTCGCCGGTCAGGCGCAGCTCGTCGATCCAGGCCCAGGCGACGGTGTCGTCCGCTTCCAGGAGCCTCGCCTCGAACAGTTGCCCTGGCGAGGTCCACAGCTCGACCAGGCCCCGAGTGGTGGCGATGGTTCCCCCCGGCAGGCCGATCGCCTGCTGCCAGGTCGAACGATGCGCCTGGAAAAGTTCATCGATTCGCTCGCGTGTCGGCGTGTCTGATTCGCCGGCCGGGCGGGCAGCAGCGCACTCCAGGCGGATCAATTCGCCACGATCGCGGTCAGCCTCCGTCTCGCCGTTCTCCTGGAGCCAGTCGGCCAGGATCAGACGCGCCGTGTCGTCGTCGGGCTGGGCCTTGATGTCCTCCAGAAAGGCTCGCAGCATCGCCTCATTCATGGGGGCACCTCTGGTGATTCCGTTGGGAGGTGTTGTCGTTCCGGGGTCGTGATGCTCCCGGTAGCGTACCGCATTTCGAGCCTGAATCCCAGAGCCTGAACTCGCTGCGATTCGCCGCCCGTCTTCGTCGCACGATCGACCCCATCAAGTCGCCTCATGGTTCCCGCTCCTTCCTGTCGAGTTGCACGCGTCGGACGGGCAGGTAGGCCCCCTCCCGCTGCTGCAACCAGGTGAGCAGCTTCTCGCGGATCAGACAGCGAAGATCCCACAGCCGGCCGGAATCGCGAGCGCTGATGACGATCCGCAGTTCGACGTACGTCTCGGCGAAGTTCGTCACCTGAAGACCCTGGG
>CAYYJM010000002.1:62324-69235 GCA_964471755.1 uncultured Alcaligenaceae bacterium
GTCCCACAAGGACGTGTCCCGAAGAATACGCTGAAGCTCCTGGCGAATTTCTTCGACCGGGACGGAATAATCGACGTAGACGAGGACCGTCCCCAGCATGTCGGTGGAGGTTTTTGTCCAGTTCTGAAAGGGTTTGTCCAGGAACGAGGAAACCGGCAGGATGAGCCGACGCTCGTCCCAGATCTTGACGACGATGTACGTCAGGCCGATTTCCTCGATCCAGCCGAACTCGCCTTCGACCAGAACGCCGTCGCCGAGCTTGATCGGCTGCGTCAGGGCGAGCTGTAGCCCGGCCAGGATGTTGCCCATGGTCCGCTGTGCGGCCAGGCCGATGACGATGGTCGCGACACCGGCCGAGGCCAGGAAACTGACGCCGACACTGCGGACCACCTCGAACTGCAACAGAATGAGCGAGCCGCCAACCAGGACCGCCAGGACACGCAGGATGATCCGCGGCAGACTCAACTGGGCGTGAATCGAACGCAGGCGAATCGTGTCGTCCACGTCGCGGGTCAGCCGTGCTTCGAGGTAGTCGAACGCCACCGCGATCAGGCGAAGGAGCAGCCAGGTGACCGTGGCGATCAGCAGCGTACGGACGACGACGACGACATTCTCCAGCGCCATGGGGTGCAGGTACAGAACGTGGAGAACGGCGTTGAAGACCAGCAGGGCGAGCAGGATGCGCGTCGGGCCGGGGACGATGGCGAGGATCCGCTCATCCCACTGCGTGTGCGTCCAGTGGCTGACCCACCGTCCCACCCGGACCAGCAGCGCCTGCAAGATCGTCCCCGCGACCAGAGCGACAATGCTCAGGACGACCAGTTCGCACCACTGCCACAGGGACAGACCCAGGAACTGCGTGGTCGAGGCCCAGTGCGGAAGGTACTCGTCCAGCAGGGCGAGAGGAAGCGTCGGCATCATGTCGGATCTCATGTCTCGGTGTCGGAAGCGATCATCCGTCCGCCAGGAGCAGGGCCACGGGGAAGTCGCGGAAACAGTCCGCAAGTCGTATGCCAGGCGTACCGCCATCCTCGGTCGGCTGAAGACGTTCGCCGGTCACCAGGTTGCGGTAGGGCCGGGACGCGAGATCGGCGGCGAGCTGGAGCCGGGTGGACGCCCAGACGCCGGCACCGATCGGTAGCGGCTGGTCCTCCGTGGTCAGTCCCGTGACCAGACGCGGCACCACGGCGAGGACGCACGGATCCTCAAACCGTCGCGCGAAGGCGACCACATGCTCGGCCGCGACATCACCGTTGGCCAGTTCGCCCGTCGCCTCCAGCGGCAGGTAGTCGCCATCGAGGAAGACGCGCGGCAGCCGACGACGCAGACGCAGACCCAGAGCGGTGATGAACAGCTTGACGCGACCATCTTCCCAGTGGTCGAGCAGCTGGCCAATCGCGGCGGTCTGCTCCTCGATCGGTCGTGGCGAGCGTTCGTCGAGCCACGGCTCCAGCTCGTCCAGGTAGCGGACCCGCTGGCCGAAATCGACCAATCGGCGGTTGTCCGGATCGACCAGATTCAGGCCCCATAACTCGGTGCCCTGGTAGAAGTCCGGCACGCCGGGCGACGCCACCTTCAACACGACCTGGGCGAGCGAGTTGACCATGCCGAGCCGGGCGAGTCGCTGCTGGAAGGGGAGGAAGTCGCTCAGGAACCTCGCGGCTCCGGGGCCGGTCAGCGTCTGCTCGACGAACGCCGCCACGGCCTGGTCGTACGCCTCGTTCGGGCTGATCCAGCTGGTGTGGACCTTGGCCTCCTTGACCGCCTTGAGCATGTAGTCGCGCAGTCGGCCGACGAGGTCCGCCGGTGCGGCCGTGTGCGTCGTTCCGGCCGCCTCAGCCGGCCATGCGCCGAGCAGAGTCTGGTAGAACAGGTACTCGTCATTGCGATCGGGAGCCGGCTCGCCATCGACGAGCGTCCGGCTCTCGGCATTGAGGCCGGCCCAGTTCGCGACCTGGATCTGCCAGGCACCGGGAATCTCGGAGAGCAGATTGAGGCGGGCCCGCGAGTCCTCGCCGCGCTTGGTGTCGTGCGTCGCCGTCGCCAGCATCGTGTAGGGATACCGGCGGTGCCGCTGCTGATTCGTCTGATGGAACTGCGCCACCGAGCTGCCGAAACGCTGCGGATCGCCGCCGACCTCGTTGAGCGAGACGAGAACGTTGTAGCGGTAGAACGCCGTGTCCTCCAGCCCCTTGGCCTGGAGCGGCCCGGTGTACTGCTGGAACTTCATCGCGAAGTGCAGCCGTTCGCGATACTCCGGCTCGGAGAGCCGGGTCGCGTCCGGCAGGAGACATTCACGAGCGAAGTCGAACACGGTCGCTTCCATCGCCGGGTTGCGTCGTCGAGCGCGCCGAATGGCCTGATCGACGACGAGCCGATCGGCCTCGGTCGCCCCATCGGCGTTGACGTAGGTCCGATAGACCGGGAAGCTGGCGGCGATCTCGCGAAGGGCGTGCCGCAGACTGTAGAGCGTGAAATCGCGAGCCCGCCGATCCCCCTCGGAGATGCGGTTCAGCTCATGTCCCAGGACGTTCAGTTCGCTGGCCAGGGACGTGCCGGTGATCGTCCGCTTGCAGTCGTAGACGACATCGGCGAAGGGTTCGTCGCGCTCGGTGAACTCCTCGTAGCCGAGCTTCATCGCCCGGGCGTTGCGCGAATCGACGAACACCCGGTTGAGATCGTTGAGGAAGTCGTATCCCGTCGTCCCATGCACCGGCCACGATTCCGGCAGGCTCTCCGAGCCGGACAGGATCTTCTCGGCCACGATGTACAGCGGTTTGCCCACGTCTTCCGGTCGGCCTGCCTCCGGGTCTGTCCCTCCCACGACGGCGGCCTGGAGTGTGCGCAGGTAACCGAGTGGATCGAACAGACCGTCGAGGTGGTCCAGCCGCAGGCCGGCGACCTTGCCCGCGCGGATCAGACGCAGGACCAGCGTGTGAGCCGCGGTGAACACGGCCGGATCTTCGATGCGCAGGCCGGCCAGCTGGTTGATGTCGAAGAAGCGGCGGAAGTTGATCTCATGGAGCGCGGTCTTCCAGTACGCCAGGCGATAGGGTTGAGCCTCGAGCAGGTCGTGCAGTTCGTCGAAGCTCTCGGGCCGGCCTGGCACGCCGTTGATCGTGCGCAGAGCCTCCTCGATGTGCCGGGTGAGGCGGGGCGACGACGCCACCACGCGCTGGAGTCGTTCGCGGGCCAGGCGGCTCTCGCGCAGCCGGACGGCGATCCGCTCCGGATCGGGATCGGCCGCCTCCGGCAGATTGTCCAGCGCGGTCAGGACGCTGAGGAACTCTTCCAGTGCCGGGTCGTCGGCCGGCAGGTCGGCCAGGAGCGCGTCGAGGTGCAGGCGAAGGACGCGCGGATACTGTCGCGGATCGATCGGCCGATTGACATCGTGGTAGAGCAGGACGAGGCCGCCGTCGATGAAGTCGAGCTTCAGTTCGCCTCGTTCCAGGACATGGCCGTAGTGGTCGCCGAGAAACGGCAGCAGGATCTTGCCGGCCAGTTCCGTCTTGACCGGGCTCCAGTCCACGTCGAAGAAGCGGGCGAAGGGCGAGGCCGGCCCGTGTTCGAGCATGTCGCGCCACCACTTGTTCTGAACCGGCTCGACGGCCATGTGATTGGGCACGAAGTCGAGGATCTGGCCCATGTCATGGCTGGCCAGGTCGGCGGAGAAGGCGTCGTAGTCGGCCTCGCTGCCGATCTCGGGATTGAGCTGGCCGTAGTCGCAGATGTCGTAGCCGTGCGTGCTTCCGGGGCAGGCGCGGAAGTACGGCGAGCAGTAGAGGTCGCCGACGCCGAGCCGGGCCAGGTAGGGGATGATGGCTCGTGCGTCCTGGAACGTGAACCCCGCGTGCAGTTGCAGGCGATAGGTCGAAATCGGCACCCGGGCCTGGAGAGGTTCCTGTTCGCGCGGCGGAATCGTCGTGTCGGACATGGTCGATCCTCTCTGGTGTATGGCGAGCCGGGAGCGTCACTCCCCCTCTTCCCGCAGCAGAACGGCCGCCGGCCCGACGAAACGCACCACCGGCGCGGAGCCGGTCAGGTCCAGTTCCGGCGGACGGGGATCCGGGCTGAACTCGGCGTCCTCGCTCGTCAGCACCATCTGCCAGCGTCGGCCCGCGAATGCTTGCAGTGCCGGCTGTCCGGTCAGGTCGATCGTGCCGGCTCCCACGAGTCGGAAGATGCCGAGCAGGGCCGGGCCGTCGCTGGCCGACCGCAGCAGCAGAATCGTCCCCGGATCGAGGGCCATGACGATGCAGCCTTCAAACGTCGCGGCTCGCAGAGCCGACTCGGTCCGACGCAGCCGGAGCAGCTGCCGATTCAGACGAAGCACGCCGGCATGGAGGCCGCTCTCACGCTCGTCCCAGTGGAGTCGGCTGGCCGCGAAGGTCGTTTCCGCCTGCGGATCGGGGATCTTCTCGCGCATCGCCGGATCGGTGAAGGCCGAGAAGTGACGGAACTCCTGACGCCGACCCGCGGTCACCAGTCGGCCGAGTTCCTCGTGATGATCGGTGAAGAACTGGAACGGCGTGCTGGCGGCCCACTCCTGGCCCATGAACAGCAACGGCGTCTCCGGGTCGCACAGCAGGAGCGTGCTGACCGCCCGAAACGTGGCTGGCTCCACCTGATGGTTGAGCCGTTCGCCCAGGGCCCGATTGCCGATCTGGTCGTGGTTCTGGATGCAGTGGACGAACCGTCGCGGCGGGATGCCGGTCGGGTCGGTGCCACGCGGCTCGTCGTGGTAGGGCGACCGCTCACCGCAGAAGAACCACCCCTGACGGATGGTCGTCGCCAGGTCCTCGGCCGTGCCGGTGAAGCTACAGTAGTAGCCCTCGTTGTCGCCGGCGATCATCCGCCGCATCTGGTGGTGGAAGTCGTCGGCCCAGACGCCATCGAGGCCCCAGCCGCCCGCCGAACCGGGCTGGATCATGGTCGCGAGATTACGCGGATCCTCGGCGATGACCAGCACCGGCCGGCCCGTGGTCGAGGCATGGACACGCTGGGCCAGTTCGGCCAGGAAGTGCCGGGGCGAGTCATCGACGATGGCGTGCGTGGCATCGAGACGCAGGCCGTCGAGGTGATACTCGTGGACCCAGTGCAGGGCGTTCTCAATGAAGAAACGCCGGACCTGATCGCTGTGCGGATCGTCGAAGTTCAGGGCGGCCCCCCAGGCGGTGTGATGCCGTTCGGTGAAGTAGCTGCGGCTGAAGGCTCCGAGGTAGTTGCCATCCGGGCCGAAATGGTTGTAGACGACATCGAGGAAGACCGCCAGGCCGAGCCGATGGGCGGCGTCCACCAGCTGACGCAGATCGTCGGGGCGACCGTAGCAGCGGGCCGGGGCGAAGAGATCGACGCCGTCGTAGCCCCAGTTCCAGCGGCCGGGGAAGTCGGCCACCGGCATCAGCTCGATGGCCGTCACACCGAGATCGACGAGATACGGCAACCGCTCGATCACGCCGGCGAACGTCCCCCGGGGCGTGAACGTGCCGACGTGCAACTCGTAGAGAACGAGATCCTCCAGCGGCACGCCGGGCCAGCTCGCATCGGTCCAGGAGAACCGGGCCGGATCGATGACCTCGGACGGGCCGTGAACGCCTTCCGGCTGAAAGCGCGAGGCCGGGTCGGGGAAGGGGCCCTGACCATCGACGCGGTAGCGATAGCGGGCCCCGATGGCGACGTCGGCGAAGAGACCCTGGAAGGTGCCGTCGGCGTCGTGGGCCAGGAAGCGTGCGGGCCCCGGCGACGGGTCCGCATCGAGAAGGACCTCGACGGTCTGGGCGCTGGGGGCCCAGACGCGGAAGTGCGTGCCTTCCGGACTGGGCCAGGCTCCGAGGGTTGGCTGCCAGGACATGCGGGTTCCTCCGTTGGCTCGGGGCGGCCGTCAGGTGGTCGGGGTCGGCTCGGTCGTCACGCATCGGAAGACGGCCAGCGAGCGTTCGCGCAGATCGAAGATGTCGCCGCCGGCCAGGAAGCGATCCTCCTCGTTCGGAGCCGCCGTGTCCAGGAGCGCTTCCCATTGCCCGGTCGCCAGGGGTGGCAGCGTGAACGGCAGCGCTTCGTGGTGCGCGTTGAGCAGGATCACCAGCGTCTCGCCGGTGATCGGCTGGCCGCGGGCATCGACCTCGTTCATCAGGTCGCCGTCGAGGCGCACGCCGAGGCAGCGGATGAAGTCGGCGTCCCAGGCCTCGTCGGTCATTTCCTGGCCGCTGACGTCGAACCAGGTGACGTCCTTGATGTCGGCTCCGCGGATGCTTCGGCCGTGGAAGAACTTGCGACGCTGCAAGACGGGCTGCTCGCGCCACAACTGGATCACCTGGCAGGTGAACTCGAGGAACTCGATCTGGCTGCCGTGCAGGTTCCAGTCGATCCAGGTGATCTCGTTGTCCTGGCAGTAGGTGTTGTTGTTGCCGTGCTGCGTGTGGCTGAGTTCGTCGCCGGCCAGGATCATCGGCACGCCCTGGGAGAGGAGCAGCGTCGCCAGGAAGTTTCGCTTCTGCTGTTCGCGCAGGGCCAGGATCGCCGGGTCGTCGGTTGGTCCCTCGACGCCGCAGTTCCAGCTCTGATTGTCGTTGGCTCCGTCGGCGTTCTCCTCGCCGTTGGCCTCGTTGTGTTTCTCGTTGTAGCTGACGAGGTCCTGCAAGGTGAAACCGTCATGGCAGGTGACGAAGTTGATGCTGGCGTGCGGTCGTCGGCCGCCCTGCTCGTAGAGGTCGCTGGAGCCGCACAGCCGGAAGGCCAGCTCGGCGGCGGTGCCGCCGTCGCCCTTCCAGAAACGCCGCACGCAGTCACGGTACTTGCCGTTCCATTCGGTCCAGAGCACGGGAAAGTTTCCTACCTGGTAGCCGCCGGGGCCGACGTCCCACGGCTCGGCGATCAGCTTGACCTGGCTGATGACCGGGTCCTGATGAATG
>CAYYJM010000003.1:0-8612 GCA_964471755.1 uncultured Alcaligenaceae bacterium
GAGTCGCTAACCAGCGACCCGGTTTTTCGCCAGGAGACGGCCGACACACAATACAGCCGGGAAGAAGTGCTCAAAATTCTCCTGAGTCTCTTCGCGGCGGACATCTCTGATGGCCTGCGGGCTGGACTTCCGGAGGGTGCCGTTCGGGAGGCAGACACCGAATCGCGGGTCTTCGTCTTCACCTTCGACCAGTATGAAGGACAACGCTACCTTTACAAAGACGACGCCGACTGGCTGCGATATTTCGGCCGCCTGGCCGACCTCTACCTGCACCTGAACAATGTCGTCTTCGTGTTCCCCTGCTCGCCGGAACTGTTCGACCGCCTTCACCCCCGGATGGAGGCGGCCTTCCAGCGCATCATCCCGGCAGACCGGCGTTTCCGCCTTCTACCGATTCGGGACGAGCATGCCGTCGATCTGTATCGGGTCCGACTCCGGCACTGGCTCGGCCAGGATGCCGACCTCCGGATGGAGGTCTGTGGCCAAACGTTGCCCCTGGACGAGGAGCAGGTCAAGGCCATCGCGAACGAGACGCCCGTGCTGCGTGATTGCCTGACCCGACTCGACCGCGAGTTCCGCGAATACTTCAAAACGCAGGTTCACGCCGACGATCCTCGGGTGGACTTCCTCTACCATCTGGAACAGCTGAAAGCGTCAATACCGGAGGCGGAGCAGAAAGATCACCGTCGGCTGGAGTCGCACCCCGGCACGGTCACGCAACTGTTCAACGAATTCGGTGCGCCGATCGCTCGACTGTGGGGTCTCGACTTCGAGTACCTGGGCGGCGTCTCCGAGGCGAAACTCGATGGCCGATTGCTCACGTTTCGCGTGCCCGGTTCCCAGCAGCGCGTGCGGGTCTATCACGTGTTTCTCTACCTCCAGTACCGCGACGACCAGAAACGCGCCGTCGAGTTGATGAAGGGGACGCACAGCGAGAAAACGTTCCTGTTTCTCGTCCGGCACGATGCCGCTCCGCATTCCGGAGACAAGCCCGAGCAGATCTTCACGCATGGTGTCACGCTGGATCAGGAACTGAGCCTCCAGGCTCTGCTGAAGGTGTTACCGTTCCGTCAGCGGCAACTCGGCGAACGTGGCCCAGTCGATGACCTCGTTCGTGCGGAGATTAACCAGACGTACCTCGGTGCGTTATTCGCGCGGGTGGCCCGGGCCGTGGAGGTACTCACGAGTTCGGCCGCTCCGGCCGTGGCTTCAGAGAATGATCTGGAGGCGCTGCCATGAACCCGCCATTGATCGTGACAGCCGAACCGACGTCATTCACGATGGAAGTCGGCACTGCCATTTCGCTGTCACTCTCTCTCGCGCACGCTGACCAGACGGTCGAAGCGGTGCGACTCGATCGCGTCAATCTTGACGAACCATCTCCGGCTCGTTTGAATCCCGCGTCGCCCCATCTCCCGGTGACCATTCGTCCGGGCGAAACCTATCGCCTCCTTCTTGTGCTGGAGGCGGTCACGCCCGGCCAGCTGGACCTTGGCCAGATTCGGCTCTCGGGACCGACTGGCGAGGTGAGCCTGCCGTCGTGCCTGATTAACGTCGTGCCAGCGTTTCCCTCTGGGATCAAACTGGAGGCAGGCGTCCTCTCGAAGGAAGAGGGGCTCACCCATCTGCGGGTCCGACTCGATCACCAGGGGCAGGTGGTCTGCAAGCCCTTTCGCCTGAAGTTGTCGGCGGTGACCTCCGGGCCCCAGGTCGTCCACCGGGCGGAACTCGCTCCGGGGGACCGCCTTGAGTTCGATCTCTGGACCGAGGCAGCGGAGATTATCGCGACTCTGGAAGGATGTATCGGTGGCGTGGGTGTCCGCCAGGTTCGCCAGCTCTCGTGCGAGCAACCGCCTCCGGTGACGACGAGACGGGAAACCTTCCGTTTCGTGAATCCTGGCACGCTGCCCATTGTCCGTCAGAAGATCGAACGCGAATACCGCGATGTCGTGCAAGAGGAAGTCAAACCGGATCCAGAGGGGCGTTACTGGTTGTGGAGCGGCTACACCTACCGCCTGAGTATCCAGGCCGGTAGCGAGGTGAGCGACATCGAGGTGACGCCTGTGCCGCAGCGTGTTTTCCTCCGGAAGTCAGCCAGCCAGGACGGCGACTGGTGGCGATGCAAGATTGAGGTAGCAGGCCGGTCCACGTTTCGTCAACGCGAGTTGCTCCATTACCACCTCCGTGTCGATCAGGCGAAGCAGGCCCGTCAGATCCCCATCGGCATCCTGCCCGCTTTTTCGACGCGGGCGATTCTGGCTCTGTCCCTCGGTGGAGCGCTGATGGCTCAGGGCGTCCTTGGTCTGGGGCCGATGGTCAGCCGCCTTCTTTCCGGCGAACCTCCCGTCTGGGACGAACTCCTGGCCGGCTTCACGGCCCGGGGCGACTGGAATCTGCTCCGTCTGATGTCCGTGCCGATCTTCCTGGGCGGTCTGTGGGCCGCCGACTTGATGCATGACTGGTTCGTGGAGTGATCGCGGATCATCGGATGGACTGTTATACTCCAGGAGGTCATGCCAGAAGACCAGCATCCGGTGGAGACTCATTCCCGCCATGCTTCCGCCGCCGTTTGAACGCTGCCTCGTCCTGACCGGCCCGACCGGCTCCGGCAAGTCACGTCTCGGCCTCACACTGGCCGAACGACTCGGGGCCGAGATCGTCTCCATGGACTCCATGGCCCTCTACCGCGGCATGGACATCTGCACGGCCAAGCCTTCGACGGTGGATCGCGGCCGGGTGCCGCATCACCTCATCGACATCCTCGATCCGTCGGAGCCGTCGAGCGTCGCCTGGTGGCTCGATCGGGCCAAAGAGTGTGTCGCCGACATCCAGGGCCGCGGTCGGCGTGTTCTGTTCGTTGGTGGAACACCGCTCTATCTGAAGACCCTGACTCACGGCCTGTTCGAGGGGCCGGCCGCCAACGAGGAACTTCGCGCCGACCTGGAGCAGGTCGCCGCAGCACAGGGGACGGCGGAACTCCATCGTCGGCTCGCCCTGGTCGATCCAGTCAGTGCCGCCCGACTGCATCCCAACGACCTGCGCCGGCTCGTTCGCGCCCTGGAAGTCTATCAGACGACCGGCCGACCTCTCAGCGACTGGCAGCGGCAATGGGACACGCCGCCGGTGGTGCCGCCGTCGTCGGATGGGGGCGCTGCCGAGGATCGCGTCCTCTGGCTGGATCGACCGCGAGAAGAATTGTACGCCCGGATCGACGCCCGCGTGCTACAGATGGTAGAGGAGGGCCTCGTGGACGAGATCCGCCGCCTGCTGGCCCTGCCGCGAGGGTTGAGCAAACAGGCCCGGCAGGCGCTCGGCGTCGAAGAACTGGTGCCACACCTGGAGGGACGGGAACCCCTGGCCGATGCCGTGGCCCGGTTACAGAAGGCCAGCCGGAACTACGCCAAGCGGCAGCTCACCTGGTTTCGCCAACTTTCCGTCTGCAAGCCGACCACAGAACATTTGACATTCCAGCGCTGGGGCTTGACAATAGAGTGAGGATCGGGCAGTAATGGCCGCCCATCCATGCGCTCAGGGATGGCAGTAGAGGAACACGCCGATGCCTGCTGTCACCTTCCAGGTTCTTGAAGGAATCGATAAGGGACGTATCTTCCGCGAACTCGCGACTCCCGTCACCATCGGACGGGAGGAAGGGAACCCCGTTCGCCTGAACGATGAGCGCGTGAGCCGTTACCACGCCAAGGTTCAGGTCGATAATGGCGAGATCATCCTGACCGACCTGGAGAGTACCAACGGCACCCGCGTCAACGGGACCGTCGTGCAGATTCGTCGGCTCCGGCCCGGTGATCGTGTCAGCGTCGGTCGCTCGCTCTTGCTGTTCGGCTCCGAGGCGGAGATCGCCCAGCGAGCCGCGACGCTGAATCAACTGCGTACCTCGCCCCTGGGCGGTAGCGCGGCTCCGTTGCCGGGACCGTCCACCGTTCACGCGCCCAGCCTGGCCCAGGCCTTCGACCATGATGCCGATTTTGATCTGACCACCCATGAGCAGCTGACCGTTCAGGACGGCACGATCTTCTGTGGCAATCGACCCCTCCCGCCGTTGCCGGTGAAGCTGACCCCGTCCCAGGCCGCTCGCCTGGCCGAGATGCTCGATTTCCTGCATCGCCAGTTGGCCCAGGCGACGGAATTCCTCCAGGCCAACGAGGAAGGCGACCGCATCACCCTCTCCTTCGCCGAGTGGCAGCGCATCCAGGCCGTGCAGATGGTCCTGGCTCGTTACGTCCGTGCCATCGCCGAACCGGACGCCATCGACCAGTAATCCTCAAGCTGCCACCTCAGGGCGCTCGAAATTCTCTGGGCGAGCGTGGGGCGTAAGCCCCATGACTCTTCGTCTCCGCAGTGGATCGACACTCATGGGGCTCACGCCCCACGCTCGCCACGGAACGCTCCCGGCTCGCCTTGCATCGCCGAGTGGAAGCGTGTATAGTAGTGAATGGAAGATCACCACGCTGCGAGGATGTGCCATGGCCGCGTCGGGCTCGTTCGTCCATCTCCACTGCCACACGCACTACAGTTTGCTCGACGGCGCGAGCCGGATTCCCGAACTCGTCAAGCGGGTCAAGGGCGAGGGGATGAACTCCGTCGCCATCACCGACCACGGTAACCTCTACGGGGCCATCGAGTTCTACCGCGAATGCAAGGCCGGCGGCATCAACCCGATCATTGGCTACGAGGCCTACGTCGCGCCGGGCAAGCGGACCGAACGCGAGGCCAAGAAACGCGGCGAGGCCGGGTTTCATCTGACGCTGCTGGCCCAGAACGCGACCGGCTTCAAGAATCTGATCAAGCTGGCGACGATCGCCTTCACTGAGGGCTACTACTACATCCCGCGCATCGACAAGGAACTGCTCGAGGCCCACAAGGACGGGCTGATCTGCCTGTCGGGCTGCGCGTCGAGCGAGTTCAGCGAGTTCATCCTCAAGGATCAGCGGGCCGAGGCGAAACGACTGGCCGAGTATTTCGCGAAACTCTTCGACAAGAACTTCTACGTTGAGATCCAGTCCAACGGCCTGGAGATCCAGCGCCAGTGCGCCGAGGGAGCGATCGACATCGCCAACCAGCTCGGCCTGCCGCTGGTGGCGACGAGCGATGCCCACTACCTGACGCGCGACGACGCCCCGTCCCACGACATTCTCCTGTGCATCAACACCGGCCGAACGCGCGACGACCCCAACCGCATGCGCTATGGCTCCGACCTGTTCTACGTTCGCGGGCCGAAGGAGATGTACGAGTTGTTTCCCGGCCATGCCGACGCGGTGCAGCGCAGCCAGGAGATCGCCGACGGCGTCGATATTCAGCTCGATTTCAAGAAGCGTCACTTTCCAGTCTACACGCCGCCGGAGGGCAAGACGCCGGAACAATATCTGCGTGAACTGTGCGCGAAGGGTCTGACGGAGCGCTACGGCGAGAACCCCTCGGAGCGCGTCCGCGATCGGCTGGAACACGAACTGGGCGTCATCTGCCGAATGGGCTTCGCCAGCTACTTCCTGATCGTCGGCGACTTCGTCCGGTTCGCTGTCGAGAAGGGCATCCCGACAACGGCCCGCGGCTCGGCGTGCGGGGCGATGGTCAGCTACGTCCTCAAGCTGAGCCACGTCTGTCCGCTGGAGTACGATCTGCTGTTCGAGCGATTCCTCGATCCGAACCGGGCCGAGGCACCCGACATCGACATCGACTTCTGCCAGGATCGCCGTGAACTGGTCATCCAGTATGTCCGCGAGAAATACGGGGCCGAGTCGGTCGCTCAGATCGGCACGTTCGGCACGCTGGCCGCCCGGCAGGCGATCAAGGATGTCGGCCGAGCCCTGAACATTCCGCTGGAACGCGTCATCCAGTTGACGAAGATGATCCCCGAGATCCTTGGCATCTCAATCAAGGACTCGCTCAAGCAGAGCGTCGAGCTGAAGCAGGCGTACGACGGCGACCCGGACGTGCATGAGTTGCTCGACATCGCCATGAATCTGGAGGGGACCAACCGTAACATGGGCACCCACGCCGCCGGCGTGGTCATCGGCAACGGCCCGCTCGTCGAACACGTCCCGCTGCAACGGCCGACGCGCAAGGGCGATGACGGTGCCAGGGGCAACGAGGGGGCCGGCCTGACGACGCAGTGGGTCATGGGCGACCTGGAGAAGGTCGGCCTGCTCAAGATGGACTTCCTCGGTCTGCGGACGCTGACGCTGCTGGACAACGCCGTGCGCATGATCAAGCGGACGCGCGGCATCACCATTGACCTGCAAGCCCTGCCGCTGGACGATCCGGAGACGTACCTGCTCCTGCAGAAGGGGGACGCCAAGGGCGTCTTTCAGCTGGAGTCCGACGGCATCCGCGAGCTGCTCAAGCGAATGAGGCCGGACAACATCCGCGACCTGATCGCCATTCTGGCGCTGTATCGGCCCGGCCCGCTCGAAGGCGGCATGGTGGACACCTACGTCAACTGCAAGCACGGACGCGAGGTGCCGCAGTACGCGCACCCGGTGATGAAGGATGTGCTGGAAGAGACGTTCGGGGTCATGTGCATCCACGAGGATACGAGGATTGCGATGGCCGACGGGACGGAGAAGCCGATCCGCGAGGTGCGTGCCGGCGATTGGGTCCACTCGCTGAACCATGAGGCACGCCGGTTCGACGTGCGCGAATGCCACGGCTGCGGCCCGACACGCCGCGAGGATGGCCTGCGGCTGACGCTCGAGAACGGATTCTCTGTCGTGCTGACCGACGATCACAACGTACTCACCTATGGCGGGATGAAGGAAGTCGGCAAGCTCGACCTGGAGAAAGACCTCATCGCGGTCGGTGTTCACACACCACAGGACGGACCGACGGGGGAGAGGCTTGCTCCGTGGCTTGGTGAAGACGAGGATGTCGCGTATCTCCTCGGTCTGTTGATCGGCGACGGCTGCCTGACGGGAACGGGCGTGACCATTGCCACCGGAACGCAGGAGAACCACGATAAGTTGGTCGCCTGGTTCCGGGAGCGTCTCCCCTCCTTGGAACTGCATGCCTATCACCACTGTCGATCCTGGTATCTCGGGATCAAGCACCCCGAACTGCTCAATAGCCCTGCCTACGGAAATCGGAAGAAGCGGTTCGTCCACTGGATCGAGACCCTCGGGCTCCGGGTCAAGGCAGCACAGAAACGGGTTCCCACGGCCATCTTCCGGGGGGCCTCGTCGGTGCGTGCGGCCTTCCTCGCGGGGTTGATTGACGCTGACGGCTGTCTCGCGGAAACCAATAGTGGCGGGGCACTGGTGTCTGTCACGACCATCTCGCCAGCGCTGCGGGAGGATCTCCGTCGCCTGGCCCAGCTCGAAGGGATTCCCGTTCGGCTGAGCGCAGAGCGTGTCCACTTCTGGGATGCGGCGACCATCGCGCAGCTGGTCGAACCGTTCCTCCAGCTGAAAACGTTCAAGGGAAAGCGGAACGGCGGTCGAAGTGTCGGATGGATTCCCCGCGAGGAAGTGCTGGCTGTGGTGCGTGCCTTCGGTTCGGCCCGAGGCTTCTGTCGAGCAACCGGATGCAACCGCCGTTCACTCGGACATAACTTCCCGTTCGTGAAATCCTCCACTGCTCTGAAGGCTGGCTTCCATCTCGGCGACGTCCGTTATCACCGCATCAAGTCCATCGAGCGGGTCAACGGTCAGCAGTTCTACGGAATGTCGGTCGATGAACACCACAACCTCGTGGCGAACGGGATCGTCGTTAAAAATTGCTACCAGGAACAAATCATGCGCATCCTGAACCGGCTCGGTGGTATCGAGCTGTCCAGTGCGTATGCCTGCATCAAGGCCATCAGCAAGAAGAAGACGGAGATCATCGACCAGCGCAAGGTCGAATTTCTGAAAGGGGCCGTCGAGCGCGGCGTCACCGAGGAAACGGCCGAGGAGATCTTCCGAACCATCGTTGTGTTCGGAGGTTACGGCTTCAACAAGTGTATTGTTGGCTCAACGATTGTCCAGGACGCGCTCACTGGAGAGCGGATCACGGTGCGCGATCTGTTCGCCGAGGAGCGATCCTTCACCGTCCATGCCAAGGACGCGAACGGTCGGTTGGTGCCGCGCTCCGTCGAGCGGGTCGTGTGGAACGGCCGAAAGCCGGTCTTCCGCCTGACAACGGAACTCGGCAAGACGATCACGGCGACCGGTAACCATCCGTTCTGGACCCTGAACGGGTGGAAGAATCTGGAGGAACTCCACATCGGCGACCGGGTCGCCGCACCGCGGATTCTTCGAGTGCCGACTGAGAAATCCTGGCCGTCTCACGAGCTGATCGTCCTGGGCGGGTTACTTTCCGAAGGCAACACCTGCCATCCGTCGTGTCTGTACTATTACAACAACGACTCAATCTTGATCGACGACTTTGCCCAGTCGATCGAGCAGTTTCCGCATACGGTGGCACGTATCGATCACCGGCTGGACGGACGGCACGAGGTATGTGCCAGCACGGGGCGTGGCTCTGGGCGGGCCCAGCGGACGGCGACCGGAACCTTGCCCCAGCGCAGCGGGGCATATGACTGGGCGCAGCGACTCGGCATCCTCGCCAAAAAGGCGAATGCCAAGTTCATTCCGGCCGAGGTCTTTACCCTCCGCGACGCG
>CAYYJM010000003.1:8622-9263 GCA_964471755.1 uncultured Alcaligenaceae bacterium
ACATCTGCAGCAAGACGCTCATGGTGCCGTTCTACGCGACGTCCTCCGAACGGCTGGCGAACGATGTGCAGTCGCTCCTGCTGCGCTTCGGCATCGTCTCTCGCATCCATCGGAAGCAGTTCAAGTATCGCGGAACTCTACGGGCTGGGTATACGGTGCATCTGCTCGGCGTTGATGCCCAGGAGCGATTCCTCGAATACATCGCCCCCCATTGCCCTGGACGGACCGAAGCCATCGAGCGCCTCCGGAACCACGTCGCTGTGACTCAGCGCGGCGCAACCAGCAAGGACACGCTTCCCGCGGAGGTCCGTGACTGGGTCGATGAAGCCCGTCGGCAGAAGGGCTGGACCTGGAAAGAACTGGAAGAACGGTCGGACGTCTCGATCCAGGACTTTCAGGGCGCACTGGCCAGCACCAAGCGCGGTTTCCGTCGCGAAACGATCCGCAAGTTGGCCGAGGTTCTCGACTCCGATCGATTGCGAGCAGCCGCTTCCTCCGACATCTTCTGGGATCGCGTCGTTTCGATCGAGCCAGCCGGCATCGAGGACACGTTTGATCTGACCGTCGCGGAGGATCACAACTTCGTCGCCGATGGTCTGATCGTTCACAACTCGCATACCGCCGCCTACGCCAAGGTCGGC
>CAYYJM010000003.1:9273-40678 GCA_964471755.1 uncultured Alcaligenaceae bacterium
AGTTCATGGCGGCGCTGCTCTCCTCCGAGGTGGACGACGGCAACAAGCGTGACATCCTCGTCGAACACATCGCCGACGCCCGGCGGCTCGGCGTCGAGGTGCTGCCACCGAACATCAACACGTCGGAAACCGACTTCAGCGTCCACGGTGGCAAGATCGTCTTCGGCCTGGTCGCCATCAAGGGCGTCGGCCGACAGGCCGCCGAGGAGATCGTCCGCGCTCGCCAGGAGAAGGGACCGTTCCGCGATCTGTTCGATCTGTGCGAGCGCGTCGATCTGAAGATCACCAAGGCGGCGGCCCTGGAGAAACTCGTCAAGGCCGGAGCGTTCGACTGCCTCTGGATGCACCGGGCTCAGGTGATGCACATCCTGCCGCGAGCGATCCAGGCGGCGACCGAGCGGCAGAAGGACAAACGAGCCGGCCAGAAAAGCCTGTTCGATGCCTTCGCCGCCAGCGAGACAAGCAACCCGGCCGCCGCCACGACGCCGGAGAGCCACGGCGACGCCGCACCCTGGTCGGAGACGGAGAAGCTCAAGTACGAGAAGGAGGTCCTCGACTTCTACTTCTCCAGCCATCCGCTCGCCCAGCATGAGCGGGAGCTGCGCCGCTACGCCACGCACACGGCCGAGGCGATCAAGACTGCCGCGGCCAACGACGAGGTGCTTCTCGGCGGCATGCTCACCCTCATCCGCCTCATGAACTACAAGAAGCCACGGAAGGACGGCAACAATCGCTACATGCGCTGCAAGGTCGAGGACATCACCGGGTCCATCGAGTGCGTCATGTGGGCGGATGTCTTCGCCCGCTACAAGGACGAGATCGCCGAGGACCGCGTTCTCTTCGTCCAGGGCAAGGTGGAGCGGGCCCGCGAGGAGCCGAGCCTGGTGCTGACGCGCATCTTCAGCCTGGACCAGGCGGCGAAGGAAATGGCCAAGAACCTCAACCTGCTCATGCACTTGGGCCGATCACGCCTGGCCGAGATCGATGCCCTGGCCGAGATCCTCCAGCGCTCGCCGGGCCCGGTGCCGGTCCTCCTGACCATCCGCGACCCGTTCGGCCGGACGACCATGCTGAAGCTGAGCCGACAGTTCGCCATCAACCCGCAGACGTTCGATCAGGACGCCCTGGAGAACCTGCTCGGAGCCGGTAGCGTCAAGTTGACGTGAGGCGTTCGCGGTCGGTGCCGAGAAACGCCGGCACGCCGAGCTGGATCAGCGTGGTCAGCGAGCGTACCACCTCGGCCATGTTCACCTTCGAGACGCCCGCCCGACGGTTCTCGAAGAGGATCGGCGTCTCACCGATCTTGAACCCGGCCCGGAAGCAACGGTAGAGAACCTCCTGCTGAAAGGAGTAGCCGCGCGAGACCATCTTCTCCAGGTGGGCGTCCGGCAAACGGGCGACGCGGTAGCAGCGATAGGCCCCGCTACAGTCCTTGGCCGGGATCTGCATGAGGAAGCGGACCAGGGCGTTGACGCTAAGACTGATGAGCTTGCGCGACAGGGGCCAGCCCTCGGTGCCGCCGCCGGGAACGTAGCGTGAGCCGATCATGATGTCGTACTTCGCCATGCCGGCCAGGATCGCGGGCAGGTAGCGCGGCGGATGGCTGAAGTCGGCGTCCAGGTTGATCAGGAAATCGTAACCCTGTTCCTGGGCGTGGTGCATGCCGGCGAGGATGGCGGTGCCCAGGCCGGACTTCGGCGGACGATGCAGGACGTGAACCCGTGGATCGGCGGCGGCCAACTGGTCCGCGAGGTCCCCGGTGCCGTCGGGCGAACTGTCGTCAATGACGAGAACATCGGCCCGGGGTATCTGCTCGTGGATGGCCGACACCAGCGGCGCGAGGTTGTCACGCTCGTTATAGGTGGCCAGGGTGACGAGAATGCGAGAGCCAGTCACAAGCAACTCCGATTTTTGGAAGCTGGCGGCTTGCAACAACCCCGCCCTGGACCTTATCCTACGAAGGAGAGAGCATTGCGTGGACCCTTGACCCGCACAGGCGTTCGAGCATGGCAGATACCGTGAGCGTGACTTGCCCGGAATGTGGCAAGGCCGTCAAGATTCCCGAGGAACTGCTCGGCCGCAAGCTCCGCTGCAAGGGCTGCGACGAGAGCTTCGTGGCCCGGGCCAGCCGGGCGGCGGAGAAGAAGTCGGCCAAGAAGCCAGAACCAGCCGCCAAGAAACCGGAGAAGAAGCCCGCCGCCGTCGATCCCGATGCGGACGACGACGACAACGGCCAATCGTACGGCCTGACTGAGGAGTATCTCGGGGCTCGCTGTCCGGAGTGCGCCGAGGCCATGGCGGACGAGGACATCGTCTGCCTGAACTGCGGCTACAATACCCGGACCCGCGAACGGGCGGACACCAAGTCCGTCGAGGACATCACGGGCCTGGACTACTTCCTCTGGTGGCTGCCCGGCATCCTGTGTGTGATCGCCTTCTTCGGATTGATCGGCTTCGACATCTGGTACTGCCTGGACATCAATCGTGTCGTGGGCAGTGAGTGGTACAGTTTCATCGCCCACGGCTCGATCAAGCTCTGGCTGGTGATCTTTTCGTGCTGGCCGGCATTCTACGCCGCCAAGTTCGCCATCAAGCGGTTGATCATGAACAACCAGCCGCCCGAACGCCTCAAGCGCAATCCGACGTGATTCGTCGTTTTCGTAGGGTGGGCCGAGCGCCAGCGAGAGCCCACCGAGTCCGCTGTGACCAGCAGTCAGGGGATGGTCTGGCTTGATTCATCGTTCATCGTTCATCGTTCATCGTTCCGCCGTGGTGGGCTCTCGCTGGCGCTCGGCCCACCCTACCGTGCCTCCGGCTGTTGATCGACCTTCCCGCCCTCGAGAGCTTGCCGCATGAATCTCACTTTGTTGCTGCCCCTGGCCGTGCTGGCCGGGGCAGTTCCGACCGCTGGTCCTGTTGACTACCAGCGTCAGATCCAGCCGATCCTGGCGAAGCACTGCGTCGGCTGCCACGGCCCCGACAAGCAGCGCGGCAGCCTGCGTATCGACTCGCTGGCCGCACTGACGGAAGGGGGCAATCGCGGGCCGGCCATCGCTCCCGGCAAGGCGACCGAGAGCGTCCTCCTTCATGCGATCACCGGTACGAACGACGTGGCCATCATGCCGCCGAAGGAACCACGGCTGTCGGCCGACGAGATCGCCCTTGTCCGGACCTGGATCGATCAGGGTGCGAAGGGCCCGGCGACGACCACGGTTCAGACGCCACGGAGCAGCGATCACTGGGCCTTTCAGCCGATTCGGCGACCGCCGTTGCCAGAGATCGCCGAATCGACAGCACCCGTCCGAAACGGGATTGATGCGTTCATCGTGGCCCGCCTGCGTGATGAGGGCCTGGCCCTGTCTCCGGAAGCGCCGACGACAACGCTCCTGCGTCGGGTCAGCCTCGACCTGATCGGCCTGCCGCCAACACCGAAGGAGATCGCCGACTTCGAGGCCGCGTCTCGGCGCGATGCCGGTGCGGCCTACCGGGCGGCGGTCGAGCGTCTGCTCGCCAGCCCGCATTACGGCGAACGCTGGGGCCGCTGGTGGCTCGATCAGGCGCGCTACGCCGACAGCAACGGCTACAGCGTCGATGGCCCGCGAACGATGTGGCCCTACCGTGACTGGGTCGTCAACGCCCTGAATCGCGATCTGCCCTTCGACCGCTTCACGATCGAGCAGCTGGCCGGCGATCTGCTGCCGAACGCGACGCTCGACCAGAAGATCGCGACGGGATTTCATCGCAACACGCAGATCAACCAGGAAGGCGGCATCGATGTCGAGCAGTTTCGCGTCGAGAGCGTCATCGATCGCGTCAACACGACGGGAGCGGTCTGGCTCGGCCTGACGGTCGGATGCTGCCAGTGTCACGACCACAAGTACGACCCGATCTCGCAACGCGACTACTACCAGCTGTTCGCCTTCTTCAACGGACAGGACGAGCCGGCCCTGGACCTGCCGCTACCGGCAGGGATGCCGAAGCCGAACCCGAAGTTCAAACTGACGACGCTCGTGCTGCGCGAACGGCCGGCACCGCGACCGACGCACATTCTTCTCGGCGGCGACTTCACCCGGCCCGGAGCGAGTGTCAGCCCGAAGACACCGGCCGTGCTGCCAGCTCTGGAGGCGAAGAAGCCGAGCCGGCTCGACCTGGCTCGCTGGCTGGCCGACAGCAAGAACCCGCTCACCGCTCGCGTCATCGTCAACCGTGTCTGGCAGGTCTACTTCGGCCTGGGCCTGGTCGAGACGGAGAACGATTTCGGCACCCAGGGCGCGAAGCCATCGCATCCCGAGTTACTCGACTGGCTGGCCGATGAGTTCCGCCAGCGCGGCTGGAGTCTGAAGGATCTGCACCGGCTGATCGTGACGAGCGCCGTCTACCGGCAGTCGTCGAAGACCCGGCCGGAACTGGCGACAGTCGATCCACGAAATCGACTCCTGGCCCGTCAGAATCGGCTGCGTCTGGAGGCAGAATTGATCCGCGACGTGGGCCTGGCGTCGAGCGGTCTGCTGTCGCAGGAACTGGGGGGACCGACGGTCTTCCCGCCCCAGCCGCCCGGCGTCGGCGCGTTCACCCAGGTGTCGAGGCCGTGGAAGACGAGCGCCGGCCCGGATCGCTACCGGCGGGGCATTTACACCGAGTTCCGCCGGGCGAGTCCGTACCCTTCGCTGACGGTCTTCGACGCTCCGGAAGCGAACGTCACCTGCACGCGCCGGAACCGCTCGAACACGCCGTTGCAGGCGCTGACCCTGCTCAACGATGAGGCGTTCGTCGAGATCGCCAGGGGCCTGGCGGCCCGCATCCAGCGTGAGGCCGAGGGGGACGACGACCGCATCGCGTATGGATTCCGCCTGTGCCTGGCCCGCGAACCGAAGGCAAGCGAGCAGGCCGTGCTGCGGCGCGTGCTGAAGCAGCGGCGGACAGCCGTGGGCGGCAGCGAGTCGGCCGCCTGGCTCAGCGTGGCACGCGTGCTGCTCAATCTGGACGAATTCATCACCCGGGAGTGACGTCGATGCACCCTCTCCACCAGCAAACGCGCCGCCACTTCCTCCGCGACTGTGGCCTCGGCGTCGGGGCGATGGCCCTGTCACAGCTCGACCGCGCTCACGGTGCCCCGGCCGCTGTCAATCCGCTGACACCGAAGAAGCCGCACTTCCCCGCGAAGGCGAAGGCGATCATCTACCTGTTCATGGCCGGCGGCCCGAGTCATCTCGAGCTGTTCGACTGGAAGCCGAAGCTCAAGGAACTGCACGGCCAGGACGTGCCGGCCGAACTGGTCGCCGGCAAACGCTTCGCGTTCATGTCGAGCTTCAACAAGAAGCCGCCGAAGCTGATGGGAACCGTGCGCAAGTTCGCGCAGCACGGCCAGGCCGGGACCTGGGTCAGCGAGTGCCTGCCGCACACGGCGAAGATCGTCGATGACATCGCCGTCATTCGGTCGATGCACACCGAGCCGACGAATCACGCCCCGGCGAAGCTGTTCTCGCTGACAGGCTCCTCGCAGTTCGGTCGGCCGGCCCTGGGAGCGTGGGCGACCTACGGCCTGGGCAGCGAGGCCGACGACCTGCCCGGCTTCGTCGTGCTGCAATCCGGCCCGCGTGGCCCGCGCGGCGGAGCGACGCTGTACGGCTGCGGCTTCCTGCCGACGGCGTACCAGGGCGTGCCGTTCCGCTCCGGCAAGGAACCGATCCTGAATCTGGCCAGTCCGCCGGGCATCGACGCGACCAGCCAGCGCGAGGTCCTCGACGCCGTGCGTGATCTGAACGAGCAGCGGCAGAACGAGACGCTCGACCCGGAGATCGCGACGCGCATCGCCCAGTACGAGATGGCCTACAAGATGCAGGCCAGCGGCCCGGAACTGATCGACCTGTCGAAGGAGGACGCCCGGACGCTCGACCTCTACGGCGTGAAGCCGGGCAAGCCATCGTTCGCCATGAACTGCCTGCTGGCCCGGCGGATGGTCGAGCGTGGCGTCCGCTGCGTGCAGCTTTTCCACACGAACTGGGACCACCACGGCGGCTCGTCGGAGACGCTGACGACGCACCTGGACGGCGTGTGCAAGGACGTGGACCAGGCGTCGGCGGCCCTGGTGACGGACCTGAAGCAGCGCGGCCTGCTCGACGACGTGCTGGTCATCTGGGGTGGCGAGTTTGGTCGGACGCCGATGAGCGAGATCCGCGACACCCCAGGTCGCAATCATCACATCCACGGCTATTCGTGCTGGCTGGCCGGCGGCGGCGTGAAGCCGGGTCTGAACCTCGGCGCGACCGACGAGTTGGGCTTCGAGGCGATCGAGGACCGGGTGCATGTCCACGATCTGCATGCGACGATTCTGCACCTGCTGGGGCTGGAACACACGAAGCTGACGTATCGCTTCCAGGGGCGCGACTTCCGGCTGACGGACGTGGCGGGAGAGGTGGTGACGAAGTTGTTGAAGTAGGGCAGGGCCGAAGGAGCAACGGCCATGACGACCGACCTCGTGCAGGGGTTCCTCGACGACATCGTCGCCCATCCGGGTGATCCGTACTTGTGGCTGATCCTGGCCGACTGGCTGGAGGATCAAGGCGACCCACGCGCCGAGTTGGTGCGGCTGACGTGGGCGTTGCAGTACGAGGCGGACCATCCCGACTTCCCGGTACGCCAGGCGCGCGTGCAGGCCCTGCTCGCCGGCGGTATGATTCCGATCCGACCGCGTCGGGTCCTTGGCCCGGGCATGGAGTTCGCGTGGATCGCGCCGGGGTCGTTCTGGATGGGCAGCCCGGAGGACGAGGAGGATCGGAGCGACGACGAGCAGCGTCACCGGGTGATGCTGACACGGCCGTTCTGGATGAGCGTCTACCCGGTGACGCAGGGCCAGTGGCAGGCGGTCCTGGGGAGCAACCCGAGCTACTACTCCCGTCAAGGCATGGGCAAGTCGGTGGTGAAGAAGGTCCGCAAGGCGGACCTGGAGCGGTTCCCGGTGGAGCAGGTTTCGTGGGCCAACGCGCAGGCGTTCTGCGTCCGACTGGGTGAGCAGATCGGCGCTGGGGTGGCGCTATCGACGGAGGCGGAGTGGGAGTACGCCTGCCGTGCCGGCACGACGACACCGTTCCACTTCGGCTCCGTCCTGAACGGGGTGCAGGCCAACCACAACGGCAACTACCCCTACGGCACCTCCGAGAAGGGGCCCTACCTGGCGCGTACGTCCCCGGTGGGTCGCTACCCATCCAACGCCTGGGGCCTGTACGACATGCACGGCAACGTCTGGGAGTGGTGCCAGGACGGCTACCGGGCAGACTACGAGGAGGTCCCGGCCACCGATCAATTGTTTGACCAAACAACTGAAGAAGGCCGCGTGTTGCGTGGCGGTTCCTGGGGCATCGGCGGTAGGTACTGCCGCGCCGCCCTCCGTAGCTGGTTCGCGCCGGACCTCCGTAGCAGCGCTGTGGGTGTCCGTGTCTGTTTCCGCCTGGACGGCTGAAGGTTGCCTGCCTGGACCTGTCCCCGGAACGAGCGGCACCACGGTCCCGCTCGGCGTGGAACTGGCGAGGATAACTGAAATGGCGCACGACGAGAAACCGGCGTTGACTTCCGAGCAGAAAGCCCGCATCGCCGCCGTCCACGAGAACCGACGCCGCGACAAGCCCAGCCTGGAGGCCCTTGGCCGGGCAGGAGCGGAAGGTCCGTTCAAGCAAGGGTACGTCATGGCCCTTGGCGGTCTCGGAGCGGAGCTGCGCGCCTTGCGCGAGGCGGCCGGCCTGACACTGGCGCAGATTGCCGAGCGGACTGGCCTCGACGAGGCGGCACTGACGCGGCTGGAGTCGGGCCACAATCCGTCGCCGTCGCTGTACCATCTCTGGCAGTACGCCCACGCCCTGGGCGGGAAGGGCCGATTCGTCGGCTTTGTCGTCGCCGAGATGTTCAGCGCCTCGCTGCACACGATGGGCGATCTCCCGCCAGCCGAAGAACGGCCGACTGAGGTGATTACAGCCCCGTGAAGCGGGAGGAGCAACGGCCATGACGACCGACCTCGTGCAGGGGTTCCTCGACGACATCGTCGCCCATCCGGGTGATCCGTACTTGTGGCTGATCCTGGCCGACTGGCTGGAGGATCAAGGCGACCCACGCGCCGAGTTGGTGCGGCTGACGTGGGCGTTGCAGTACGAGGCGGACCATCCCGACTTCCCGGTACGCCAGGCGCGCGTGCAGGCCCTGCTCGCCGGCGGTATGATTCCGATCCGACCGCGTCGGGTCCTTGGCCCGGGCATGGAGTTCGCGTGGATCGCGCCGGGGTCGTTCTGGATGGGCAGCCCGGAGGACGAGGAGGATCGGAGCGACGACGAGCAGCGTCACCGGGTGATGCTGACACGGCCGTTCTGGATGAGCGTCTACCCGGTGACGCAGGGCCAGTGGCAGGCGGTCCTGGGGAGCAACCCGAGCTACTACTCCCGTCAAGGCATGGGCAAGTCGGTGGTGAAGAAGGTCCGCAAGGCGGACCTGGAGCGGTTCCCGGTGGAGCAGGTTTCGTGGGCCAACGCGCAGGCGTTCTGCGTCCGACTGGGTGAGCAGATCGGCGCTGGGGTGGCGCTATCGACGGAGGCGGAGTGGGAGTACGCCTGCCGTGCCGGCACGACGACACCGTTCCACTTCGGCTCCGTCCTGAACGGGGTGCAGGCCAACCACAACGGCAACTACCCCTACGGCACCTCCGAGAAGGGGCCCTACCTGGCGCGTACGTCCCCGGTGGGTCGCTACCCATCCAACGCCTGGGGCCTGTACGACATGCACGGCAACGTCTGGGAGTGGTGCCAGGACGGCTACCGGGCAGACTACGAGGAGGTCCCGGCCACCGATCAATTGTTTGACCAAACAACTGAAGAAGGCCGCGTGTTGCGTGGCGGTTCCTGGAGCGACCGCGGATGGAACTGCCGCGCCGCCCTCCGTGGCTGGAACGCGCCGGGCTACCGTGACGACGATGTGAGTGTCCGTGTCTGTCTCCGCCTGGACAGGTAGCACTTTGCTCTGTCGGACGAAGACCGCCGGCAAGCCGGCGGCTAAATGGGCCAACCATGACGACCGTACGCCTCCTCACCCTCGACCCCGGCCATTTCCACGCCGCTCTAGTCCAGAAGGAACTGCTCCCCGGCGTCGCGCCGACGGTCCACGTCTACGCCCCGCTCGGGCCGGACCTGCTCGCCCACCTGGCGCGCATCGCGGCGTTCAACGGGCGGGCCGAGAATCCCACGGCATGGCATCTCGAAGTCCACACCGGCGACGACTTTCTGGAGCGGGCCCTGCGCGAGAAGCCGGGCGACGTCGTCGTCCTCGCCGGGCGCAACCGCGACAAGATCCGCCGCATCCATGCCGCCCTCGACGCTGGGCTGCACGTCCTGGCTGACAAGCCGTGGACACTGGTGCCGGAGGATCTGCCGATGCTGGCGGAGTGCGTCCGCCTCGCCCGGCAGCGCGGCCTCGTCGCCACGGACATCCTCACCGAGCGGTACGAGGTGACGTCGATCCGTCAGCGGCAACTCGTCAACGCGGCGACTATCTTCGGATCGCTCGATCCGGGGACGCCGGATGATCCGGGCGTCGTCATGGAGAGCGTCCACGGCCTGATCAAGACGGTCGCCGGGGCACCGCTGCGACGGCCGGGCTGGTTCTTCGACGTGGACGAGCAGGGCGAGGCGCTGACCGACGTCGGCATTCACCTCGTCGATCTGGTGCAGTGGATCGTCCGACCGGAAGGAGCCTTCGCGGTCGAGGAGATCGCCATTCTCGACGCGACCCGCTGGCCGACGGAGTTGACGCGCGACGACTTCGAGCGGATCACTGGCAGCCGGGACTTCCCGCCGTGGACGGCCGATTATGCCGACGGCGACCGGCTGAACTATCCCGGAAACAACCGGATTCGCTACGTGCTCGGCGGCGTTCACGTCCGACTCGACGTTCGCTGGGATCGCGAATGTCAACACGGTGACACCCACTTCTCCCGGTTTCGCGGCAGCCGGGCGAGCGTCGAGGTTCGCCAGGGACCGGAGGAGAACTACCGCCCCGAGGTGGTCGTCGTGCCGCGACAGCCAGGTGACAGTGACGCCCTGCGCCGCGACCTGGAGTCGTTCCTCGGCACCTCGGTGGACGTGTGTTCCGGGCCGGGCTTCCGCGTGCCGATCGCCGAGAGCGAGCGTGTCGGACACGAGGCGCATTTTGCCCACGTGGCCCGGCAGTTCCTGCGCGATCTGGCGAATCCAGTCGGCGTACCGATCGGAGAGGATGTCCGGACGCTGGCACGCTACCACGTCACGACCCACGGCGTCACCCGGGCTCGCGGTCGGGCCTGATCGACCGGGACTGTCACTCCCTTCGCACTCCGTGGTACGACCGGACCGCCGACCGGTGAAAATCTCCCGACGCGGATCGAGCGAGCCCGCTTCGCTCGCCGATCCTGGATGCTGTCCTTCGGGGGAATGACGACATGCTCGACGATCACGAGTTGCTTCAGGAAACGCCCGGCCTTCTGGATCTGCTTCGCCATTACGCCGAACTCGCGCAGCCGGATCGGCAGGCGTGGCACGATCGGCTCATGAGCCACGACCGGCACGATCCTCGCGGTCTGACCCGCTTGCATGGTGACCTGCTCGCCGGCGGCTGGATCGAGCAGAATACCGGCCACACCGTCACGGGCCGAGGCGGCGTCGCGGCCTGCTACCGCATCACGTCGGCCGGCCTGCGCATTCTGCACGAGATTTGAACGAGGTCGGGCTGTCGCGCCCAGGCTCTCCATCTTCGCGACCGCCGAGCAGTCCGGCTTGTTTGCCCGTTCAGATGTACGGTATCGTGGCGACGTTCAACCGGGCAAGGAGGCCTGGGTCATGCGTCTGCTCATCGTCGGTCTGGCGTTGCTCGTTCCCATCCTCGAAGCCCCGGCCGGGCCGATTCGACTCGGCGACGGCGGCTTTCGCATCGGTCAGAGCCTGTCGCGGGCCGTCCTGTCGCCCGATGGCCGCTGGTTCGCCGTCGGCGGCACGACCGGCGGCTTCCACTGGCTCGACGCTGTCACCGGGGCCATTGTCCGCTCCTGGCCGAACTGTCCCGAGGTGATGGACCTGACCTTCGACCCGACCGGCCGACTGCTCGTCCTGCATCGCAATGGCTGGCTGCGGGTGTACGAGCCACGATGCGGGCGGTGCGTCCGCGAGGTACTCGTCGCCGATCCGGGAGATCGCGACCTGCGCTCGGGCCACTTCTATCCCGGCGGTCACTTCATCGCGTTTGACAATAGCGATCCGTCGGAGCGTTCGCGGCCCGAGTTGTTCGACACCGCACGGGGTGAGATCGTCGCCGAAATCGAGCCGGCGCAGGGAGATGATCCGCGGACCTGCTCGGACGATGGCCGCTTCCTGGTGATCCTGCGCCGACCGGCCGATCAGGTCGCGCCGCCGCGATTCAACGCCGACTGCCCCGCCGAACTGCGCGTCGTCGATCGCCGCACCGGACGGATCGTCGTCCGGGTTCGGGACCTTCATCCACGCCCCGGCGGAGTCGCGTTCCGGCCTGACGGACGCGAGTTGCTCATCCTGCTGGCGGACGGGGCACTCCTGGTCGATCTGACCAGCGGGAAGACCCGGCCGCTGCACCTCGCCGGCGGAACGGGGTGCGAGGATGTCTATCCGGTCTGGTCGCCCGATGGTCGGCGAGTGGCGCTGCAACGCCGTGGCACGCACCCAGGCGTGCGCGAGTGGGATCGGACCTCCGGCCAACTGCTCCGCGAGGAGGCGAGCCCGACCGACTGCCGGGACGCGCTCGGCTACACGGCCGACGGCCGACTACTCCAGTGGAACACGAGCGGCGTTCGCCTCAACGTCCACGAGGTGGGGCGGGCGGGCTCGATTCGGCCCGGCCACGTGGAGGAACTGTTCGACCTGCGCTTCGCGTCGGATGGCACCCTGGTGACACTGGATCGCAGCGACCGGATCATCCGCTGGGACGTGACGACAGGCCGACTGCTGAACCAGGGCGAACTCCCGCGTCACTTCCCACACACGGTGTGCCTCATGGCGGATGGCCGGTCGGCCCTGCTCATCGGTGGATTGGAATGCGCCCGGATCGACCTGACGACCGGACAGCGCGAACCGCCCCTGCGAACGCCGACTCGACCCGATGAAATCTCGCCCGATGGCCGCTGGCTGCTCGACTGGGAACGCGGTCGCGGCCGACTATTCGACACGCAGCGACGGCGGACGATCTGGCTGCCGGAGGACGGCGAACTCTGGCCCGGCGGCAAGGAGCGCGGCCCGTTCTTCGTCTGGTCGGCAAATGGCCGCTGGCTGGCTCTCGGTCAGCAGTTCCGCAGCGAGACGGGCGACGGTCAGCCGGCCCGGATGGAGATCGCCATCGTCAAGCTGGCGACGGGCCGACTTCGGTCGCGCTTCACCCTGGAGGGTGCGGACGCCAACACGCTGCCGCAGTTCACACCAGACGGCTCCCGACTGCTCGTCGAGTTCGATGGTCGCATCAGTGTTCACGATCCGGCGACCGGGCGGTTGCTTCGTCGGCTGGAGCATCCCGAGTCCGGCGGTCGGCTGTATCCCCTGAGCGGGTCGCCAGACGGTCGGCTGGTCCTGGTCGCGGCAGAGAAGGACAGCGGCCGAGACGGCGTTCTGTGGCTGATCGAACTGCTCACCGGCAGCGTTCGTCACAAACTGCCGATGCCGACGGGCTACACCGGCGTCAAACCCGGCTTCAGCCCGGACGGCCGAACCATCGCTCTGGCTCTGAGTGACGCCACGGTGGCACTGCTGTCTATCGATGACAATGCCACGTCACCGGATCGAGCCGTTCTCTGGCGTGACCTGGCCTCGCCGAACGCGGCGATTGCCGGAGCGGCGGTGCGAGCGGTGGCATCTCGTCCCGATGCAGTCCGCTGGGTGCGGGCGCGCCTCGTGGACGCGTCTCCGGAGCCGGACCTGCCGGCGCTGTTCTGGCTGGCGGAACTGGAACACGACGACCCGGATCGACGGGAGGCGGCACGTCGTCAGCTGAGCCATCGGCCGGACGTGGTGCGCCAGATAGAAGCGGCCCTGACCGGATCGCCGTCGCCGGACCTGGCCCGGACACTGGCCGGCCTGCGCGAGGAACGCGTCGATCCGCTCACGCCAGAACAGCGACGAATCGAGCGGCTGCGTGAGATTCTCGATCGCGTCGGCTCGGCGGAGGCGAAGGAGTTGGCGACGCGGTTCTGAATGATCGCTGCCTACTTGCCGCCGATCCGGACACGCACCCGCTGGCCCAGTCGCAGGGATTTCTCGGGCGAGTCCAGGCGGATCAGGCACTCCACGGTGCGGACGTCGTTGAACCCGGCCGGCTCGTTCAGGACGGATCGCCGCTGGGTCAACCACTTCGCCACGCGCTCGACCTTGCCCGGCCAGGTGCGGTTCGCGTCGAACTCGTCCTCGACACGAACCGGCATCCCCTCGGCGACCCGGCCGATGAACTCCTGCTCGACCTCGGCCCGGATGACCATCGGCTCGTCGGCCGCGAACAGGATGGCCGGCTGGCGAGCCTGGCCAGTCAGCACGTCGCCGGGGCCGACCAGGATTCGCAAGGGCGTGCCGCGCTGCGGAGCCTTCAACGTGCAGTCGTTCAGAGCGAACCGCGCCTGATCGACGCGCGCCTGGGCGATGGTGACTTCCTTCTCGGCACGCAGAACGTCCTCGCGGGGATCTTCTCGATTCAGTTCCGCCAGGCGTTTCTGCTCGGAGCGTTCCAGGGCCTCCAACTCGTGGACGTGGTCCTCGCTGATGGCCAGTTCGGTGGCGTCGAGCAGGTTGCGATCCGCGAGGCCCTGCTTCCGAGTGACCGTCTTGCGGGCCGCAGCCAGGCGGTAGCGCATCACCTCGATGGCGTCGCGCTGGAGGGCGATCCGTGTTTGATGCTGCTCCGGCAGTTTGCGGGCTCGATCGAGCTGCAACTGGGCCACGGCCAGGCCGGCCTCGGCCTCGGTCAATCGACTCCGAATCGGGCCATCGTCCAGCTTCAGCAGGAGCGTCCCCTTCGCCACCTCTTCCCCTTCGTGGACCGGCACCTCGACAACCCGGCCGGGCTGCAACGGGAAAAGGGCCTGCGCTCCCAGGGGCAGATCGACGTAGCCGAAACAGACCACGCCCTGCGGCGCAGAACCGCTCTCGCCACCGCCCGCCGGCAGGGCCGCATCGGGAAGCGTCATCGATCGGCTCCACAGGACACCGGCGACGAGCGTCCCGATCCCCACCAGGACCAGAGTCAGAAGCCAGACGGTCTGTCGACTCAGCACGGGATGGCTCCTCGTTGTCAGTGATCCGTGATCACCGGGGAAAGGTGTGGCATCGACACGGACGGATGGGGCACCAGACGTCCGTCTTCGAGATAGCAAACCCGATCCGCGAAGGGAATGATGCGCGGGTCGTGGGCGACCACGAAGATGGTCGCGCCACGCTCGTGGGCGGCGGATCGCAACAACTGGATCACCTGTTCGCCGTGGACCCAGTCGAGCGAGCTGGTCGGCTCGTCGGCGAAGCAGAAGGCCGGGTTCTTGATCAGGGCGCGCGCGATGGCCACGCGCTGCTTCTCGCCGCCGGAGAGCTGGTCGGCTCGCAGGTCGCCGCGTCGGCCCATGCCGAGTTGGTCGAGCATCGCTGTCACCCGTCGAGCGGCGTTGCTGCCCGGTCCTTCGCCCCAGAGCAGCACCATCTCCAGCTGCTCACGGGCTGTCAGTGTCGGGAAGAGGTTGTAGCCCTGAAAGATGAAGCCGAAGTGCTTCAGGCGAAACTGCACCTGAGCCTGCTCGGACATCCGGCCGAGATCCTCACCCAGGGCGATCACGTCGCCGCGATCGGGGCGGAGCAGCGTCGATAGCACGGCCAGCAAGGTCGATTTCCCACTTCCCGAGGGGCCCATCAGGAGCAGCAGTTCGCCCGCGTGCAATTCCAGGGACACGTCGTCCAGCGCGACCGTCGCCTGCTCGCCGGTGCCGAACGAGCGGAACAGATGGCGTCCCTCCAGGGTGATCGGCTTGTGCGATGACGGTGTCACGTCGCCTCACCTCAACAACGTGATCGGTTCGACCAGTCGGAGCGAACGCAGGGCGGCCAGGCCGGAGAGCAGGGCCATGAGCATGGTCACGCCACCGCCGAACGCGAACAGGCCCGGCGAGAGCAGAACCCGGCCGCCCGCACTCGTGGCCGCGGCACTCAGGCCGAAGATGATCGGCACGGCCAGGAGAATGCCGAACAGACCGACCCAGAAGGATTGGGCCACGACCAGAGTCGCCATCCGCCAGTACGGGATGCCGAGAGCCCGCAGCACGGCATATTCGCGCAGCGAGGCGGCCGTGGCGGCGTAGAGCGTCTGGCTGGTCACGACCAGTCCCACGAGCAGAGCCAGGCCGGCCGTGATGCTCATGCCGATGCCGGCGTTGGTCTGCGTCAGCCAGTACAGGCGCGTCCGCAGCGAGAACTCGGTCGCGGTGAAGGCCGACAGATTGTCATGATCGCGAAACCGCGTGACCAGAGCTTCCGCCGCCTCGGGACTCTGGCAGCGAGCCAGGATGAACATCGTGTCGTTCTGCTTCTGCTGAAAGATCAACAGCAGCATCCGGGCGGTTCGCAGCGAGCAGAAGATGAACGGCGCACCGACGCTCTTGTAGCCATGCACCACGCCGACGAGGCGGACCTTGCGACCAAAGACCTCGGCCGAGTCGCCGATCTGCTTCAGGCCCAGTCGATCCATCTCCGAGGCATCGACGACGACGGCTCCCGGTTCGGTCAGCGCCGTCCGCATCTCGGGAGTCAGAGCCCGCAGGGCACCGAGCGCATCGTCGTTGAGGCGACTGCCGACGACGCAGCAAACCTCCGAGCCGCCGCCGGCCTTGTGCCAGTAGCCGAAGTTGAACAGGTATGTCTCGGTCTGCTCGACGCCGGGTTGATTGGCGACCCGCCCCTCCCAGGCCTGCGGAATGGGATGGCCCAGTTCCAGACTGCGCACCCCGCGCGAGGCGATCCAGACATCGGCGCGAGCCTGGTCGATCGGCATCGACAGGACCGACAGCGTGCCGTAAAGCAGACCCCATTGCAAGGTCGTCAGCAGGGCACAGAAGCCCACGGCCAGGATGGCCGGCAGGTAACGGTTGCGATCCCGGCCGATGAGTTTCAGGGAATAGGGGAGTCTCATGATGCAACCACCCGCCGGGACAGTGAGACTCCGGCAGGGATCACAAGAGCCGGGTTGAGGGATCGTTAGTTCTCTCTCTCGCTATTCTACCCTCCGTTCGGCAGCAGGGGCAAGCGAGCCTCCCTGTCTTCCCGGACTACCCGTTTTTACCTGCCCGCCCAATCATCCCCAACCGCCCGAACGGTCGGGAATTTCCTGGCGTCCTGTCACAGTCGGGGTATATCGTTTTATTATGAAGATAGTTCAGTCTGTTCAACCATCGAACGGACCCGGCCGCGGAGAGGGGTGCCCAGATGACCAGTAGTTCCACCGACACACACCTGTCAGGGGCAGACTCCGTCTCCGCCGACCGCGACGCCTCCGTTCCCGAGCCGGTCGCCATCGTCGGCATCGGCTGCCGTTTCCCCGGCGGTGCCAGCGATCCGTTGCGGTTCTGGGCTCTGCTGGAACAGGGCGTGGACGCCATCCGCGAGATCCCTCCCGAGCGCTGGAACACGCGTGCCTTCTACGATCCTCGGCCCGGGGTTCCGGGCAAAACCCAGGCACGCTGGGGCGGATTTGTCGAGGGGATCGATCAGTTCGACCCGCAGTTCTTCGGCATCTCGCCGCGTGAAGCCACCCGCATGGACCCCCAGCAGCGTCTGCTGCTGGAGGTGGCCTGGGAGGCCCTGGAGGACGCCGGCCAGCCCGTCGAGCGCCTCGCCGGAACACGCACCGCGGTCTATGCCGGCATCTCCTGCTGGGACTACTCGATCGTCCAGTTCGACATGCGCGATCGCGGCTTCATCGACGTGCATTCCAACACCGGCTGCTCGCTGAGCATCGTCAGCAACCGCATCTCGTACCTCTTCGATCTGCATGGACCGAGCGTCTCGGTGGACACGGCCTGTTCCAGTGCCCTGGTCGCCATTCACCTGGCCTGCCAGAGCATCTGGAAGGAGGGTTGCACGCACGCCCTGGCCGGTGGCGTCAACGCCATGCTGCTGCCGGACTGGTACATCGGCTTCAGTCGCCTGGGCGTGCTGTCGCCCGATGGTCGCTGCAAGGCGTTCGACGTTCGCGCCAACGGCTACGTGCGGAGCGAGGGGGCCGGCATGGTCCTGCTCAAGCCCCTGAGCCGGGCACTGGCTGACGGCGATCGCGTCTACGCCGTCATCCGCGGCA
Organism: uncultured Alcaligenaceae bacterium; assembly: GCA_964471755.1. Lineage (GTDB taxonomy): Bacteria > Planctomycetota > Planctomycetia > Gemmatales > Gemmataceae > CAYYJM01. The sequence goes on from CAYYJM010000003.1 coordinate 26,623, forward strand.
CGGCCGTCAATCAGGATGGCCGAACGCCTACGATGACGGTCCCTGGTCAGCAGGCCCAGGAGGCATTGTTGCGCGAGGCCTACCGCAAGGCTGGTGTCACGGGGCGGCAACTGCAATACGTCGAGGCCCACGGCACCGGCACACCGGTCGGCGATCCGATCGAGGCCCGCGCCCTGGGCAGCGTCCTGGGCGAGGGCCGAGCCGACGGCCAGCCGTGCGTGATCGGCTCGGTCAAGACCAACATCGGCCACCTGGAGGCGGGGGCGGGCATCGCCGGCCTGATCAAGACGACCCTGGCCCTGCATCACCGGCGCATCCCTGCCAACCTGCACTTCACGCAGCCCAACCCGGAGATCGACTTCGAGGCTCTCCGGCTGCGTGTGCCGCTCGCCTGCGAACCCTGGCCGGCCTCCGATGGCCCGGCCCTCGCGGGAGTCAACTCGTTCGGCTACGGCGGAACCAACGCCCACATCGTCTTGCAGGGCTGGGAGTGTCAGCCAGCCGTCAGCGGCGATCCGGCACCCGTCAAGACGGCGACCGACGCCCGACCGTATCTCGTTCCGCTCTCGGCACGAAGTCCGGCGGCGTTGCGAGCCGTCGCCCGGACGATGCAGCAGTTTCTGGATACCTGCCCCGATGACGTGACCCTGCCGGAGATCGCCGGCAATCTCGGCCTGCGCCGCAGTCAGCACGAATTCCGCCTCGCCGTGGTGGCTGGGTCGAAGGCCGAACTGGCCGAGCAACTCGGCACCTTCGCGGCGGGCCAGACGCCGCCAGGAGCCTCGTCCGAACGGGTGGCTCCCGGTCATCGGCCGCGAATCGCCTTCGTCTGCTCGGGCCAGGGGCCGCAGTGGTGGGCGATGGGCCGTCAACTCCTGGATCAGGAGCCGGTCTTCCGCGCCGTCCTCCAGCGCTGCGATGAGATCATCCGCAGGCTCGGGCCGTGGTCGCTGCTCACGGAACTGACAGCCACCGAGCAGCACTCACGCATGGCGAACACGGACATCTCGCAACCGTCCATCTTCGCCATTCAGGTAGGACTGGCCGCTCTGTGGCAGTCGTGGGGGATCGCTCCCGAGGCGGTCATCGGTCACAGCGTCGGCGAGGCGGCGGCCGCCTACCTGGCCGGCGTCTACAGTCTGGAGGACGCCGTCCGCGTCATTTACCAGCGCGGCCGGTGCATGGAACTGGCTCCTCTGCGTGGACGCATGCTCGCCGCCTCGATCACGGTCGAGGAGGCCGAGCGCCTGATTAATGGTCATGGCGATCGGATCAGTCTGGCGGCGGTCAACGGCCCCGCCTCGGTCACCCTCTCCGGTGAGTTTGGCCCGCTCGAAGAGATCGCCCGGGAACTCGAACGCCGCAAGGTCTTCTCGCGATTCTTGCAGGTGCAGTACGCCTTCCACAGCGCTCAGATGGACCCGATCCGTGACGAACTGCTCGCCTCGCTGCGCGGCATCCAGCCCCGGCCTGCGACCCTGCCCTTCTTCTCGACCGTCACCGGGCGGCGAGTCGAGGGGCCGGAACTGGGGCCGGAATACTGGTGGCACAACGTCCGCCAGGGCGTCCGCTTCTCTTCCGGCGTCGATCACCTGCTCGAGTTGGGCTGCGATACCGTCGTGGAGTTGAGTCCGCATCCGGTCCTAGCCGGTGCGGTGACGGAGTGCTGTCAGCATCGCGGCAAGAAGGTTCACGTCACGGCGTCGCTGCGGCGAAACGAGCCGGAACGGATCCTGATGCTCCGCTCCCTGGGCCAACTCGCCACGCTGGGCGCACCGATCGACTGGGCCGGAGTCTGTGGTCTGGAGCCCGGCACGCAACCGCGATTCCTTCGACTGCCCCTGTATCCCTGGCAGCGGGAGCGCTTCTGGTACGAGCCCGAGGTCGCCCGGATGATGCGGCTGACGGCACCCGCTCATCCCTTGCTGGGCGTCACTCTGGGGCTGCCGGGCCCGGCCTGGGAAACGCGGCTGGATCTGCGTGTCTTCCCGTCGCTGACCGATCATCGCGTCCAGCGGGTGGCGATCCTGCCGGCGACGGCCTACCTCGAAATGGCCTTCGCCGCGGCGCGCGAGACGTTCGGAGAGCCGGCCTGCCAGCTTCAGGATATTCGGCTGGTCAATCCCTGCTTCCCGTCCGCGGACCAGGGGCACGGGCTGCTCACCGTCTACCTGCCCGAGGACGCGATCGTCCAGGTCCACAGTCGGCCCCGAGAGAAAACGGCGGACTGGACGCATCACTTCCAGGCCACGCTGCGCACGCTGCCCGGCACCGCGTCGGAAGAGGCACGGTTCGATCCCGAGGTGGTGAAGCGGCGCTGTCCACGCAAGTTCGGCCGGGCCGATTGCTACGCCTACTTCCAGAAGAAGGGCCTGGAGTACGGCCCGAACTATCAGGGCCTCGAACGCGGCTGGCAGGGCGATCAGGAAGCCCTCGGCCTGGTACGCCTGCCGGAAGGGCTGACCGATGAGGCGGCTGAGTACCTGTTCCATCCGGCCCTGCTCGATTCCTGCTTCCATGCCTCGATCCCGGCCGAGCGTGAGTTCAGCACGATCATCGACGGCCTGTATCTGCCGGTCGAGATCGAGAGCATCCGCCTGTTCCGCAAGCCGGGGCCGGTCCTCTGGAGCCACGCCCGACTGACGCAGAAGACGCAGCGCTGGTTCGTCTCTGACATCGACATCTACAACGAGGACGGCCAGCCGGTGGCGCAGGTGCGTGGCCTCCGCAGTCAACGCGTGGTCGGTGCCCTGGTCGGCGAATCGCTGGACGAGATGCTCTACGAGTATCAGTGGCAGCCGCAACCGGCTCCGGCCACGACGCCGCCCGCCACGCCGGGCACCTGGCTCCTCTTCGCCGACCAGAACGGCGTCGGCGGCCGACTGGCGGACTCGCTGCGGGCCGCCGGAGAGAGCTGCGTCGTGGTTCGCCCTGGCAATCGCTTCTCCCGCGAGGCGGAGGATCACTACCAGATCCGCCCCGATCAGACCGGCGACGTGGCGGAACTGCTCCAGGCGGTCCTGACCCCGGAGCGGCCGACCTGCCGAGGGATCGTCCATCTGTGGAACCTGGACGCTCCGTCGGCCGCTGACCTGGCCACCGCGGAACTGGCGGCCGCGCAGGACGCCGGCCTGCACAGCGTCCTGGCCCTGGTCCAGGCCTGGGACCGGACCTCCAGCGACAGAGAAGCCCGGCTGGTCGTCGTGACTCGCGGGGCGCAGTCGGTCGGTGAGAGTGCCGCCGAGGTGGCGATCGCTCAGGCTCCCGTCGTCGGCTTCTGTCGCGTCGTCATCAGCGAGTATCCGCGTCTGCACTGCAAGCTGGTCGATCTCGACTCTGCTGACGCTGACGCGTCACTGCTGGCGGAACTGTGGGCGACCGACGACGAGGACGAGATCGCCCTGCGCGGCTCGCAGCGGTTCGTCCATCGCTTCCTTCCCGCCGTGCTGCACGCTCCGACCGTCACGCGGCCAGCCAGCGAGACGGCGTATCGACTGGGAACCCATCAGCCCGGCACGCTGGACGCCCTGGCCCTTCGGCCGTTGCGGCGGCGTCAACCCGGTCCCGGTGAGGTCGAGGTCGAGATCCTGGCCGCCGGCCTGAACTTCAGTGACGTGATGAAGGCACTCGGCATCTATCCCGGCCTGGCGGATGGTCCCATTCCGCTCGGCATCGAGTGCAGTGGCCGGATCGCCGCGATCGGCGACGGTGTGCAGGGCTTCCGCGTCGGCGACGAGGTGATGGCCGTCGCGCCGTTCGCCTTCGCCAGCCACGTCACGGTGCGGGCCGACCTGGTCGCACCGAAGCCGACCCGGCTCCGTTTCGAGGAAGCGGCCACGATCCCGCTGGCGTTCCTGACCGCCTCCTACGCGCTGGATCACCTGGCTCATCTGAGTGCCGGCGAGCGCGTGCTGATCCACTCGGCCAGCGGTGGCGTCGGCCTGGCCGCGATCCAGATCGCTCGCCGGGTCGGGGCCGAAATCTTCGCCACCGCCGGCAACCCGGAGAAACGCGAGTTCCTTCGCAGCCTCGGCGTCCAGCACGTCATGGATTCGCGGTCGCTCGCTTTCGCCGACGAGGTGATGGAGGCGACCGGCGGACGCGGCGTCGATGTCGTGCTGAACTCACTGGCTGGCGAGGCTCTCATCCGCAGCGTCGCCACGCTGGGCGACTACGGCCGCTTCCTGGAGATCGGCAAGCGCGACATCTACGGCAACTCGCGCCTGGGGCTGCGACCGTTCCGCAAGAACCTCTCGTTCTTCGCCATCGACCTCGACCGGATGCTGCGTGAACGCCCGGCTCTGCTCGGGACGATCTTCCAGCGTCTGGTGCGTGAGGTCGAGGCGGGCGAACTGACACCGCTGCCGCACCATGACTATCCGATCGCCGATGCCGTCTCCGGCTTCCGCCTGATGCAGGCCGGCAAGCACATCGGCAAGGTCGTCCTGTCGATGCAGGAACGGCCAACAGAGATTCTCTCCGACGATGAGGCTCCTGCGGAGGACGAGCAGGAGCAGAACTTCCGCAAGGACAGTACCTACCTGCTGATCGGCGGTCTGGGCGGCTTCGGCCTGGCCCTGGGGCGGTGGATGGCCGAGCGCGGTGCGGGGCACCTGGCCCTGATGACCCGACGCGGCGCGGACTCACCCGATGCTCCGGCGGCCGTCGCCGAGCTGGAGGGACTGGGCGCGAAGGTCACCCTCCTGAAGGGAGACGTCTCGAAGGAGGCGGACGTCGCCGCGGCCCTGGCCGAGATCGATCGCACCTTGCCACCGCTCCGCGGCGTCTTCCACGTCGCGATGGTCCTGGAAGATGCCCTGCTGCTCAAGCTCGACCGCGACCTGATGGACCGGGTGATCGCTCCCAAGATGAACGGAGCCTGGAACCTGCACACGCAGACGCGAAATCGGCCGCTGGATCACTTCGTTCTCTTCTCGTCGCTGGCGAGCGTGTTCGGCAACGCCGGCCAGGGCAACTACGCCGCCGCCAACGCGTTCCTGGATCACCTGGCGTACTACCGCCGCTCCCTGGGCCTGGCGGGCGTGGCCGTCAACTGGGGCTTCCTCGGCGACGTCGGCTATCTCAGTCAACGCCAGCAGCTCGGCGATCGGCTCGAACGACAGGGCGTGCTGAGCTTCACTGCTCTACAGGCGCTGACCCTGCTGGAGCGCATCCTTCGCCGGCGATCGATCCAGATCAGCGTCATGCGCATGGACTGGTCGTTGTGGCGTGGGCTCGGCAGCAATGGTCCGGTCTCGCCACGGTTCGCGCATCTGCTGAAGGAGGCTGCGGCGGTCACCCGGCAGGCGACCGGCCTGGCCAACCTGGACGCCCTGATGGCCCTGGAGCCGGGCGATCGGCCGGCTCACCTGGAGGGCCTGATGCGCGAGAAGGTCGCCCGCATCCTGGGCGCGTCGCCCGAGCGGGTGGACCGCGACGTGCCGCTGCTCAACCTCGGCCTCGACTCGCTGATGGCTCTGGAGCTGCGCAACTGGATCGAGAGCGAACTGCGCGTGAACCTGCCGATCGTGGAGTTGATGCGCAGTCCGACGCTGGCGTCCCTGCTGGGGCAGATCGTGACGCAACTCGGTGAGCCGGAGGAGCCGGCCGTTCCCGTCGCGACGGAGACGAACCCCGAGACCCTGCTCGCCAACCTCGATAACATGAGTGGCGACGAGGTGGATGCGCTGCTGGCCACGCTGCTGGCGGACCAGGAACGGCGTTGACACCCAGGCCCGGAGAGGTTCCATCTCATGACCGACCGCCCCGAGTCCCTGACCGGCCTTTCCCTGGAAGAGAAGCGTGCCCTGCTGGCCCGCCTGCTCCAGGAGAAGGCCCGGGCCGTCTTTCCCCTGGCGCACAACCAGCGCGGCCTGTGGTTTCTGTACCAGATGGATCCGACCAGCTCGGCCTACAACATCTGGTACGCCGCCCGCATCCGCTCGTCGATCGACCCGGCGGCCTTTCGCCGGGCCTTCCAGACGCTGATCGATCGCCACCCCGCCATGCGCACGACCTTCGACGAACGCGATGGCGAACTGGTGCAGCGCGTCCACGAGAAGGTCACACTTCCGCTGGAGGTGGTGGAGGCGTCCTCCTGGAGCGAGGAGGAACTGCGCCACCACGTCGAGGAGGAAGCGCATCGGCCCTTCGACCTGCAACGGGGCCCGCTGCTCCGGCTGTTCCTGTTCCGACGCTCCGCCGACGAGAGCGTGTTTCTGCTGGCCGCGCACCACATCCTCGGCGATTTCTGGTCGCTGGTGGTGACCGTGGACGAGTTGCACGCCCTCTATCCCGCCGAGTGCAGCGGCACGCCATTGAAGCTGCCGCCGCTGCCGATCTCGTACCGCGACTTCGTCAGCAGTCAGAAGGATTTGCTCGACAGCCCGGCCGGCGATCGGCTCTGGTCGTACTGGGAACGGCAACTGGAGGGCGTCCCGGAGGTTCTGGAACTGCCGTTCGATCGACCGCGATCGCCGCAACTGACGACGCGCGGAGCCGTCCATCGGTTCCAGCTACCGGCCGACCTGGTTCGTCGGCTGAGGGCCCTGGGCGAGCGGGAGCGCGTGACCCTCTATCCGGTCCTGCTCTCGGCCTTCGCGGTGTTGCTGGCCCGCTCCAGCGGTCAGGATGATTTCCTGATCGGCGCTCCGTTCGTCGGTCGAAGTCGGCCCGGCTTCGAGCAACTGGTCGGCTACTTCATCAACATGCTGCCGCTGCGGATGCGCCTGGCCGGCGATCCCTCCTTCCCGGATCTGCTGCGGCAGACGGCCGCCACCGTCGTGGACGCTCTGCAACACCAGGACTATCCGTTTCAGCTCCTCGTCGAGCGGCTGAAGGTGACGCGCGAGGCGAGCCGGGCTCCGCTGATCCAGGTGACCTTCGCCCTGGATCGGACCCATCGACCCGGCGACGCCGTGGGGCTGCTCAGCGAAGCCACGCAGGGCAATGGCCGGGTCACGGCGGCGGGATTCCGAACGGAACCCTACACCGTGGCGGAACGCTCCTGCCCGACCGACCTGGAAGTGGTCCTGGAAGAGGTGGACGGCACCGTCGAGGGGATCGCCCGCTTCAACACGGACCTCTTCGACGCCGGCACCATCGCCCGCCTGGTGGAACACTACCGGACCCTGCTGGAGGAGATCGCGACCGATCCCGACCGGCCCGTCCTGCACCTGCCGTGGATGGCCGAGGCCGAGCGTCACCGGGTTCTCGTCGAATGGAACCAGACCCGATTCGATCATCCGCGGGGACAGTGCCTGCATGAACTGGTCGAGCAGCAGGCCGCGAAGACACCCGAGGCCGTGGCCGTCCGATCGAGTCGTGGGCCGCTTTCCTACGCCGACCTCGACGCCCAGGCGAATCGGATCGCCGACCGACTGCGGGATCTGGGCGTTCGGCCCGGAGTGCTGGTGCCGCTCTCGCTGCATCGTTCGCCAGAGATGATCGCCGCCATTCTGGGCACGCTCAAGGCTGGCGGGGCCTACGTTCCGCTCGATCCGAACTGCCCGGCCGAGCGGTTGCGAACGGTCCTGGAAGAGACGCAGGCCACGGTGCTGCTCACCCAGCCCGGCCGGAGCGTCTCGGGCTGTTCGTTCCCCGTCGCCGACGAGGCCGAGGGGCTGACGTACCTCGCTGTCACTCCATCGTCACTCGCGGCCGCGAATCGGCCGACGGCGAGCGATCTGGCGTACGTCATCTACACGTCCGGCTCGACGGGTCGGCCGAAGGGCGTGATGGTGGAACACGCCTCCGTCTGCCATACCGTGCGCTGGCAGAGCGCAGCCCTGGGCATCGGTCACGACGACCGGATGCTCCTGCTGCTGCCGTACCACTTCGACGCCTCGATCGCGGTGATCTTTCCGGCCCTGGCGTCCGGTGCCGAACTGGTCCTGGCCGAACCGGGCGAGGAACGCGATCCCTCGCTCATCCTCGAACGCATGGCCACGCACCGGGTGACCCTGCTGCCGATCGTTCCGGGCTCGCTCCGCCTCCTGCTGGACGGTCCCTTCCGGGAGTGCGGTCGCTGGCTGCGCTGGATCTTCTGCGGCGGCGAGGCCATGCCGTCGGACCTGCCAGCCCGTCTCTTCGAGCAACTCGACGTCCGTCTGTGCAACCTGTATGGGCCGACCGAGGCGACCGTCAACACGACCTGGTGGAGCTGTCAATGCGGTGACACCTTGCCGGCCATTCCGCCCATCGGCCGACCCATCCACAACGTCCAGGTTTACCTCCTGGATCGCCATCGCCAGCCGGTCCCGATCGGCATTCCGGGCGAACTGTACGTCGGCGGAGCCGGCGTCGCTCGTGGTTACCTGAACGATCCCGAATTGACGGCCGAGCGCTTCCTCGACGACCCGTTCGCCTCCGCTCCCGGCGGCCGACTCTACCGAACGGGCGATCGGGGTCGTTTCCTGGCCGATGGCAACATCGAGTTCCTGGGGCGAAGTGACGATCAGGTCAAGGTGAGCGGCTACCGCATCGAACCGGGCGAGATCGAGGCGGTGCTGGAGACGATGCCGGGCGTCCAGCAAGCCGTGGTCGTGGCGGCCACGGATCGGGGCAGCCGACAGCGGCTGATCGGCTACGTCGTGCCGCGTTCGGGCGACGAGCAGGCGCTACGGGAGGTGGGGCCTTCCGGGTTGCGTCGCTTCCTTCGCGAGCGGTTGCCCGAGTATCTGGTGCCGTCCGCCTTCGTGGTGCTGTCGAACCTGCCGCGTACGACCACCGGCAAGGTGGATCGCAAGGCCCTGCCGACATCGCTTGGTCCCCGCACGCGATCGGATCGGCCCTCCCGGCCGGCGACGACGCCGCTGGAACGCTTCCTGGCCGGGCTCTGGCAGGATCTGCTGGAACTGGAGAAGGTCGGCGTCGAGGACAACTTCTTCGAGTTCGGCGGCAACTCGATCCAGGCGGCCATGCTGATCAACCGATTGCAGGCCAAACTCGGAGAGCCCGTTTCGACGGTGGCTCTCTTCGATACGCCGACCATCGAGGGGCTGGTGCGGACCCTGGCCGAGACCCGGACGGAGGCCGTTCGGCGGGTCTTCGGCTCCGAGTCGCTTTCGGAGCCGGGGCAGGAGCCGGCCGACCGGCGTGTGGATGAATTCCCGCTGGTGGTTCCGCTGGGCCAGGCTGCCACGGAACCGGAGCGCTGTCGGCAGACGCCGTTGTTCGTGATCCATCCGCCGGGCGGCATCGTGATCTGCTACTGGACGCTGGCCCTGTACATGGGCAGCGACCGTCCCGTGTACGGCATCCGCGCCCGGGGCCTGCGTGCGGGGGAGACGGTTCCCGCCACGATGGAGGCGATGGCCGCGGAGTATGTCGGTGCGATCCGTGCGATCCAGCCGGAGGGGCCGTACCATCTCGGCGGCTGGTCCCTGGGCGGTGTGATCGCCTACGAGGTCGCCCAGCAACTGTTCGCCCGGGGGCAGCGAGTCGCGACGCTCTCCCTGTTCGACACGGCGATCCCGTTCAACGCGGCCAACCGGCCGTACTCCGATGTCGAGGTCGATGACGATTCGGGCAAGGAATATGGCCTGGACATCACCTTGAAGGAGCTGGAGCGGCTCGGTCCCGAGGGGCAGTTACCGTATCTGTGGCGGCACGTCCAGCGGCTGGGCCTGCTGGAGGCGGACCTGCCGCTGGAGGCGACCGAGCAGATCCTGACGGATCTGAAGCGGCTGTTTCATGCTCACTACCTCCTGGGCGTGGGCTACGCCCTGCGGCCGTATCCGGGCCGGATCACGCTGTTTCGGCCGACCGAGATGGCGGCGACGATCCCGACCGCCGAAGATCGCGGCTGGGGCAAACTGGCCCGGGCCGTGGAGGTGATTCGCGTGCCGGGCCATCATCATTCCATGGTGAAGGAGCCGCACGTTCAGTTTCTGGCCCAGCACCTGCGACGGTGCCTTGAGCAGACCGAGCCGACGTGACCACCGCCGAAATGGCATCGGCTTCCGAATGGCATCGGCTTCCGACGGATCGCCTGGAGTTGGAGAGCGGGTCGGATCGCTCTCTGCACCGCGAGAGGAGCGCACATGGCAAGAGCCAAACCGAAACCCATCCCCATCGACCTGCTCGTCGAGCGACTGCGGGAGAAGTACCCCGACGCCCGCTATGAACTCGACTACGAGACGCCGTTGCAACTCCTGGTCGCGACCATCCTGGCCGCCCAGTGTACCGACGTTCGCGTCAACCAGGTGACAGCGACCCTGTTCCAGAAGTACCGTGATGCGAAAGCCTTCGCCGAGGCAGACCGCGAGACACTTGAAGCGGACGTGAAGCCGACGGGCTTCTATCGCAACAAGGCCAGGGCGATCCAGGAGATGTGCCAGGCCCTCATCGAGCGGCACGCCGGCGAGGTGCCGCAGGACATCGACGCTCTGGTGCAGCTACCCGGCGTCGCCCGCAAGACGGCCAATGTCGTGCTGAACAACGCCTTCAAGATTCCCTCGGGAATCATCGTCGATGGCCACGTCGATCGCGTCGTCCGCCGCATGGGTCTGGTCGAGGCCACGCCGACGACCAAGGCGGAGAAGATCGAGCTTCAGCTGATGGCGCAGGTTCCGAAGGAGGACTGGGTCCATTTCGGCCCGGCGATGGTCCTGCATGGCCGATACACCTGCACGAACCGGGAGCCGGCCTGCTCCGGCTGCCTCTTCAACGACGTCTGCCCGAAACTCGACCTTCCGGCTGCGAAGCCGAAGAAGACCACCCCAACCCCTGCGAAGAAGGAACCCATGGCCAGGAAGACCCCCGGCAAGGCGAGCGATCCACCTGTCATCCCGGTGACACCATCGACTGGGCCAGCCTTGCCGGCGAGCTGGCAGGCGGTCCTGGCACCGGAATTCGAGAAGCCGTACTTCGTGCAGTTGCAGGAGTTCGTCGCTCAGGAGCGGGCCACTCACGAAGTGTTCCCGCCGACCGAGGACGTGTACAACGCCTTCCGCTACGCTCCGTACGACGAGGTCAAGGTGCTGCTGCTGGGTCAGGATCCGTACCACGATGTGGGTCAGGCGCATGGCCTGTGCTTCTCGGTCAAGCCGCCGATCAAGCCGCCGCCGTCGCTGGTGAACATGTTCAAGGAACTGAAGGCCGATCTGGGCTGCAAGATTCCCAACCACGGCTGCCTGGAGGGCTGGGCGAAGCAGGGAGTCCTGCTGCTCAACGCGGTGCTGACGGTTCGGGCTCACGAGCCGGCCTCGCACGCCAACCACGGCTGGGAGACGTTTACCGATGCGGTGATCCGGGCGCTGAGTGCCCGCGCGAAGCCAGTCGTTTTCGCCCTCTGGGGCGGCTACGCTCAGAAGAAGGAGAAGCTGATCGACGCGACCAGGCACAAGGTGCTGAAGACGGCCCATCCTTCGCCGTTGTCGGCGAAGAAGTTCCTGGGCAGCAAGCCGTTCAGCGCGATCAACAACGCGCTGCGGGAGTTGGGCGAGGAGCCGATCGACTGGCAACTACCGGATCGCTGAGCAAAACTGCGGGTGATGGGCGTCCCGGACTTGCGAGTCCTCCGGGTGCCGGCTATGATTCTCTTACCGGAGAGGTGGCCGAGCGGCCGAAGGCGCAGCACTGGAAATGCTGTATGGGGGAAACTCCATCAAGGGTTCAAATCCCTTCCTCTCCGCTCAAAACCCCGCTGTAAGTCCTATCCAAATGGGAGCTTGCAGCGGGGTTTTTCCGTTTGCCACGGCATCTTGCCCGGCCTGCTCGACCGGTCGCCTGCCTCTCGGAGCCGACCATCCACTCGACTGAAAGTTAGAAAACGGTTCGCAGACAGACCTTCCCTTCCACTCGGCATCGACCGGGCCAGGAGGCAGTTCGTCCACACGCGCTTCGATGGGAAGTAGGTCCGATCTACGGCGGCCCCGAAGACCTGGCGGACCCGCTGGCCTGGGCGCGGCTGGTCGATAAGGCGGTGGGTCGGATCGAGAAGGGCGTCGGATGACCGAGGCGGATACCACGCTGATCTTCTTCTCCGCTGAACTCATGAATGGCGAAGGATCCTGAGTCGGCGTTGCCGAGCTGGCCTCAACCTCTACCCCCGGCCGGCTCGCCGGGCGATGACCGCGGCGCAGTAGCCGGCCTTGAAGCCGCTATCGATGTTCACCACGAGGACGTTCGCCGAGCAGGCGTTCAGCATCGTCAGCAGCGGCGCGACGCCATTGAACGCCGCCCCGTAGCCGATGCTGGTCGGCACCGCGATCACCGGTCCGTCTGACAGGCCGCCGACCACGCTCGGCAAGGCCCCGTCCATGCCGGCCACGACGACGGAGCAATCGACCGTCCGCAGCTTCTCGCGGTGACGCAGGATTCGATGAATGCCGGCCACGCCGACGTCGGCGATCAGTTCCACCTCGGCCCCGAGACAGCGAGCTGTCACCACGGCCTCCTGCGCGACTGGCAGATCGCCCGTCCCGGCGGTGAAGACGGCCACCTGGCCCTGGGTCGGCCGAGGTTCTCGACTCGCCGGAAGCCAGAACGTCCGGGCGAGCCGATCCTGCTCGGCCTGGGGAAAGCGCTGCCCCAGGACGGCGGACTGCTCCTCGCTGACACGGGTGCCAAGACAGTCCTGGCCGGCATCGGCCAGACGCTGGACAACGCCAGCAGTCCACTCCGGCGTCTTGCCCTCGCAGAAGATCACCTCGGGGAAGCCACACCGGCCCTGGCGGTCGAGATCGACCGTCGCGTAGCCCAGTTCGGCGACCGCCGGCTGTAGCCGCGACAGGGCGTCGCCCGGTGCCACCTGGCCAGCCTGCACCGCTTCCAGAAGTCGCAGGATCTCTTCCGCTCGCATGTCGGCTCTCCTCGTGCCTCGTTCGCTGTCATTGTAGGAAAGCCGTACGAGCCCGAACGCCCGCTTTTCAGGGGCGAGGCGAGGGGCGGATGACGATGGCCAGGCCAGATCGTATAGCTACCTCGTAGTCATCGGCCGGTAATGGTTTGCGGGAAGAACACTCCCGTTCCTCTACTTCCGAGGGAGTTTGTCTTGAAACTCTGCCAGACACTCGCCGCGGTCGTCATCGTGGGATTATTCACTCACTCAACAACGTGGGCAGGCGATCAGAAGTCTCCGCAAACCGAAAAGACCTTCGTCGTTTGGGCTGCGCCGGCGAACCTGACCCAGCAAGGGGGCAGCACGCTCACGTTGCAGAGCGGGCCGGTTTTCGACGCCGTCGTGCTGGGCGAACTGGCCCGCGGCAAATGGATGGCGGGAAGCAACTTCTTCCACCGCACCGAAAAGAATCAAAGCAAGAACGCGGTCGAGACCGCAACTGCCGGTACGCAGGTGCAGATCGCCATCGTCTACACGGCCGACCGCGTCCGGATCTACCGCAATGGCGAGCTGTACGTCGAGTATCCGGCGAAGAACGTTGACTTGTTGAGCATCGAAAACCACGTTGCCTTGTTTGGCCTGCGGCATCTGGGCGGCGGCACCGTAAACATGCACTTTGCCGGCTCCATTGATGACGCCCGCATTTACGCCTCGGCCCTCACACCCGAGACGATCAAGGCGCTGCGTCCGAACGAAGAGGGCAAGCCGAAACCGTTCGCCTGGTGGGACTTCAACGGCGATTCTGTGAAGGATGTGAAAGACCGCGCCGGCCATTTCATGCATCATGCCAGCGTTGGCAAGGCGAAACTGGCGGACGGCAAGCTGGTACTCGACGGCTCGTCGTATCTCGTGGCCGCACGCAGTGCCAGGGACATCGCGCGAGCCGAACTGGGTCTGACCCCGCTTGCTTCGGCGGGCCTCTTCAAGCCCCGGACGCCGGCCTGGCCGGCGAAGCCGGCCGCCAACTGGGTCACGTATCACCTGGCGCATCCCGGTCCGGGCAAAGCCTTTCCGGGCGATCCCAACTGCGCCTTCGATTACAAGGGAAAAGTCCACCTGCACTATATCTATCGCGACGAGACGGGCTTCGTGTTCGCGCACGTGTCGAGCGACGACATGGTTCGCTGGACGTGGCATCCAACGGTCCTCGCCCCGCCGACAACCGGCCACGGTATGTTCAGCGGCACCGGTTTCTACACGAAGGAAGGCAAG
>CAYYJM010000003.1:40688-58603 GCA_964471755.1 uncultured Alcaligenaceae bacterium
GCTCGACCTGCGCGGCGTCGGCGCGGCCTGCCGCTTCGTCGACGGCTTCGGCAAGCCCGCGATCGTCTATCACGGCGAAGGTTCCGGACGCAACTGGATTCAATTCCCCAAAGGCGACGACTTCGATTCGTGGGAAGATCCATACCCCATCATTCCGAAGGACAGCGACGGTGCGGAACCGAAGATTCGCCACTGGGACCCGGACCTCTGGCTCAACGGCGACACCTACTACGCTCTCAGTGGCGGACAAAATCCGCAACTCATGAAATCGAGCGATCTGAAGAACTGGAAGTATCTCGGCGACCTGCTGCACAAGGACTATCCGGCCAACCTCGGCGTGGCCAAGAGCGAGGACATCTCCTGCGCCAATATGTTCAAGATCGGCGACAGGTGGATGCTGCTCTGCATCAGCCATCGGTTGGGTTGCCGTTACTACCTGGGCACGTTCAAGGATGAACAATTCCTGCCAGAGAAGCACGCCATGATGAGCTTCGGCGGCAATCAGTTCTTCGCTCCGGAATCGATCCTGACACGCGACGGCCGTCGCGTGATGTGGGCATGGGTGATGAATTTGCCGATCGCCCCGACGGGCCTGCAATCCTTGCCGCGCGAATTGGAATTGGCAAAAGACGGGACACTCCGCATCCGTCCGCTTCGCGAATTGCAATCGCTGCGTCACAGTGAGAAATCCTGGCAAGACCTGGTCGTGGGTGACGGCAAGGAACACGCGCTCGAAGGCATTGAAGGCGATGCGGTCGAGTTGGAAATCCAGGTCGCCGCACCCGTGCCACCAACGTTGGAAATCCGCCTGCTCGGCGACGACCAGGGAGTCGGTTCGCTGACGATCGCCACGGGTGCCCAAAGCAAGAACCTGCTTGCTGGCCGGACCCGTGCGCCGTTCCAACTGGCCGATCACGAAGACTTGACACTGCGAGTGTTCATCGACAAGAACCTCGTCGAGGTCTTCGCCAACGACCGGCAGGCGCTGGTGCATGGCCACGACAAGGTGCGGGCGAATCCGCGTGTTCGCCTTTTCGCAAAGGGTGGCGATGCCAGGGTGAAATCGATCAAGGCCTGGAAAATGAAGTCGATCTACAACCCGTAGTTTTACAGTAGGCGTTGTTCCTTCGCCGCTTGCCGTCCGTCTTCCGACGAGGTAAATTGGTTGGCGTTCCCTTCCTCTGCGGTGAGGTGCCCCGTGAGTCTTGTTGAAGAGCCGATCTGCGTCGTCATCGGGCGCACGCGTCATCGCATGGTGCAGCAGGAGATCGTCGAGGCTCAGGAGATGGGCGTCGGCTTCATCGAGTTGCGCCTCGATTTTCTCGCCAAGGCCCCCGACTTCAAGCGCTTGCTCGAGTACAAACTGGTGCCGTTCGTCGCGACCGTCCGTCGCGGCTCCGATGGCGGCCGGTTCAACGCTCCAGAGGACGCACGCAAGACGCTCCTGCGGCAGGCCATCGTCGCCGGCTTCGACTGGGTCGATCTGGAGACGGACATCGCCGACAGCATCCCGCGCTTCGGCAAGGTCAAGCGGATCGTCAGCTACCACAATATGCGCGAGACGCCCCGCGATCTGGAGCAGATCCACGAACGGATGTGCAAGCAGGATGCCGACGTGGTCAAGCTGGCCGTCAAGGCCCAGACGCCGGCCGACAACCTCCGCGTGCTGGGGCTCCTGAAGAATCCGCCGAAGCCGACCGTCGCCCACTGCATGGGCGACCTGGGCATGCCGTCCCGCTTCCTCGGGGCCAAGTACGGAGCGCCGTTCACCTACGCGGCTCATAACAAGGAACGCGGCATCGCTCCGGGTTTGCCGTCCTACCTGGAGATGAAACGGCTCTACTACTACGACCGGATTCGACCCACGACAAAGGTGTACGGCGTCATCGGTGATCCGATCGGTCACAGTCTGAGTCCGCTCCTGCACAACAAGGCGTTCCGGGCCGTCGGACTCGATGCCGTCTACCTGCCGTTCCGCGTGCCAAAGGGCGAACTGCCGGCCTTTCTGAAGGTCTTCGATCAGTTGCCGGTCGAGGGCTACAGCGTGACGATTCCGCACAAGGAAGCGGCTGCCGCCCTGGCCCGGGAGTTGGACCCGGCCGTTGCCAGCACGAAGGCGGCGAACACGCTTCTCCGCCGGGGCGAGGGGCACTTTGCCGCGTTCAACACCGACTTCACCGGCACCCTGAGTACGCTACACGATCTGCACCAGGTAGACATGGGAGCAGAGTCGCCGCCGTTGACCGGCCACGAAGCGTTGCATGGTCGGCCGGTCCTGATCCTCGGGGCCGGCGGCGTCGCCCGGGCGGTGGCCTTCGCTCTGGCTCACGAGGGGGCACTCCTGACGATCACCAATCGCACGTCGGAGCGGGCTCATCGCCTGGCCGAGGAGGTGCAGGGCCGACACGTGGACTGGGCCGCTCGGCACAACGTCAACTGCGATCTGGTCATCAACTGCACCTCGGTCGGCATGCACCCGAACATCGATGAGAGCCCGCTGCATCACAGTTTCCTCAAGCCGGGCCTGACGGTCTTCGATACCGTCTACAACCCGGAGACGACTCTCCTGGTCCGCGAAGCTCGCCAGCGCGACTGCAAGGTGATTACCGGTGTCGAGCTGTTCATCCGCCAGGCGGTGACCCAGTTCGAGCTGTTCACCGGGCAGGCGGCTCCCGTCGAGAAGATGTCGCAGGTGGTCCGCAAGGCCCTCGCGCCGGTCAAGGTCCGCGATGAGGAAGCATCCTGATGGGCGAGGATTGCCAAAGGATCTACCTCATCGGTCCGCGCGGCAGCGGCAAGACGACGCTGGCCCAGACCCTGGCCGACCGGCTCGGCTGGGCCTGGCTCGACGCCGATCGAGTCCTGGAGGAGCAGGCCGGCTGCACTATCCGTGCCCTGTTCGAGACGGAAGGGGAGGCCGGGTTCCGCGAGCGGGAATGTGCCGTCCTGCGCGAACTGGCGACCCGCGATCGCCACGTCATCGCCACGGGGGGCGGCATCGTGCTGCGGCCGGAAAACCGTGAACTGCTGCGCGCGACGGGCCGGGTCGTACGTCTGACGGCGGACGTCGCCACGCTCTGCCAGCGCCTGGCGGACGACACCGTGACACGGGAGCAGCGGCCCTCGCTGACGGGCCGGAACGCCATCGATCCCGACGAGGTGGCGGCGATCGTGGCGGCACGCGAGGCGCTGTACGCGATGACGGCCCACGTCACGATCGATACGATGAATCGATCGATCGATGCGATCGTCGCCGAATGTCTTGGCGAGCGTGGGGCGTCAGCCCCATGAGTTTGCGTCTTCGCCGCGTATCGGCAGTCATGGGGCTGACGCCCCACGCTCGCCGGGAAACACACCTTCATGCTGCCGGTCGTTCTGCTCCTCGTGTTCCTCGTCGGCTGCGTGGTGGGCGGCTTCCTCAACTTCTGCGCCGCGCGACTGCCGTACGAGAAGAGCCTTCTCTGGCCGGGGCCTCGCTGCTTCACCTGCTTCCAGCGGATGCGCTGGTACGAGTGCGTCCCGGTCCTGGGTTACTTCCTCGCCGGCAGACGATGTCCGACCTGTGGCGTGCAACGCTCGCTGCTGACGCCGATCGTCGAGGTGCTGACCGGTCTGGCGTTCGTCGGCCTGTTCTACCTGGAGATCATCCGCAACGTGATGGATCTGCCGACCCTGAAGCCGTACGCCGAGGCGATCGGCCGGGGCGAGGTGCCGGGCGTCGCGTGGACCGTCTTCGGCGTGCATGGCCTGCTCCTGGCTCTGCTCCTGCTCGTCTCGCTGTGCGACCTGGAGCATCTGGAGATCCCGCTCTCGGTGACGCTGACGGGAACCTGTCTGGGCCTGATCGTGTCGGTCCTGTGTCCCTGGCCCTGGCCCGGCACGCAGCCGCTGCCGCTGGCGACACCGGCCAACCCGTTCCCGGACATGCAGCCCGGCCTCTATCCCTGGCCGGTCTGGCATGAGTTGCCGACGTGGCTGCCGCCGGGAAGCTGGCCGCTCGGCCTGGTCACTGGCCTGAGCGGAGCCCTGGCCGGCATGCTGGTTCTGCGCGGCGTCCGCTTTCTGTTCGGCCTCGGTCGCGGCATCGAGGGTCTGGGCCTGGGCGATGCCGATCTGATGATGATGGCCGGGGCCTTCGTCGGCTGGCAGCCGGTGGTCATGGCCTTCTTCGTGGCGGTGCTGCCGGCCCTGGTCCTGGGGCTGCTGCAACTCGTCATCCGGGGCGATCACCCGATGCCGTTCGGGCCGCCGTTGTGTGCTGGCGTGCTGCTGACGCTCTGGCTCTGGCCCTGGCTGGGACATCAGTTCCAGCCGCTGTTGTGGAATGCCGAACTGCTGGTGATGCTCGTCGTCTTCGGAGCCGTGTTTCTGCTCGGGGCCGCGTTTCTGCTGCGGCTCCTGCGCGGCACCGGCTCGGAAGGGGCACGACCGTGAGGGGGAACGCATGGCCGGGATCGTGATCGTCGATTATGGGATGGCCAACCTGCGCAGCGTCCAGAAGGCGTTCGAGCGATTCGGCCACGCGGCGACGATCTCGCCCCGACCCGAGGACATCGCCCAGGCCGACAAGGTGGTTCTGCCCGGCGTCGGAGCCTTTCGCGATGCGATCGCCCGGCTGCACGAGGCGCACCTGGCCGAGCCGCTCCGACGGCATGTCGAGCGGGATCGGCCCTTCTTCGGCATCTGCCTGGGCCTGCAACTCCTCTTCGAGCGATCGCTGGAGGAGGGCGAGCATACGGGCCTGGGTCTGTTCGCTGGCGACGTGGTTCGCTTCGCGGATCAGCCCGGCCTCAAGGTGCCGCACATGGGCTGGAACACGCTCCGGCTGAAGCAACGACCGCACCCGCTGGCCGGCGTGGCCGACGGGGCGAGCGTCTACTTCGTTCACTCGTACTATCCGGTGCCGCGCGATGTCGAGGTGATCGCGACGGAGACGGACTATCCGACGCCGTTCTGCTCGGCGATCGCTCGTGGCCGACTGGTGGCGACGCAGTTCCATCCCGAGAAGAGTCAGGCCGTGGGCCTGGAGATGCTGCGTCGCTTCGCCGAGTGGTGAGCCCTCAGGTGTGAGATTCGTGCTGAAGAATCTCGGCGACGGCGGCCGGTTCGCGCAGGACGGAGGGACTGCCCCAGGAGCGCAACTCGGCGGCGTGATCGCGCTGGATGGCGGCGAGCTGTTCTTCCAGGGGCCGGAAGCGTTTCGGCCAGAGGCCCTCGAAAATGGCCCAGAGCAGGAGGATCGCCGCTGCGGAGCCGAGGCCGGCCGTCCAGCCGGCGATCTGGGCCTGGGAGTAGTTGGCGGTGACCTCCTGGAGGTACAGCGTGCAGACGGCGTTGCCGATGCCGATGCAGAGCGGGATGGCCACGCCGATGACGACAAGGGCGCGGATGCCCCACCAGATCCAGAGCCAGACGTTGTGCCAGCGAGCGGCCTCATGGCAGCGGAGCAGGACGGCAAGACGTTTGGCCAGCAGCGATGGCCCAGTGCCAGGTCGGCCCGGCGAGCCCTCCGGACGCGGAGGCAGGCTGGGTGGGTTGGTCGGCAACGGCGTACTGCTCTGCTCGAGTTGCAGGTCGTGAATATCATGCGATGACATGAAGGGACTCCATAGTTGACGGGTCTTCGCTGGATATTCTACACACCCTGTCGATCCCGGGCATGGAGGTGTCCGGGGGAAGGGACTTGTGCAAGTACAGGGCGACCGCACTCGCTCAGTCCCTCCGACGCGAACGCCTGCTATCTCACCAGCATCCAGTCGAGCCTGGCATCCTTTGGTGCTGGTTTGTCGAATTCGACGGTAAAGCCGGTCGCTTCCTTCTTCACGATCGCGCGGTTTGTCAGCCAGTTTTGCTCGACGAACACGGTGTAATTCTCGTCCGTTTCCGCGATCGGGAAGGCGATGGTGATCCGGGTTTCGTTGGCCATCACCGCCACGTTCTTCCCGCGGAGATTCTTCGCCGGCGTGTCCTTGTCGCCGGACAGGCCGGTTGTGGTCACGGGACCTTCGACCTTGATGCCGGTTCCCTTGAAGGTGAACTCGCCGGTGTCGCGTTTGACGGTCAGGGACGCCGTTTTGGTCGTTTTGTCATCGCCGTACAGCCAGTGAATGGGTTGTTCACGGTTGTTCGGTTGCGCGAACAGAATCGCTGCGGAGGCCGTGTCGGCACTGAAATGAATGCCCGTGTTGCAGGCTCCTTCAAAGAAGAGGAGCTTGTTGAACGGTGGTTTGCCGTCGGCACGTCCCTTGTTGTCCTTCTCGATGGAACCGGAGCCGCCGCGAACCCACATGAGCGAGTCGCGGCCCACGGGGCCGTAATTCGCCACGTCAAAGACCGGAGCCGGGAACTTGCCGGGCACGTGATCCCAGATCCAGGTGCGGAATGGAATCGGCCGGAACGGATCGGGGCCGATCGCCTGCTCGACGTCGTCGCCCGCGGCAAAGTCGGCAGGCGTGCCGTTGAATGGGGCCGGCGAGAGCTGGATGGTCCGCCGGGGATCGCTGACTCCTTCGGACACGTCGTAGGCGTTGGCACCCGGAGCGATCACGTACTTGAGCGGCTTGCCGTAATTTTCGGATCGGTAGAGGATCGGCGCTCCCAGGTTGTTCTTGGCACCCCACCAGTGGCGGGTGAAGGTCAGATCCTTGGTGCCGTCCTTGTTGATCTTCACCGCATGAATCAGGTACCAGCGACGGATTCGGGTGCCGCCGGGAACGTACTCGTTGGTCTCATCGACGGCGAAATATCGGCCGATCACGTCCTCGGTCACCGGCGCGTCGGCGGAGAGCCGGGTCTCACCACTGAGAGTGGCCGTCCCCGTGGTGATCCACCGGGCCGTGTTCAGGTTGATGATGGGTCGGCCCGTTCCGAGGGTTGGTCCATTCGTCTTCAGCTTCAAGGCGTGCGTCTCAGGGTTCCAGGCCTCGACTTTACCACGGTAGATGTTGGTGTCGCTCTGGACGAACGCGGCGTAGCAGACACCGTTCTCGTCGCCGGCCGTCGAGTGGACATCGCCCATGTAAAAGAAGCGAGCGTCCATGAGGTAGTTGTCGCCCTGTGAGTAGTTGCGACGCCAAACGCGGAAGTCGAAGGTCTGGTTTTCGGCGTGCGAGAACGTGTCGATGCTCAGGGCGTTGACGTGGTTCTTGTTGCTGAGAATGGTCCCCTTCGATACGTCGGTGTTACAGTCGGCAACGAGATACCACCGTTTCTTCTGGGCGTCGTAGCCGATCGACTTGACATACAACCGTTGCACGCCGGTGGTGGAGTAGAGCGTGTTGAGGAATTCGCCGGGAAACACGCCGCGGATGGTGGCGACATAGAACTTCTGATCCTTGCCGGCCTTCACTTCTTCCTGGAGCCAGTCGTGGTAGCTCGTCGAGCCGCGAAGGATGGTGTTCTTCATGGCGACCATGGGGAAGTACCCCCAGTGCGGCAAGGCCTGGCCCTGTGGCAGGTTCAGGGTGCGCTCGATCTCCAGGCCGGTGGCCTGCGGCGGACGGATTCGTACGGTCCCGCTGCGGCCATCGATGACGGTCACGCCCGGCTTCGATCCCCACTGCCGGGTCGGCTCTGGCGGTTCTGGCTTTCGCCACTGCTCCTGCGTGGTGTTCCTGGGAGTCCATCCGGCCGCGGCGCTGGCCGGAATCATCAGGATGCCGCCGCCTGACGCGATGATGTCCCTGGACGCTTTCTGAAAGGTCGCTTCAGCGTCGGCCTGCTTTTCCACCGGCCCGAACTGGTCGAGCGAATAGACAAGTCCGTTCTTCACCATCGGACCTTTCCCGTCCGGTGCCTTGCCATCCTGCGCCTGCGAGGAAAAGAGTAGCGTGCTTGCCAGCATCACGATGCTGGTGAGAAGGATCCAGAAACGTCGCATTGGTTGGGTTCCAGTCGAGAGGGACGGCCCTGGTTCAGCCGGAATGGATCTTCCGCGTGCCGTGAACGAGTGGGGAAAGTTACGCAACAGGGTTCACTGTATCGAAATGGACAGAGGTAGCGAAGATTCCTTCTTCGCCGTTACGGGGATGGCTACCGAGAAGGTGGGGTCGCCCACAAGGAGCGACGAACCGTGAATGGTCAGGATCGCATTGCAGTCGATGTGGCCACTGATACCGGTTGTGAATGGATGGAGAAGTACACCCAGCTGGATTCGAACCAGCAACCTTCGGTTCCGTAGACCGATGCTCTATCCAGTTGAGCTATGGGTGCCCGATGGTGATGCCGCCAGGGGCGAATCGCCAATCGTGTCCTTACTATAGAGAGCGCCGCCAAGGCTGTCAATCGTCCCTGGCCCGGCGGTCTTCAGCAAAGCCGGAAAAATTTCGATCCGCCGGGCTCGACCACCGGGCGATCACGCCGGTACTGCTTCATCAGACGAACGGGCAAACCGACCCACCTGCGCCTGCCCTGGCGACGAC
Organism: uncultured Alcaligenaceae bacterium; assembly: GCA_964471755.1. Classification (GTDB taxonomy): domain Bacteria; phylum Planctomycetota; class Planctomycetia; order Gemmatales; family Gemmataceae; genus CAYYJM01. The sequence goes on from CAYYJM010000003.1 coordinate 49,109, forward strand.
TCCAGTTAGACCCGGCCAGCCGCTTCGCGATCCCGGTGAACCGCAGGCCGAGCGTTTGCCCCGGATGGGTCTGCGGGCAATCCTCCTACAGAATCGCCATACAAGCGTCAGGAGGATGTCACTGTGAGCATTCGTAGCCGGATGATGCTGGCCGCCTTCCTCGGAGGCTGGCTGACGCAGGTTGGTTCGGCAGCGGAGCCGCCCCGTCTCGGGTTGGCCTCGAACACCCCGCTGCCAGCCGTCTCGTCCTCGCCCAACCAACAGTTGGCCGAGACCATCGCCAACCACCTGCGCCAGTCCGGCCAGTTGCGCGGGTTTACCGTCGATATCGTCGTCGCTGGCGGAGCCGTCGAACTGGAAGGGACCGTCTCCAACCAGCCCCAGCGCGAGGAGGTGCTTCGTCTGGTCCAGGGGGTTCCTGGCGTCGTGCGTGTCCGGGATCGACTGCGTCTGGTCGAACCCCTGACGCGCGTCCAGGCCATCGATCCAGGTACGGCCGTGCCGCCTGGCTTTCAGCAGCCTGGCTTCCAGCTGCCAGGGGCCGGGATGCCGAACATGATCTTCCAGCCGGGCCCGGGGATTCCCAACACCCTGCCGCCGATTCCGCCCGATGGAGTCCGGAAGCCGGAGCAGATCGGGCCGCCACAGGAGGTCGTCCCGCCGGGTGGCGTACCGGGAGTGATCCAACCGCCGATCGTTGGCGGAGCGATGCCACCGATCCAGACCGTGCCGCAGGGCGGAGTTCCGGAGCCGGTGCCGCTCTTCGCCGCTCCGGGTCTGGGCTACCACAGTCTGAACCCGCCGCGCATGCCGCCGTACGCCTGGCCCACGTACGCCCCCTACAACAACTACTCGCGTGTCGCTTACCCCGAGGCGTATCCGTACAACGCCTGGCCGTTCATCGGCCCGATCCACCCGTTCCCGAAGGTCCCGCTCGGCTGGCGCTCGGTCAAGCTCCAGTGGGACGACGGCTACTGGTGGTTCAGTCGGACGGCCACCCGTCACGACTGGTGGCGTCTCCGCTTCTATTGAGCCGGTTTGCTCCGTTCCGGACCCACGACCTGCGGCGAGCCCACTCGCCACGGGTCGTGCCCATTCAACCGGGCACGCAACTCGACGGGGTCGCCGAAATCGAGGATCTCGTCACCGACGATCGCCAGGCAGCGAAAGCCGGCCCAGCGTCGATCGCCGATCACGCCGACGCCGGCCGCCTCAGGCGAGAACGCCGGCAACACCAGACGATCGGGGCCGACCAGATAGCACGGAGCCTGCACCCGACCCGACACCCGCAGACAGGGATGCTCATGGCCCTGGACGCACGGCTCCGACGGGAGCGGCCTGTCGCCGTGGAGGATTCGCCACTTTCCCAGGAGAAACCCCTCGGGATGCAGGGCCAGCCCCGGTCGCTCGGCGACGAGTCGATCGTGGTTGCCCGGCACCAGGCCGAGCAGCTCCAGGCCGACGCCGTGACACCAGGTCGTCAGTTGATCGGCCAGATGTTCCTCGTAGCCGGCCTCGAACAGGTCGCCGGCGATCAGCAGACGACGCGCCATGCTGGCCAGATCGGCGAGCGGGGCGAGATCGTCGGCGACCAGCACCTCGGGCACGGCGTCGCCGCGTGTCTGACGCGATCGGCCATAACCGAGGTGAACGTCGGCGATGACGAGCGTGCCGGTCGGTTCGTGCAGCGCCGCTCGCTGTGGTGTCAGCAGCCAGTCTTCGTGGATGCGCATCATGAGCCGATCGTCGCGCCGACCAGCCGGTCACAGATCTCGTCCTGTAAGTCGGTCACGATGTCCTCCGTCGGGTGTTTCCCAAGGGTTGTGCTGGCGAGACGTTCTGACTTTCTCACTTTTTTGGACTGCGGCGATTCTTCGCCGCTTTGGCTTTCTCACGGATGGGACGACCGAGTCAGAAAGTCAGAAAGGAAGAGCGGCAAAGAATTGCCGCAGTCCAAAAAAGTTAGACCGGAGTCATGAGCGTCGCGTGCAACCGGCGCAACGTCTCCTCCGGCGTCTCGACGATCTCCACGCCACCGAGGGCGGATTGCGTCCAGCTCTCCGCGAACGGCGACGGCTGGACCAGCCAGCGACAGCGCAGCGGATGCGAACGCAATCGGCTCGTCCAGACGAGGGCCGCCGCTCCGTCGCAGACCTCACTCTCCAGTTCGCGCCGCGCCTGACGGAGCAGGACGAAGCTTGTGTCATGGCGTTGACACTGCTCGAACAGTCGGCGGCGCGTCCAGCTCTCGCCGCCGACTCGGCCGCGCCGGCTTCCCTGCGGCTGACGCAGGATCATCAGTCCGGTCATCGCCACGCGGCCGAAGCGCTCGCGCAGGGCGAAGCTCGCCTCCAGGGCGGCCTGCAGATCCTCGCGGAATCGGGTCGCGTCGAGGAGCTTCCGCCACAGTGACGCCAGCGCGGAGCCGACCTCACGCGGATCGGGCTCCTGACCGGGTGGTGCCAGCGTCGGCAGCGGCAGCGGCCCACCTCGCGGCAGGAGCAGAAAGCCGAGGTCGGCGACGATGCTCGTACTCGATCGGCCATGATCACGCGCCAGCCGGTACGTCACGACGCGCGACAGGGCGTCATTGCCGGCCCGGTTCAGCGGCGTGTGGACGTAGTAGGCCGCGCCATACTCACCGGGCACCACCTCGACCAGGCAGGCCCCCTCCTCGGGGATCTCGCTGACAGCCTCCTGTCGCTCGAAGTACGCCGCGAGCTGCTCGCAGGCGTCCGGGCCGAGGGCGTACTCGGTGCGAAGGAGTTCCTCCAGGGCCGGCACGCCGTCGCGGAGCGTCTCGGCGGCCTGCACGCGCAGGGCGAACAGTCGGCCGGCCAACTCGGTGGACATCGGCCAGCCGCTGCCGGTCCAGAGCGGCAGCACCGGCCGCTGGGTCGAGTCGCGCACCAGGATCCAGTCCAGGCCCTTATCGCGCACCTCCAGTGACCGACCATCGAGCAGGAAGCGATCGCCCGGTTCCAGCCGCTCGGCAAAGGACGGATCGATTTCGCCGATCGCACGTCGTCGCGGTTCGAGATCCTCGCTCTCGGCCGGTGGATCGATCTCGATCTCGACGCGCACGCCCGGTTCGCCGAGGATGGTGCCGAGGTTCCGTCGCAGCAGTCGGGCCGTCCGGCCATCGACGATCGTCAGCGTGTCGAGCGAGCCGCGCAGTCGAGCCGGCAGCCAGGCGGTTCCGTCTCGACCGAGGCCTCGCAGGTAGGCGATGCATTCGTCGAAATCGGCCCGCTCCAGATGCTCGAACGGAGCCGCCCGGCGGACGAGGGCGAACAACTCGTCGGCGTCCCGGGTGCCGGCGCAGCAGAGGCCAACGATCTGCTGACAGAGGACGTCCAGCGGTGCATCGGCGAACGGGATCGGCTCACACTGGCCGGCCTGGCCCGATGCGGTGGTCACGGCCGCCTCCAGCAGTTCACCCGCACTGGCGACGAGGATCAGCCCGCGTCGCACGCGCCGCGGCCCATGTCCCGCGCGGCCGAGACGCTGTAGGAGGCGGACCACGTCGCCAGGCGGATGCACGAGGACGACCAGATCGACGCTGCCGATATCGACGCCCATCTCCAGGCTCGTGCTGCACACGACGGCCCGCAGTCGGCCGGCCTTCAAATCCGCCTCGACTTCGCGGCGGCGCTCGGCGGCCAGGCACGAGTGATGCACGGCGATCAGCGTGTCCCAGCCGGCCCGCTGGCCGCGCAGCACCCACGACAACCGCTCGGCCAGACGGCGTGACTGCGTGAAGATCAGCACGCTCCGGTTGGCCTCGATCTCGGGAATCAGGCGTTGGACCAGTTCCGCGAAAAACGTCCGATCGCTCGTCGTCGGCTGAATGCGCACCTCCAGCGCTGCGCTGGCCGGCACGGCGGCGATGTCGCAGGGTCGATCGACGCCGACCAGGTAGCGGGCGGCCTCGTCCAGCGGCGTCGCCGTGGCCGAGAGTCCGACACGGCCCAGGTGTCCGCCGGCGAGGCGTTCGAGCCGCTCCAGGCTGATCGCCAGGTCCGCTCCGCGCTTGCTGCCGGCCAGAGCGTGCAGTTCGTCCACGATGACCCAGTCCAGGTTCGCGAACAGATCGTTCATCTCCGGCTGACTGAGCAGGATGGCCAGGCTCTCCGGCGTACTCAGCAGGATCTCGGGCGGCTCGGCCAGCAGTCGGCGGCGTTCCTCGGCGGAGGTGTCACCGTGACGGACGCCCAACCGCGGGAGGTTGCCCGAATCGCCGAGGTGAACGCCGATCTCGTCCAGGTGGCGTTGGAGATTGCGAGCCACGTCGTTGGTCAGGGCCTTGAGGGGGGACAGGTAGAGGACGCGCAGCCTTCCGCCGACACGCCACGGTGAGGCGGGACTCGTACCGGGAAGCAGGCCGTTCAGCAGGGGCAGGAACGCGGCCAGGGTCTTGCCCTGGCCGGTCGGTGCGCTGAGGAGCAGATTCCGGCCGGCGAGCAGTGACGGCCAGGCGAGAGCCTGCACCGGCGTCGGTTGACCGAACGTGGCGCGGAACCACGCCTGGACGGCCGGCAAGAACGGCGTCAAGGCCGCGTCTGTCGGAGCAGTGCTGGGAAGAAACGTCGGCGTCATCGTGGCATTGTACGGAGTTGCAGTGGGTGGTGTCCTGCGAATCGTACCGTCGCGCGGTCTGTCAGAGCCGCGCACGCAGCGAGGCCGCAGGCCGAGCGAAGTAAGCGTACCGCGGCCAGGACGTGCAGGTCTTGGCACGCTTCCGCCGCCCTGATGTGCAGGTCGTGGTGCGCTTACTCCGCTCGCCTGGAGGCTCGCTGCGTGCGCGGCTCTGTTCGCGGAAAGAATTCGTTCCGGCCTCTTGTGGCGGCCCCCGGTCCCGGCGATAATGCTCGACAGTCGTCAACCCTGTCCGGCCTGACTGGAGCCCAAGCATGACCCCGAGCCTGGCCACCGGTTCGCTCGTTCTGCTGGCGGAAGTGACCTGCAAACTCTCGAACAACGAAACGCAGTCCTGGGTCAGCCAGATCATCGAGCATTTCCGCTCTCAGCGAAAACTGCCCGAGGAAGTGCTTCGCACGGCCTGGGCTCGACTGTGGAAGAATGTCGAGGCCGGCTTCCAGGATGCGGGCTGGTTCTCCTGGCTCACGTCGAAGGATGAACGCGACCTGCAACAGGCGATTCGCGAGCGCACGCCGGTCGGTGACCGGATCGGGCTCCTCGAAGAGCTGCGCAACTCCGGCGGACGACACGTCGTCTCGAGTGTGACGCTCCACGCGGCGGAGGGCCAGACGGTCGAATCGCTCCACGCTTTGGCCCTGGTGCGGGCGCTCTTCCAGACCCTGGCCCGCGAACTGGACGGTGCCCGGTTCCAGCGCCTGGGACGATTCGTCCAGGACAACGCCGAGCGTCTGATGGCGGAGTTGCTCTTTCTGTTCAATCGGGAGATCTCCAGCTACCGGAAGCTCTCCCACCAGGTCACTCTGCGGTCCTGCCAGGAAACGCTCGAACGTCTCGCCCAGATCGAGGGGAAACTCGACTGGATCGTGAGCCTCCTGATGCCGCGTTTGATCGATCCGACCGCGGCCGAGGGACGTGGCGATCTGCCGCCCGAGTTCGCCCGGAAGGCGGAACAGGCCGAGAATCTCCGGCTCGCCTGGGGCTCGGCTCGCGACGCCCTCACGGTCCTTCTCAATGGCCGGATGAGCGAACCGTCGGACCCTCGACGGCAGCGCGCCGAGGATCTGCGTGCCCGCCTGGCCGAACTCGATCGTCTCTTCCTGCGCGGGGCCAATGAACTGCTCGATCGCCTGGTTCATCCGGAAATCGTGCTGGCCACGGTCGGAACCACCAGCAGCGGCAAGACGACGGTGATCGATCTGCTGGTCGGCGCGGCCGTCGCCCCGATCGATCCGCAGGAACTGAGTGCCGGCGTTCTGACCATCCATCACAGCCCGGCCGAGAAGGCCCGACTGGAGGTGCGGCCCACGGAGCGGGCCGAGTGGGAAATCGGCGACTGGGAGGTCGCCAGCGAGGCTGAGATCTACCAGCGTCTCGAAGCTACCATGCGCCGCTACAACACCCTGCGTGATCGCCCCGAGCCGCCCCGGCCGCCGGTCTTTCACCTGTACTTCCCGACCGTCCTGGGCCTGTATCCGCGCATCCTGGACATCCCCGATGGCTGTCTGCTGTCGATCAAGGATCTGCCGGGAAGCAAGCACGCCGGCGATCACCTCAATCTCCGCGTCATCCGCGACCACGCCCGGAACGCACTGTGTCTGCTGGTCTACGATACGACCCAGACCGACCCGACCGGGCGACGCGATCTCCTCGAACAGGTGGTCGAGGAGGTCAAGACCCTGGGCGGCTCGCCGGCGCGGCTTCTGCTCCTGGGCAACAAGGCCGATCAGTGGGACAAGCAGGCCAACGGTCGGGAACGGCTGCAACAGTTTCTGCAAGAGCTGCACCAGGACATCACCCGGACGCTGGAAGACCGTCTGCCCGATCACAAGATCGCCATCGCCCAGATGGCGATGGTCAGTCTGAGTGCCGAGCCGGCCATGCTCGCCATCCGGGCTCTGCGTTCGCGCACTCGAGAGGGAAGTCTGGAGGCCCTGAAGCGTCTGCTTCAGTCGTATGCCGGCCTCATTCCGGAGACCCTGCGTCGCGGGCTGACGTTCGATCCGGCCGAGTGGCCGGCGGAGCGAGCCCGGCAGATCGCCCTGGCCGTCTTCGAGGCGGCCCATGGCCCGGCGTTCTTCCGCGAACTGCGGGCTCACGTCCGCCGTCACCTGGCCGAACTGGTCATTCCACCCGCCGTCGAGGAGTTTCGCCAGAACGGCGGCTGGCAGGCGTTCGACTGGATCGTGCGCGTGGTCGGTGCGGAATGTCATGGACCGAAGGAACGCTACGATGCCGAGAAGGCCCGGCTCGATCAGCTCTCCGCGGATCTGACCGAGTTGCGGGATCGGAGTCAGAAGGAGCTGAACCGTCCGTTTCAGGAGATGCGCGAGGCAGTGCATGGCCTGATCCACTACAACGAAGAGGCGATCAACCAGGCGCTGCAGATGTGGGAGCAGATCACGCGACGACTGGAAGCGACGCCGCCGTTCGACACGCTGCCGGAGGAATCGCTCGCCCCGCTCCGGCTTTGGCGCTACGAGATCATCTGGGCGACCGACGCGGTCTTGCGGGCCGTTCGCCGGGCCCTGGAGATGGGGACTTCCCTGGACGAACGCGCACTGGGCAGCCTGTCACGGCATCACCGACATTGCATCACCGAGGCCATCGAGAAGATCCAGCGTGCCGGCTACACCTCGCAACTGGCGCGGGAAGGCGGACGCAAGGAACACACCACCCCGGAAGAACGACAACAGGCCGACCGGCTCGTTGCGGGGCTCAATGAGCTGTCCACCGTCCTGGCCGTGGCCCTCGATGCGGTCGTGGTGAACGCCGCTCAGACCGAGGCGGCGCGCATGCAGGAGGCCCTCGATCGTCTGTTCGGCCGGCACAAGGAACACGTGGCCGAACAGGCGCAGGAGCTGGCCCGGGCCGCCGGTCTGCGTCTCTACCTCAACATCCCCGAGGCCAGCCTGACACCGATTCGACTCAGCATGTCCATCCATTATCAGGCCGGCGACACGACCCGGGTCGCCGCCGGGACCGAGTCGATTCAGACCGGCATCGATAAGGTCGAGGTCGGCAAGCAGAAGAAGAAGCGAACCGTCAAACGCGACAAGAAGACCTTCTTTGGCTGGCTCGGTAGCATGATACTCGGCGACTCCTACACGGAGGAGTACGAGGAGACGAAGTACGAGGAGCGACCCCGGATGGAAACGCGCACCTTCACGCGCGTGCTGGCGGTCGCCGAGTTGGAGACGATCTGGGACGAGATGGTCCGGCAGCAGCAACCACACCTGGTGACCCAGTGCGCCGAGTGGCTCCTGGAGCAGGCCGCCGAGGTCACCGAAGCGATCCGCGAGTTCCAGCAGGGGCTGCTCGCCGACTATGAGAAGCAGCTGGAACTCGTCCACCAGACCGCGGTCACCCTGACCCGGGAGGAAGAGACGGCCTGGGCTCAGGCCGGCGAGATCGTTCAGCGTCTCTCCCGGCGATTCCAGAGCCTGACGGCCGGCCAGAAGCGGAGCGAGGACGAGGAGATCGCCGATGCCACTGCGTGACTGGCAGTATCCGCGTCTGGCGGAGGTCGCCGGCCAGATCGAGGGCATGCACGAGGGGCAGCTCAACGCCGCCGTGCGCTTCCTGCTCGCGGACCCAGCCCGCGCGGACTCCCTCTGCTCCTGGTACCGCATCACGGCCGGTGACGATCGCGAACGGGAGATCGCCTTGGCACGCGGACACTTCGGTTATCGCCTCCGCATTCTGAAGCAGACGCTTCTACTGGGCCTCTGGTCCTCGACGGAGGAGGACGATGGTGCCCAGGCCGACGAGGCGGTTCGCTGCGCCTTAATGCTTATCGGCCTGGCCTTCGAGACGAACGGCTACACGACGTCAGCGAGTCTGGCGGCCGATATTCCGCCCCGGGCCGAAGGCCGGTTGTACGAAGCACTCGCGCGGCTGCTGGTCAAGGATGCCGGCCTGCTGGCGGCGCTGTCGCGGGCTGGCGTCAGTGCCAGGGCCAGCTTTCGCGGTGACGCCCGCTTTCTCGACGCCCAACTCGGCCCCTGGCCGAACCTCTCCCCCGACGACATCGTGCCCGGAGCGTTGATGCTGCTGGGGCGTGAGCGCGTCGGCCGAAGAAGTGCCCCAATCCCGGTCGCGCCCCCACCGGCGGTAACGGCCGTGACGCGAAAGGTCAGCCTGGTCCTGATCGTGCGGGCCAGCAAACTCGGTGGACTGCCCCGGGCGGGCAGTTCCATCGCTCCGGCACGGGTCGAGGAGTGGCTTGGGGTCGCCTCCTACTTCTACGCCGAGACGCTGCCCGAAAGAGGCGATCGCATCCCCCAACTGGACAGCATCGAGGCCAATCTCACGCTCAGCGACGACCTGCCATCGACCGACTCGGAGCAGGAGGTCTACCTTCGTCTGGAAGCCGTGCTGTCGGGCGCGGTTTCGGCCACTTCGAGGCCGCTGCTGCAACAGGCGCTGCGCCGACCGGACACCGGCCCTGTCCAGGTCGTTCGGCTTCGCCGCATCGACATGCTCACCTCGGCAGCGTGGCTGACCCCGTTTACCATCGTCTGATCGAGGTGGCCGCCCGTGGAGCGCAACCCGGAACTGATTCTCGCCGCCGTGGGCACCACGTCCAGCGGCAAGAGTACGCTCCTGAACCTGCTCGCGGGTCGCTGGCTCCTGCCGATCGATGTCCAGGAATCGCCCCGGATCGTGATCGAGATTCGTCACCAGACCCGACGCGAGGCGACCTTCGCCGATGGCACTCGCGTTCCGCATGACGAGGCCGCGCGTCACCGGGTCGTCCACCTGGCCGCCGAGGGACTGCGGACCCGTTCGTCATCCGAGCCTGTGGTCCTGGACCTGGCCGCACGCCTGCGCCTC
>CAYYJM010000004.1:0-16519 GCA_964471755.1 uncultured Alcaligenaceae bacterium
GGCCGGAACAGCGCAGGCCCACCGATGCTCCGACGGGAGCGCAGCGACACCGCAGCGGGCTTTGTTCTTAACGGTGTCGCTGCGCTCCCGAGCAAGGATTGGTGGGCCTGCGCTGTGACGACTCAAGACAGGTGCCGGGCGTCGGTGGCGCTCCCGCCCACCCTACGTTTGGGCGCAACGACGGGGTCGCCACCAGCCCGATCCGCATTGTCTCGGGTCGGCCCGACGCGGTACCCTGTTCGGGTCTGTCAGGCAAGGAGGCCGACCATGCAGCCGTTGTCGTTGAACCGTGACGCGAACAAGCGCTACTTCATGCTGGCGCTTCTGGTGTTCTTCATGGGCGTGAGCATTCACTACGCCCTGACCAAGGCGGTCGAGGGACGCTCGGCCATTCTGCGCTGGGATGATCAACTCCGCGCTCTCGATGATGGCGTCAATATCGCCGAGGAGTTCGCCTACCCGAATCCGCCCATCATGGCCATCCTGCTCTATCCCTTCGCTCAGTTGCCGCCAGTGGTCGCGGCGATGACCTGGTTCTACGTCAAACTGGGGCTGACCTTGCTCGCCCTCCTCTGGGTGTTCCGCCTGGTCGAGACGCCAGATCGGCCCTTTCCGTTCGCGGCCCAGGCGGTGACGGTCGCCCTGTGTTTACGGCCCATCATGGGCGACCTGCAGCACGGCAACGTCAACCTGTTCATTCTGTTCCTGGTCGTGGCCTGCCTGTACGCGTACAAGAATCGGCTCGATGTTCTGGCCGGGATCGTCCTTGGCCTGGCGATTGCCTGCAAGATCACGCCGGCGCTGTTCGTGCCGTACTTTCTCTGGAAGCGCTCCTGGAAGGTTCTCGCCGGAACGGTGCTGGGCCTGGCCCTGTTCTTCTGGCCCGGTTTCGTGCCGGCGACGTTCCTCGGCTGGGAGGGGAATCAGGATCATCTGCGCGGCTGGTATCACGTCATGGTCGAGCCGTACATCATCGAGGGGAAGGTGACCAGCGAACAGGTCAACCAGTCGCTGCCGGGCCTGGTCTTCCGGCTGTTCACGCACAGTCCCTCGACTTCGACCTGGGCAGACGCGACGACCTACGTGCCGCTGACGTACCACAACGTCCTCAGCCTATCGCCGGAGGCGGCGAAGTGGATCGTCAAGGGAGCGATGGTCCTGTTCGTTCTGCTGATCGCGGTGACGTGCTGGACGCCGACCCGGCCGCGTCAGGGGTGGCGGTTGGCTGCGGAGTTCTCGCTGGTCGTGGTCGGCATGCTGCTGTTCAGCGAGCGGACGTGGAAGCATCACGCCGTCACCTTGCTCTTGCCGTTTGCAGTCCTGGCCTATCTCGTGGTCGAGGGACTGCCGACCCGGGCGGCCCGATGGTGGACTGGTGGCACCCTGGTGGCGTCGCTGCTCCTGATGGCCGTGACGAGTAATGGCCTGGTCAGCAAGTCGATGGCCAAACTGGGGCAGATCTACGGGGCGTACACGATCGTCTTCCTGCTGCTCTGTGGCGTGCTGGCGTGGCTATTGGTCCAGGGGCGACGCGGCGACGAAACCGGAACAGTCGATCCGACCGCCTGACTTGGGCGCAGATCCGAGTAGTGCCCGCTGTAGTGACAGGGGGCATTCATCGGCATCAATCTGCACGGATGGACATTGAAGATGAGAAAACGGGAGAGGATTCAGAATCGCCGCAAGTCCTTGAAATGAAGCAACCTGACACCGATCGGCATCAGGTTGCATCAGATGGCGTTAGGGTGAGTGACGGGATTCGAACCCGCGACGTCCTGAGCCACAGTCAGGTGCTCTAACCAGCTGAGCTACACCCACCATTTCCTCTTATCATAGTCGCAGAGCCAGGTTTGGCAAGGTCGATCCGGTTTCTCCAATGGCCAGGGCCTGGCTACCTGCGGCTCGTCGCACTTTCAGGGCGCTTTCAAGGTCCATCTCTCCACCGCCGAAAACACCTGGTACGGATCAAAATCGACCACCTGAACCGATTCGTGCATCAGATGCCGTGGCGTCAGTTGCCACAACGGTATCACCGGCATCTCCGTCTCCAGCTTCGTGGCCAACGCCAGCGTCGCCTTCTTGATCGCATCGAATTCTCGATGATCCAGGGCCGCCCGAACATCCCTGTCCACCGAGTCCCGCGTCGCATTCGACCAGGTCGAACGCGAGAGCGGCTCCAGCAGGAAAGTATCATCCGGATAATCGTACCAGGTGTAGGCCAGCTCGAACTTCCCTGCCGCCAGGAGCGCACGCAACTCCAGAAGTGGGACCGCCTGAATGTCCAGCTTCAACTGGCCGCCGGAAAGCGTGGCCAATCGCTCCGCCCATAACTCGAAGGCCGTCTTCAAGATCGGATCACCTGCCGGGATGTGTACCGTCAGCGTCGCCGCCGAGCGGATCGCCTTCTCCAGACAGGCTCGCGCCAGGTCCTTGTCGAACAGATCCCGCTTCGCCGTCTCGGTGGATGCCGTCACCCAGGAATCCCGGGGAAAGAGACCCGACAGGGGACGATGTGGCTGCTCCTTCCCTTCCAGAAGATCCAGCATCTCCACGCGCGGAACACTGTGAGCCAGAGCCCGACGCAACTCGACCGAGTGCAGCCCCGCCTTGCCGTGATTGACCGCCAGGTAATGCACGCGCCGATTCGTGGCACTCTTGCCCGGACCTGGAACCCGCAGCTTCAGACGCTCCAGCTCCGCCGCCGACGGTAGCCGGCTCGCGGGAACGTCCAGGGCCAGATCGATCTTCTTTTTCGCGAAATCCTCCATCGGATTACTGGACACCACGAAATGGATGGCACGGATGCCGGGATAACTCGACATCCCCGGACGCTTGCCGAAACGAGGATTGACACGAAGGACCAGCGTGGGCTGACCATCCAGCGTCTTGATCCCCTCCACCTGGAAGGGGCCACTACCGACAGGACTCCGGGCGAAACTGTCGCTGTGTGGGTCGCTCCCCGCAGGCACGATCTTGAAGGCCAGCGGACTGAGCGGCTCCAGGCATCCCCGACGAAAATGAACGTCCACCCGTCGCGGATTGCCACGGACCTCCACCCGCTCCAGAAACAGCGCAGCCGTCAGCGCGAACGGATCGGCGTGCCCTTGCTGGATCTGCTGAAGACTGTAGTTCACATCGACCGGCAACACCGGCTTGCCGTTCGACCAGAGCGCATTCGGGGCCAGGTGGAATCGTCGCCCCTGCGGGATGATCGTCGGAGCGGCTTCGGCCAGCGACGGGGTGTAGGCAGGATGACCAAAAGAATCCTCGCCGCGTTTGACCAGACTCTCGAAAACGAGATCGACGACTCGCCGCTCGTCGTCGGTCACGGCCCGCGATGGAGAGAAGAACACCGGCAGTTCACGGACGCCGACGCGCAGGACCGAATCGGGCCGCTCCACGCGCAACTCGAAGGAACGCAGTTCATCGAGATAGGGCCACAGTTTCTCAGCTCGCGCGAGATATTCCAGAGCCCGACTCTGATGTTGCTGGGCGCGGGGCTTGTCGGTCTGGATGAGACCATTGGCCGAACTGGCCTCGTCGAACGCTTCCCGGGCCAATTGTTCGAGCCGCTCGACCGACCGTGCGACGACGGGACGCTGCCGAAGCGGCTGGATGGCCTTGCTGATCTCCGTCAGCAAGGTCAGCTTGCGAGCATCGTCCAGCCTGGCATCGGCCTGCAGACCAGCGACCAGCGCCAGCAACTGGGTGGATAGTGCCTCCAGCTCGGCCGGTCCGCCCACGGTCACGGCATCCTTGCCGAGTAACTGCGTCGCCAGCGCGAGCGCTCGGTCCCAGGACTTGTTTCGGATGTGGGCCTCCAGCTGGGTCAGGTGGACCTTTCGCAGACTCGTGCTGAGTTCCTTGTGGATCTCGGCCCACTCGGCTCCCTGACGCAAGCCCTCCTCCTGCTGGGATTGATGGAAACGCAGCGTCGCCTTGAGGACCTGCTCGTTGGCGGCGAACAGAGCCACCGACGCGAGCGCTTCCTGCTCCTTGTTGAACGCCTTGAGGCGATCCAGCGCCAGAATCTCGTAGGAGGTGTGCGCCATGATGTCGTCGGCGGATACCTGAGCCAGGGCGTCGGCCTTCTCCGCAGGGTCGATCGGGACGAGCTTCAGCGTCCCTTTCAGATGGTTGGTGCGGCCCCGGTTGAGAAACGGAAGGGGCCGGATGTTGATCGCCTCGCGCCGGCCGCGCAGCCGAACACTGTCGTGCGGAATGGCGAACTCCTCGAACAACGCCTTCAGAGCCGGTAGACGAGTCGCGCTCGCGGCCTGTTGCAGCTCCGCGTCGGGAGGAGGAACCTGGGCCGACACCAGGCCGGCCAGAACGCTCGCAAGCAGGATGACACGACCCATCGGCGGTTTCTCCCGGCCTGATCGGACCACTTCGTCAATTCTACCCGGTTGACCCGTTGCGGGCGATACGTCTGCCGGTATACTGCTGTCGGTGTTCCACCGCTCCATCTCCGGATGACGACCGCCATGAAAGCAGCCCGCACGTTCTCCGAGATCCGCCTGGTTAACGGTTCGACGGGCGACCCCGTTCTGTTCATCGACTACCCCGGCAAGGATGACGCCCTCCTCTTCGATGGTGGCGAGAACTGTCGCCTGTCCCTCAAGCGACTGGCCGACCTGGAGGCCGTGTTCATCTCACACCACCACGTCGATCACTTCATCGGGCTCGATCGGATCGTCCGAGCCAACATGGACCGCGACAAGATCCTCCACCTCTTCGGACCGGAAAACACCATCACCAAGGTCTACGATCGCATCCGCAGCTACGAGTATCCCTACTTCCCGTTTCAGAAGATCGTCCTGCGCGTGACCGAGGTGCTGCCCGACCGCCTGCGAACCGGCCTGCTCGAATGCACCCGGCGATTCCCCGAACCGGTGATCGAGGAACGGGCCTGGAAAGGGCCGCTCCTGCACGAGAACGATTACCTTCAGGTCGAGGCCGCGTTTACCGATCACACCGTTCCGGGCCTGGCCTTCGCCCTGGTCGAGAAGGTGGGCTATCACCCCGATCCGGAGAAGCTCGCTCGCGGCACTCTTCGTCCGGGTGGCTGGGTGCAGGAGGTCCTCCGCCGACTCCGGGCCGACGAGCCCCAGGACACTCTGCTCGAGATTGATGGCGGCTCCTTCAGCCTCAGAGCCCTGGCCGAGAATTACTTTTCGATTTCTCCCAGTACCCGCGTGGCCTACATCACGGACACGGCCCTGAGCGATACTTCTCGGCCCGGCCTGCTGCGCCTGGCCCACAAGGCGACCCGGCTCTACTGCGACTCGTTCTACGCGCAGGCCCAGATGAAACAGGCGCAGCAGTATCGCCACATGACTGCCACGCAGGCCGGCGAGCTGGCCCGGGCGGCCAGGGTGGACCAGCTCATCCTGATCCACTTCTCGCAGCGCTACGCCGGCAAGTACGAACCGCTGATCGAGGAGGCCCGGGCCGTCTTTCCTCGCGTGACCGCCGATCTGGGAGCGGAGCAGGCTCTGCCGGGCGAACCCGCCGGCGGTGCCTGACGTCCTTTCTACAAGCACTCTCCCGGTCCTGTCCCGGATTGCCCCTTGCTGGAGTTCCTGATCATGGCTGACAACGGTCCAAACCCTTCGGCCGACATGGACGACGACGACAACGAGCCAGGTCTGCGCCGACCCAAAACCGTCCTGACGGCCAAGGAGGCTCTCGACAAGATCCGCCTGGGGATCACCATCGAGAACGTGCGCATCGAACGGCTGGTCCTTCGGGGCGAATGGGAAAAGCCCTTCAAACTCAAGAACTGTCACCTGGTCCGACCCCGCTTCGACGGAGCCACCTTCAAGGGCGACGTCGAGATGATCGGCTGCACCCTGGAGAAACCACACTTCAGCGGAAAGAGCGTCTTTCAGGGGCACTGGCGTCTGACCTCATCGACCATCGTCGGCTGGCAGATGAGCCGGGTGACCGTCGAGGGGAACCTCGATCTGACCAATGCCACGACGCGCGGCACGACCAGCATCACCTCGTGCGACTTCAAGGGGGGTATCCGCCTGTGGGAGGCCCAGTTCCACGGCTGGATCAACTTCAAGAAGTGCGAGTTCACCGGCACTCCGGAGAACAAGCTCGATCTGCGTTCCTTCGTTGCGCATCAGGGCTTCGTGCTGGCGGCGTGCAAGTTCAACACCGACGTCGCCCTGCGCGGGGCGAGCGTGGCCATGAAGTGCGACTTTTCCGGCTCGCGCTTCGAGGGGCTGCTCGACTTCTCCCGTGCCAAGCTCAACGATTACTGGTATCTCGAAGAGATCGAGATGGGCGCGAAGGCTCGGGTGACGTTCTCCAACGCCATCGGCGAGCGTCTGCTGATCAAGCCCGCGCAGATCGATGGCCGCCTTCAAAGCGAGGATGATCGGGATTACCTGCGGGCGATGAAGGAGTACGCCTTCCTCAAGAGCTGCTATGCCGAGCAGCACCGCTACGACGACGAGGACTGGGCCTTCCACCGCTTCAAGGTGATGCAGCGGCGCGGCGTCGATCGTTCGTGGTATCGGCCCTGGACCAAACTCACCCAGTTCCTCGACTGGCTGTTCCTCGATCTGGGTTGCGGTTACTGCACCAACCCTTATCGGGCGGTCCGGACGGCTCTGATCGTGATCCTGCTCTTCGCGGCCATCTACGCCTGGGGAATCAGCGGCTTCAACGTGACCGATGAGACGATGCCGTTCACCCCGGCGGACGGTGGCCAGGGCAAGTTCGACCTGCTCAACCGGTCGCTGTTCGGGCTGTTGATCTCCGTTTCGCTGTTCACCTCCGGGGCGCAGGGCATCCAGGAACTGGCCCACGGCTGGATGACGATCCCAACCATGCTGGAAGCGATGATCGGTCTGCTTCTGTGGGGTCTGTTCATTGTCTCGTTCAGTCGAAAGGTCATTCGCTGAGGTTGTGCCCGGCTGTGTGGTGCCGTAGAATCACACCATCTCCGAACGTGAGGCGAACCATGACACGCCGGGCACCGAAAACCGCAGTGGTGGCCTTCAAGGTCGAGCAGGAACTGGCCGACCTGCTCAACAAGCTGCCCAACAAGAGCGAGTTCATTCGCAAGGCGATCGCCGCCCAGCTCGGCGTCGCCTGTCCGCTCTGTCGCGGCAAGGGCGTTGTCTCCCGCGGCCTTCACGACCACTACGCGCCGATCATCGCCGCCAACCACAGCGTGGACTGTCAGGGGTGCGGCGACAAGGTGAATGTACCACTCGATGAAGGTGAACTCAGCGAGGAGGACCGCTCCCGGTTGGAACAGTTCCTTCTCGGTGGTCCGCTCTACTGCGATGAGTGCTACGAGAAGGCCCCGGAGTGCAACGACTGCGGCTGGCACGTCACCGAGGAACAGATCCCCGAACACCTGCGCCACCAGCACGGCGATTCGGAACGTTGATCAATTCATCGTTCATCGTTCCTCATTCATCGTTTGTTTTACGGGTCCAGCGGCGACCAGTCGATGATGTCGAAGCGGGAGTGGGGCGACAATCCCGGCACGGCGGACGTTTCCTCATAAGCCTGACGACAGGGTTTGAGGACCTCGTCGAGGTCTTCCAGGGTCAGCGCCGGCTGCTCCCGGCAGATCATCAGATCGGCCTGGCCGGGCACCGTGACCAGGGAAATCTTCGGCAGAACCTGCTCCGCCACCTGGCCATACTGCTTGCCCGACTCGCTGGCCGGGATCAGCAGAAAGCCCGGAGCCTCCGGCGTGGTCGGCCCTGTATCCAGGACCCGGTAGGACTGACCGGCGACCGATATCTGCGGCGTTGGTCGGATGAGCGGAACGGCCGAGTCGTAGTAGGCCGGAATCCGCTGGCTCGGCTCTCCTTCGCTGACCGAATCGAGCGTCAGTTCCACCTCGGCCACATCGGTGATCGGCAGCTGACTGCCGAGATAGGTGATCGCCTGGTTCAACAGGGGTAGAATCAGATACTTCGAGAGATCACTGACCGTTGTGCAGGCCTGGTACAGTCCACCCTGCAAGCTGAGGACCTGATCCTGGCAGGCCTGGTCCAGCGCGACCCACTGTTCCGGCGAAAGTGAGTACAGAAACGATTGCGCCGCCTGGTCCAGATCCGTGACGCCATCGGGCAGGATGACCCGGGCGGTACTCAACCCGCGCAGCATCTCCCAGAACTGCTCGGAGGCCAGGCCCGGAGTCGGCGTCTCCCGCTCATCCAGCAGGGCCGGATCGAAATCGTCATTCTGGGTTGAAGTCTCCAGAGCGTTCAGGGTGTGGCGAAGGCGCTGCCGACAGAGCGCCAGGTCTCGCAGGCGATCGTGCAAGCGTCCGCGCAGGACGACAAAGAACTGCCAGACGGCGGCGGTCAGATCCTCGGCCAGGCACTGGCGCGAGAAGGCGGCCAGGTGGTCCATGAACACGCGCAGCAACCGGCGAGTCTTGCCACCAAACCAGGAGAAGCTGCCCGCGCCGAGGAAGCAGTTCTGCACGGCGGTATCCAGTTGCTCCTGAGCCCGCCGGGTCTTCAAGTGGAGTTGCTCCACCCGGGTCTTCATCGCCTGACTGCCATCGTCGCAGATCTTGAGGAAGCGTTCCAGGGCGAGTTCAGCCAGGGCGAGTCGTTCGCCCGGATGCTCCATCACCTGGGACACCGCCTC
The DNA here is from genome assembly GCA_964471755.1 of uncultured Alcaligenaceae bacterium. Classification (GTDB taxonomy): domain Bacteria; phylum Planctomycetota; class Planctomycetia; order Gemmatales; family Gemmataceae; genus CAYYJM01. Next base: position 8,638 of record CAYYJM010000004.1, read on the forward strand.
GGTGAAGCGTTTGTCCCAGCGTTCAGCCAGCGTGTTGGCGGCGGATTCCAGAGCGCGGGTGACCTTGCTCTTCCGCTGGTGGATCGGGTTGTAGTTGATCTCGCCGCGTCCCTGGCCCAGTTCCTGGCTGGTCGAGAGCAGACCGCTGCCCAGCCAGTCGCGCATGCGCTGGACGGTTTGCCGGGCCCAGTTGCCCGGATCGTCTGCCGCCAGGGCGTGCTGGGATTGCTCCTCCAACGTGCTGAGGAAACTGGTCAGGGCCTCAGCGGGGGGAGCTTCCAGTTCGATACCAGCGAGTTCCGTGATGCGAGCCGTGAGGGCATGCGACTGCAGTTCCGGGTCGGAGACGATGCGTGCATGGCAGGCCTCCAGCTCGGCGGTGGTCGCCACCGGGCCGGGTGCTTGCCAGCTTTGCAGCAGGCGCTGCAGGGCCGACCAGGCCGTCAGACGCAGCATCAGACCACGCGGAAACCAGACACCGTAGGTGCCAAAACTGCGGAATTGAGTTGTGCCAGGGAGCGGTAGATCGCGGGAACGATCCAGCCGGATTCCCAGGGGAGTCGTGATGTCGTGGAACAGGTAACTACCGGCATGCGCCAGCGCCTCCCGGCGTGCCTCCGCCGTGCGATGCGTCATCGGGATCAGATAGGTCGCGTTGAAGGCCGGGCACTCATGGACAATCCGTGGTCCATCGGTGCCATACTGGGCGGAGAACGGAATCCCGGGCTCGGCGAAGTGATTCAACTCCGTCAGTGTGGCATAGGCGTTGGCCTGCTCCTGTTTCGGCGTTGCCGGATCATCCGGAGCACCGAGGAACAGCATCCCGACGACCTGCCCTTCCGGTTGATGCATCTGCTCGAACATCCGCCGAAAGGCGTACCCCAGATCGAGCAGGTAGCCGCTGGCTCCGCCCGATGCGCTGGCCAGGACGTACACACGCGGAACAGTGTCGCGCAGAGCCAGGCCGGTCTGGGCCACCGATTCGTAGATCGCATCCGGATGACAGACCGCTTGCAGCTCGCGACGCAGACGGGCTTGCAACCGGTGATAGTTATCCGAGAAGGCGAGTCGTCCCAGCGCTCGCGAGCCCTGCGTCTTCAGCGATCGCGGCAGGGCATAGAGTTTCTCGCGTGGCAGCCAGTCGTTCAACTGGTCGAGTTGACGGCGACGATAATGTCCGACCGGCTGGAGTGGCAGGTGGTAGGCTTCTCCGGCCGACAGGGCCATCTCGGGTGCCCCGCGAACCGAGGCCCGAACCGCGTCCTGATCGCTATCGATGTAAAGGAAGCGGAACATCGACACCTTGTCGAGGTCGCCGAAACGGTCGATCAGACGACAACGTACCTCGAGCAGCGCCCGTCGGCCGAACGCCCCCAGCCCGATGACCAGGGTCGGCCGAAGCGAACCGGTTTGCGGCAAGGCCATCGTCACGCCCAGGCGTGAGATCTGTTCGCCGCTATTAGAGATCCCAAGAACGAGCGGAGAGTCGTCGTCCAGACCGACTGCATCGAGGCCATCGCCCTCCTGGGGGTTCGGCAACTGGCCCAGGAAAATGTCCTCCATCGTGTCGGACAGAGTGCGCGAACGGCTGCCGGATTCGGTGGAAACGGGGCGGGCAGGCATGACCGTTCGCGCCATGAGCAGGGCACGGACGAAGGACAGACAGTTCGGCCAGCGTTCGGCTGGGTTCTTGGCCAGGGCCCGGGCGAGGACTGACCGTTCGGCTTCTGGCAGCGCCCGCAGGTCCGGTTCCGCCGACAGGTGGGCCTGGGCGATCTGGCGGACGTTCTTGCCCGTGAACGGTCGCTGGCCGGTCAGCAACTCCATGTAGACAATGGCCAGGCTGAACTGATCGCTGTGGATCGAAACCGATCCGGTGAACGTTTCCGGCGGGGCGTAGAGCGGGGTGACGCCACCCAGGACGCCGGACACGTGGGACCCCTGGACATACTTGACCAGGCCGAAGTCAGCGACCTTGACGCGGTCGGAGACCAGGAAGAGGTTGCGCGGCTTGATGTCCAGGTGCTGGAGTGGTTCTTCGAGGCCGGCCATGTGATCCAGGGCATCGGCGGCATCGCGGATGTAGCGCAGGAGCGTATCGCGGGGTAGACCACGTAGACCCGAGGCGACCGCTTCCTCGTAGGCGTCGTGCAGGGAGCGATCGGCCAGTTCCATGACGATGACCAGTTCGCCCTCAACCACCTCGATCCGGTCCATCGGCAGGACGAAGGGATAGCGAACCTGCTTGACCCGGTGCAGGGCCTTCAGTTCTTGCTCGGCGCGCGCACCATCGGTGTCGAGTGAATTGAGGTTGCCGAAGACGAACTTGATGGCCTTGAAGATATCGCCGGGTGCGACGCACTTCCAGGCTTCACCGAATCCGCCGCTACCCAGCGGTTCAATCAAGCGATATCCCGGGATCGGTTCCGCCCCTGGCTCGCGCAGAAAGCTCATGCCATAGCCCTCCAGGGACACCTCGATCCCGTCCGAAGCGTAGCTCGGAAAACCAATCCTGTCCAATCGGCACAGTCGATCCTGATCCCGACCACCCTGTTATCTTTCCAATCGCCCCGAACGGAATTATCGGGCATAATCCGATCAGCTTGCCCAGGCCGCACAACCCCATCCGGTGGGGCAGAAACCAGACCCGGGAATTGAGAGAGTGGCACGTTGTCGGTCGCTCCTCTCGGTATTCTTAAGTGGTGAATGGAATTGCCGCCAAGATCGACCGGAGTTGCGGCGGTTCGTATCGGGTAGGACGAGGTTAACACGGTTCGGCGACAGTAAGCAGGACTCCGGCCGCTTGCCCGCCATGGGAGATATCGATGCTGCTTCGCCTTCTCCTGGTCGCGGTTGCGACTTTCTGCGGTCTGAGCGGTTGTGCCCATAAATGTTGCCGATCGTTCACGGCGGCACGGCCGGTCTGTCCGGCTCCCTGTCCCAGTCCCTGTGCGCCAGCGGCCACGATCACGAATGCTCCCCCTGCGGGGTTTGTTGTCCCGACCGCGCCCAGCTGTCCGACGTGTCCGCGGTTCTGACCCGAAGGGTTCGGCATTCTGGAGTGATCCGGCCAGATGTACACTGGCCGTCACTTTCTGTACGCCGTCGTATATTTCCGCTATCTGTTTCAATCGCCCTGTCTGATTCGTCGCGTGCTTCCGCCGTGAACGAATCGGCTGGTGTTGTTTCACGGCCGGTGTTGGCTTTCCTGTCTCTCCCTTCCGCAAATCTCTTGCTCTCCGATCTCCATCGTTCATAGTTCGTGGTGAAGTATCCACTTCGCCGCGATCGCGAGGAGTGCGGTGATGATTGGAGGGTCCACTGCGGTTCCGCCTCAGCGGGCTGACGCACGGAAGAGAGGAAACCAAGATGCTCGGTCGCAGGATTTCGTTGCTGCTCCTGGTGGTGGTTCTGCTTTCCTCAGGATGTTGTTTCCGCAAGTGCTACTGGCGGAAGATGGCACTCTATCACGGTTACGGGAACCCAAACTTTGTTCCCGTAACCACAGCGGCCGCGCCACGCGCCCCGGCTGCCGCCCCGGCTGCCAGTTGTCCGACCTGTGCCTCGGCGTGCCCCTGCTCGTGCGCTCCGGCCTGTGCCCCCCCCTGCGCTCCATCCTGTGGACCGACCCTGCCGCCACCGTATATCCCGGCCTATCCGATCGCTCCGGCCTGTTCGTCCTGTGGCTCGGGCCCGCCTCTCTGAGCATGGGACAACCATCGGCTGGCTCACGCCGCGCCACTCGCGCGGCGTTTCTTTCGTGCCAGGGTGGCTACCTCATAGAATGCGACTGGATCCGTTTTTCCCGCCCGGAGATAGGCGATGATTGCTCACCCCTGGCACGAGGTCGAACTCCCCCCCGATCCGACCGACTGGTTCTGGGTGTTCGTCGAGATTCCTCGCGGCTCAAAGGTCAAGTACGAACTGGACAAGGGAACGGGCCTGCTGAAGGTGGATCGCATCCTCTACAGCGCGGTCTTCTACCCGGCCAACTATGGTTTCGTGCCGCGCACCTACTGTGGTGACGGCGACCCGCTCGATGCCCTGGTCCTCTGTCAGGAGGAGGTCGCCGCCGCCACCCTGATCCGGGCTCGCGCCGTCGGCGTGATGAGCATGCGCGACGAGAAGGGGCAGGATGACAAGATCATCGCCGTCCACATCGACGATCCGGCCTTCTCGGACTACAGCGACATCAACGAGCTGCCCCCCTTCGTCCTGCGCGAAGTCCGGCAGTTCTTCCTCGACTACAAGACGCTCGAGGAGAAGGAGGTTCTGGTCGGCTCCCCGCAGGGAGCCGAGGCCGCTGGCCTGATCCTGCGAGAAGCCATCGAGTACTACAACCGGGAACGGGAGAGCCTGTTGAAGCAGAAGTAGCTCATCCGAAGAGAACGCGAATCGGCTTTCCGTTGTCTGTGATTGGCACCGGGCGAGGGCCGCCGGAGAGGGTCCGGCCCGGATCGATCCCCAGCGCGGCGTACACCGTGGCATGAAAGTCGGGAATGCTCACCGGGTTCTCGACGATCTTCTTGCTCAACTCGTCCGTTCGGCCATACGCTCCCGAATGACGCAGGCCGCCTCCCGCCAGCACCAGGGTGAAGCAACTCCCCTGATGTCCCCGGCCGCCGCCGCCGTCGAACTGCGCCGGCCGGCCGAACTCGGTCGCCACGACGATCAGCACCCGATCGAGCAGTTTCCGCTCTTCCAGGTCGAGCAGTAGCGTGGACAGGGCCGTGTCCAGTTCCTCGATCAGCAGGTGCTGATTCTGCTGACCCTGGTTGTGCGTGTCCCAGCCGGTGCCGTTGAGGAAGTTCAGGTTGTGGGACACCTCGATGAACCGGACACCGCTCTCGACCAGGCGGCGCGCCAGCAGACAGCGTTGGCCGAACTCGCCGCCGTACTTCTCGCGCAGTTCGGCCTTCTCCTGATCGAGATGAAAGACGCCTTGAAAGCGCGGGCCAGCCAGGCGGAAGGCCTCGGTCATGGCAGTGTCGTAGAGCTGGATCGGTGCCGCCTTGACGCCGCGACGCAGCGGTGTCAGCAGCCGTTCGCGGGCGGCCTGCCTCTCGCTGCCCACATCGTCGGCACGGGTGAAGGCCGGCGGACCGGAACTGGTGTCCGTCAGGTAGACATACCCCGCCTTCGGACCCAGAAAGCCGGGACCACGGCTCACGTTGGGATAGCCGATCAGGACGTAGGCGGGCACGCCGTCTCCCCCGGTGCCCCGCTCATGAGCGATGACGCTGCCGATCGATGGATAGGCGATCGTGCCAGTGGTCGGCCGGCCGGTGTGAACGCGCAGAGTCGCTGCCGCGTGTTCGTCGATCACCTCGTGATGCACGGAACGCACGGCCGTCACCCGGTCCATGAGCGGGGCCAGGCGATGCAGGTGCTTGCAGACGCGAACGCCCTCGACGGCCGTCGAGATGCTCGGGTAGGCGGAGCCAGCCTTTTTGGCCTTCGGATCACCGACCGCCTTGGGATCGAACGTGTCGATCTGGGCCATGCCGCCGCCGAGCCAGAGGAAGATGCAGTGGTCGGCCTGGCCGCGTGGCGAAGGCGGCAGGTCGCCAGCCAGAGCCGTCCCAGTGGCGAGAGCGGCTGAGGCGGCCAGGAACTGGCGGCGATCGAACGTCGGTGCAGCAGCCATCGGTGGGATCGTCCTCGCCATCACGGGGTGAACAGAAACTCGGGAGCGTTCAGCAGGGCCCAGAGGGCATCTTCCATCCGTTCGCGCCATTCGGCCGTCAGCCGGCCCGTCGGCGGATCGCCCTTGCGAGCGGCAATCTCCAGTTCGCGCTTGATCTCGTTCGCTTCCGGCGTCAGGTGGTTCGACCACGAGACGTAGCGCGGTGGGGTGCGGATCACGGGCGGCGGTGGCAGCGCGGCCTGACACCGTTGATCATACCCCGGTTTGAGATGTTCCCGGAGCGTTTCTTTTTCTTCGGGTCGAGGCAGGCGGGTCAGCACACGCAGAAAGAGCCGGTCGATCAGTTTCTCCAGGGGCTGATCCTCCAGGGTCAGGGCGGTCGTGCCGTGGTCGTCGGACAGACGCGTCAGCCAGCCGGCGACCGTGCTGTTGGCCAGGGTGGCGGGCTGAAGGACGTTCGGATCGGTCTCGCGGATCGTCGTCGCATCCTGACGCGACGAGCGCCAACCGAACGCTTCGAGGACATCGACAACGGCCTGCACGCGCGGCAGCATCAGGCTGGGCCGATCGCGTTCGTTGGAGGTGCTGGCGAACTGCCAGGCACGCCGTGGCTTGCCCAGGCTGATCGAACTCTTGATGTCGCGGCCGGCGTCCACGTCGAGGTTGATCTCCTCCGTCTCCATCGGCTTACCGGCCGCCAGGAAGAGCGAATCGACGATCTGCTCGGCCGTCAGTCGGCGTCGGGCCGGGGCGGCGAAGAGTGGATCGGCCACGATCAGCGTCGGCTCGACGGCGCGCTGGTAGGCATGCGAGCGCAGGATCAGCCGCGTGAGGGTCTTCAGATCGTGGCCCGATCGAACGAATTCACGAGCGAGCCAGCGGAGCAGATCCGGGTGGCTCGCCTTGCCCTTCTCCCAGTCGTCGATCGGTTCGACCAGACCACGGCCCATGAGCCTGGCCCAGACCCGGTTAACGGCCACCTGAGCGAAGCGTTGATTCTGGGGAGCGGTCAGGAGGACGGCCAGCCGATCGCGTGGCGTCGCCTTCTCCGGCAGCAGCGAAGCCACCGCCTCGGGCTGGACGAACGCTCCCTGCGACCAGGCGGGCTGAACCTCGGTGCCCGGTTTGAGCGTGACCTGAATGAGCGGCTTGCGGCCGCCCGGCGTGTGGATCTTGTCGAGCGGCACGCTGCTCGTCGCCGGCACCTTGAGCGGCTTCTCCTGAAGCAGGGCGGCGATCTCGAACAGCTCACGCTGGGTGGACTTGTGGCCTGGCGCATCGTGACAGCGGGCGCACTTCATCGGTACGCCGAGGAAGGCGGCCGCGAGGATGATGCCCTTCTCGGCCAGGGGCACGTCGTTGGTCGAGGCCATGCCGAAGCCGGCCGGGCCGCCCAGGTGCAGACTGCCACGCAGCGAGACGAGTTCGGTGACCATCACGTCGAGCGGCTTGTTGTCGCGGAACGATTCGTAGAGCCACCAGCGGAACGGGCCGGTGTTGTTCAGCGTCGGATTGAGGATGTTCGGGTTCTCGGCCAGGACGTCCTGCCAGTAGCCGACCCAGTGATCGGCCCAGCGATCGTCGGCGAGGAGACGGTCGATGACACGGTCCCGTCGCTGGTCCGCCGGGTCGGCCAGGAACGCCTGGATCTCGGCCTCGGTCGGGACGACGCCGACGGTGTCGAGCGTGACCCGGCGCAAGAAGGCGAGATCGCTCGCCAGCGGCGTGAACGGGACGACGCCGATGCCGTAGCTCGCTCCCGCCGTGATCCACTTGCGCAGGAGGGCGATCTCCGCTTCGGTCAGGCGATCGCCCTTGGGCGGCATCCGCTCACCGGGTTCCTTCGAGCAGACGCGACTGAGCAGGGAACTGGCCTCGGGCTTGCCCGGGACGATTGCCGGTTGACCGGAATCGCCGCCGGTTCGAGCCGCCTCGAACGTGTCGAGTCGCAGGCCGCCACGCACATTGTTCCCCTGATGGCAGGAGAAGCACTTCGCTTCGAGCAGGGGTAGCACCTGCTTCGAGTATTCGACCCCGCTGGCGACCGGGTTGATCCTGGCCGCTGCGGCATGACGAACGGCGAGGAAATGGTCGATGGCGTTCGTCGCCGGGTAGCCGGCCGGCAGGGGCGGAACGACGACTTCCGGCGTGGCCGCCAGCCACTCCCGCGCGGCGGCCCGGCGACGATCCCAGTAGGGGGCCTCGTTTCGGAAGGCAGCGGCTCGACGTTCGGCC
>CAYYJM010000004.1:16529-27239 GCA_964471755.1 uncultured Alcaligenaceae bacterium
GGGTTCTTCGCTCCGTCTCGGCGAAGGTCTTCCAGCCGGCATCGGTGTAGGGAATCACCGCCGCCGGAGCGAGCAGACGCCAGGAGGTGGTTCCCTCCAGGGAGACGGCGACGACCGTCTCGCCGACCTCGGGCCGCAGCTGGCCGTTCTTCTTCTTGCTGCCGACGATCGTCTCCAGTTCGACCAGACAGGGGTCGCCCTTGCTGACAAGGTGCGCCCACTTTTCCTGATTGCCCGGCGGGGCGAAGCGGAAATCGGGACCGAGATCGAGGTAATCCTTGCGGATCGGATTGTGGCCATCGGTGATCGGTGGCGGGAAGGGCAGGGCGAGGATTTCCTTGCCGTCGATCCGGAGCCGGGTCGCGCCGTGGCCGCGCAGGAGGATGCGATGCTTCCCAGCGGGTAGCTCGATCGTCGCCGACGCGCGGACGAGGTAGGGGTAGGTCCGATCGGCCCGGATGCCGGTATCGATGTACTTATGCGGGATCTGGAAGAAGGCGAAGGCTCGCGCGGAGTACGTCTCGTTCGCGACGGGTGGCGTTTCCGGCCAGGCATCGCTGGTGGGCAGGCCCTTCTCGCAGATCTCGACTCGCACCGTTGGGGCGGACTCCCTGGTCGCCGCAAACATCGTCCCGGTCACGGCCAGGAGGATCAGCCCTACCACGCATCGCATCCGCCTGGTTTCCACTCATTCACTCCCGTGGATCTACTTCGGTGGTTCCTTGCCCTGCGAGGGATAAACCGGGTTCAGGCCGGTCTGCCACTTTCGGGCGTTCAGATCCTACCCAATCGATCGAAAGTAGGCGAACAGGCGTCGTTGCAGATCATCGGCCCGTTCCTGTTCTGCTTCGGCAAGGTTCTTCGTCTCGGCGGGATCATCTCGAAGATTGTACAACTCGCGAGAGCGGTTCTCCAGTGTGTCGATGAGCTTCCAGCCATCTGCGTCGATGATCGAACGCTTGTAAGTGTACTCGCGGTCTGAGCGAGGAGGCACGAGTTCGGCACAGGAGTCGTCTGACTTCTGCGCTCGACCACAAGAACCTTCCCCACGTCGTCGAGGTGATTGTGGGAGAGGTGAAGACGGGGGCGACTCTGCCACGCAGCGATGGAGTGTCACTAACGGGTCAGCAACATCACCACGGCGATGATCGACAGAATGGCAACCAGGATGACCAGGATGAGACTGACGATCTTCTGCCAGGCGTACGGCCGATCGCCGATCACCTCGCCGGTCAGGCCGTTGACCATGACCCGATAGGTTTTGTCGCGATACTTGTACGAGGCCAGGTAGAGCGGCAGCAGCACCTGCTTGAACGTGACGCCGACGTGGTGCGTCTGAAGGGTGCTGATCCGCTGATGGTCGCCGCCGACGTCCTGGGCGATCAGGTTGCGGATCGTCGCTTCCATGACCGCCTGCGCCGCCTTGTAGCCGTCACGCGGGCCGACGGTGTAACGCTCCGTGACGAAGCTCGCCAGGTACTCCGCCTGGAAGGGCACCGCCTGGGCCAGGGCGTCCACACCAAAGGTCGCCGCGTACTCCGCCGGCAGGGATTCGGTCGCCGGAATCAGCACGTCGTCGAAGAAGTGGTCGATCTCGCCAGTCACGCGCGACCAGCGCGTTCGAGTCACCGTCCGTGTCTTCGTCACCGGCCGGGACTGGGCCTGGCCCTGACTATCGGTGTAATGCTCGGTTTCGGTGTACGTTTCCGAGTCCTGATAGTTGTCGCCACGCTCCGCCGTGTAGCGAGTGCAGGTCATGGCGTCGAATGTCCAGAACGGCAGGTAGACACCGTGGCACTGACCATGAATGGTCACCTGGTTCAGTTCCTTCGGCGCGAACCAGAGGCTCTTGAGCCAGGCATGGAACGCGGCGAGGGCGGCCTCACGATCGACCGTGAACGGCACGATCGCCTCGGGCGGAATCATGTCCTCGGCCTGGTGCGGTTGGTTCGTCAGGTGACTACTACAGTAAGGGCACGTCTCCGTGACGACCTTGTCCTCGAGCAGGACGACCGCCCCGCAGGTGCCGCACTGCACCTCGCTGGTCCGCCCCTGGACCCGAGTCTTGCCCTTGCCATCGGCGAGGTACTTCTCCAGGTCGTGTTCGCGCACCTCCCGGTCGCCGGAATCCACCTGCTGCTCGTAGCCGCAGTATGGACACTTCAGGCCGCGTCGGCCCGGATCGTAGTCAAGCCGGGCTCCGCATTGCAGGCAGGGAAACTGCTTCCCGGCCGGCGGGTGTGGGCGAGGTTGCTCGGACGTCGGAGTGGGCATGGAGATGACTCGAAGAACCCAGAATGGCCGCCGGCGTGCCGGCGGGATTATCGCCACGAAGACCGCCGGCACGCCGGCGGATAGAGGAGCTTACTTCTCCGCGTCCTTGATCTTCTGCTGAACGTTGACCTTGCGGATCTTGTCACGGCGACTGTCGCTGGCCGATTCCAGGCCCTTCTTCCAGGCCGCGACGGCTTCCTTCTTCTCGCCCAGCTTCAGCAGGCAATCGCCCAGATGGTCGTAGATCTCCAGGTGTCGGCCTTCCTCCTGTGCGACGGCTTCCTGAAGGTGCTTCTTCGCCTCGGCGTACTTCTTCTTCTTGAACAGCACCCAGCCCAGGCTATCCAGGTAGGCGGGGTTGTCCTTGACCGGCTCGGCCTTCGGGTTGGCGAGCTTCTTGCGCTGGTCGCGTTCCTTCTCGATCGCCTTGCGAACCAGTTTCTCGGCCTCGTCCAGGTTCAGGTCGTGGTCGGCCCAGATGAAGCCCAGGTCGTTGTTGTAGGTCGGGTTGTCCGGGTCCTTTTCCAGCAGTGCCTTGAGGGTGTCACCGGCCTTGTCGATCCGTTTCAGATCGACGTAGACGCCACTGAGTCGGTAGCGGATGTCGTTGGCGAACTCCTCGCGCAGATCCTTCGGCAGCCGCTGATTGCCCAGGACGTTCTCGACCAGCTTCTCGTACGTCGCCGCCGCGTCCTCGAGTTTGCCGCCCTCGTGGAGAATGCGGCCCTTAAGTTCCTGATTGAGCGGATTGTTCGGGTCGTCCTGGAGCAGTTTATCGACCAGTTCGCTCGCCTTGTCGAGCTGGCCCTGACGAGCCAGTTGCAGGGCCATCCGCCGACGCAGACTCTCGCGGAAGCGATCGACGTTGTCGCCGATCTCGAGTTCCTGGAAGGCCTTGAAAGCCTTCTCGGCCTCGTCGTAACGCTTCGCCTCGATCAGGATGCCGACCAGGCCGTTGTAGGCCAGGATGAGGCGTTGACCGCTCTCCAGTTTGCGGGCCTGGTCGATGTTCAGGCGATAGAAGACCTCGCTGGTGTCGTAGTCCTTGAGTCCCTGGGCCGCCCGGGCCAGGATCAGGGTCGCGTTGGAATTGAGTGTCTCGTCATTCTTCTTGATCAGATCTCGGGCCAGGCTCAGCAGTTTCTTCGTGCCGGCCTCGTCCTTGATCAGTTCGAGGATGGAACCGGCCATGGCGTCGTTGCCGGTGACCTGATTCAGCCGAAGTAACCGGGCCCGGGCGTCTTCCTTCGTGTCTGCCGCGATAACTGGCCCCAGGACCAGCGTCATCACGATCAGCAAGCCCACTCCGACTCCCAGACGCAGCACCCGGTTCCTTGTCGCGCGCATGATCTTGCTCCCATCGGCAGAGATTTCCCGTACCCCCTATCCTATCCACCGCGCGAAACCGACGCTACAGCAAGTCGGCGGCCTGAAAGGGAGGGACTTTCGCCGCGGGCTCATCCGCGAGCTATGCTCTCCTTGAGGAGAGGATCGCGGCCATGTTCACGGCGTTTTTCACACTCGGTGCCCAGTCGCTCGGTCGGCAGTCGGCCTTCCGGCGTCTCGTCGTCGTCCATGTCGTCTACGTCCTGGCCGTCGCCTGGCTCGGCCTGGCGGGAACGCCGGGCGCGCCGCAGCCGATGCTGGGCCATCTCCTGCTCGTCGCCGGCATCATCGAGGGGGCCGTGCTGCTCGGCTGGCGTCTAACCCAGTTGCCGAAGAGTCAGGCTCTGGAGTTCTTCCTCGTTAGCCCGATCCGGCCGGCCGGCGTCTTCCTCGGTGAGGCCGCCGTCGGCCTGGCCTATCTCGGCCTGCTCACCCTGTCCGGTCTGCCCGTGTTGCTCCTGCTCGTTGTCGTGGGCTATGTCGATCCGATCGACGTTACCGTGCTGCTCGTTCTGCCCTGGACGTGGGGAGCGATGACCGGCCTGGGCCTGACCGTCTGGGCATATGAGCCGCAGCGCTTTCGTCGCTGGGGCGAGCGGGGGCTGATGCTCCTGATTCTGGCCTACCTCGTCGTCGGCGTCCTGGCCGGCGAGCAACTCCGACGCTGGCTCGATGTCCTGCCCGGTTTCCTCGGCGTGCCGCTGCTGTACGCCTTCCGAGCGACGATCACCTTCAACCCGTTCGGCATGATACAGCGATGGTTCCTGCTCGACGTCCGCGCTGGCTGGCCGGCGCTGCTGATCTTCGAGCTGGCGACGCTCGCCGGTCTGGCCCTGCTCCTCGGACGCGGAGCCTGGCGACTGCTCGGCCACTTCCACGAATGGCACTACACGCCACAGATGGACGTGACCGATGCCCGCCGACCGCCGATCGGCAATGAACCGCTGGCCTGGTGGGCCGTCAAACGCGTCAGCCGTTATGCCGGACGGATCAACGTCTACCTGGCTGGCGGCTTCTGCCTGCTCTACGCCGCCTACATTCTTGCCGGGTCGAACTGGCCGGGCTGGATGGGCTTCGGCATCTTTCGGATGTGCGACGGGTCCGGTGGCGTGTCGATGCTGGCGACGATTCTCGTCCTGCTCGCCGCGGTGCCGGCCGCCTTTCAGTATGGTCTGTGGGATTCAAACACGAGCGATCGGCTGCGTCGGCTGGAACTGCTTCTGCTGACCGAGTTGGAGCCGCGTGATTACTGGAACGCCGCCCTGGCCGCCGCCTGGTCGCGGGGTCGAGACTACCTGATCATCGCGGCGATCCTGGGTCTGGCCGGCTGGCTCGGCGGGAGGTTGAGCCTGGTGGAACTGTTCAGCGCGATCGCCGTCGCGACTCTCGTCTGGACGCTCTACTTCGCGCTGGGCTTCCAGGCCTTCGCTCGGGGGCAGGAGGCCAATGGCCTGGGACTGTTGCTGACGGTGGGATTGCCACTGGGCACGGTCGTACTGTACCAGATTGGCCTGGTCGGCGTAGCGCAGGTGCTGCCGCCGGGGTCGCTGTTCGGCGCGGGCGGTCCCGCCTCCGGGGAAACCTGGTTGCTCGGTGCCCTCCTCGCTGCGGTGACCACGCTGGCAGCCACCCGCATGGCCCTGGCTTGCTGCGATCGCCAGCTCCGACACTGGTACGACCGCCACTCCGGAGCCCGCGTCATCAGCTGATCGGGGGTCACTGCGGCCGGCAACCAGGCGGGCAGGGATTGCCCCAGTTCCCGGCCACGGGCACCGGTGTCGGGCAGGGACAGCACGCCTGTGGTGCAGGGGGACCGTAACAAGCCGGAGCCGCTGGCTGGCAGTAGCCGCCATAGCGCGGGGCGCAGTGCCGTTCCCAGAACGCACAGCAACCGGACAGCAGGCCGAGAACCCCGGCCAGGGCAAATATCCATCGACGGAACGCAGCCATGTCCGCGTCTCCTCGCGGCCTTCGTCAGCATCCCCGTCGGACTCCCGCCAGGGAAGGTCGGCCGCCATAGTCGATTTCTTGAGCCGAATCAATCCGGATTTCCTGGAAACACCCCCGGCAGTTACTCCCCCTCCCGTTCGATCGGATCGACGTCGCCTGAGCAGACGATCAGGGTCTTCTTGATCGGCCGGTTGGTGTGCTTGCGCAGTTCGCGTTTCGCCTTCACCAGGGCGTCCTGAGCGCTGCCGCCCCAGGTCGTGGAGTAACCGTAGGCCCCGTCCTCGGCGACGACCAGGGCGGCCCAGCCGAACTGCACCCAGGTGAGAATCCGGGCGTCGGCCTCCGGGCAGTGCGACAGGGCCTGACGCTTGGCGTAGCCGAGAGTACCACAGTCGTAACAGTAGCCGTAGCTCTGGGTCGAGGGCGAGTAGGCAATGGCGGCGTAGTTGTTGCCGTTGATCTCGATTCGCCGCTGAGCCAGGGCCACCGGGCCGGAAACGCCGGCCAGCGTCAGGGCCAGGGTCAGAGCCGCGAGGTGCATCCGGTTCATGGTCGTCTCTCCGCGTTCGAGGGGGATCGTCTCTGCCCTTCCTACGCGGTCCCCGATCGACCGTGACGACCACGGCGAAGATTTACGGCACGTTCCTCCGTGTCGCCAGGTAGGCGGCCAGATCGGTCAGCAGTTCGCGATGCACCTGAATGCACTCCTGCAACCCGGCCACCTCGCCCGTGCCGGGGGCGCGCAGCGACGCTGTCGGGAAGGCAGCGACACGGATTGTCAGCCGACTTCCCGGCACACCAGCGACGTGGTAGAAGATCGGAGCCGCGTGGCGGTCGCCATGTACGCCCCGAAGCGGCACCGGACGCTGGTGTGTCGAAGGGGACTGATGGCCCATCGGATGATTTCTCGGGCCGTGCAGTTGACGCGGCAGACCGAGATAACGCTTCTGGTCGCAGTGGCTGCCGTGGCCCGTGCCGGGGGCCGCCTGGGCGAACGTCTGCATGGCCATGCCGATCTCGTCGAGGGCGCGCCACGGATCGTCCCAGACGGTCGCCACCTCCAGCCACGGATTCTGATTGAGCGACTTGGCCAGGTCGCGCATCCGGTAGATGGCCGGTGACGCCGCCCAGGCCGGATTGAACGGCTGATCGGGCAGGGCGAGCAGCTTGCGGAATTCGCCGCCGAGAGTGAGCCAGCGGCCGCCCTCGAAATCCTTCAGCTCGGTCGGGTCGGCGAAGGAGCCGAAGCCCTTGCGTGAGCGTGAGCCGGCTCCGCCGAGATAGGCCCACCACCAGAGGGCCGCCTTCGCCTGCTTCAGCACGTCGGCCGCCTTCAGGGCGTCACGGTCCTGAGCGATGAGGGTCAGCCGCCAGGCCATGCCGGCCGGGGCGACCCAGCGCCGCCTTCGCTCCGGCGGATTGCCCTCGTCCATGCCGTAGCCGGAGTACGCCAGCCCCTGCGTCTGGCCCTGCGGGGCCTCCCAGATGCCATGCTCCTCGCGGAACCTTCGGCTGAAGCCGGAGCGATTGTTCTGCGGGTTGATGTCCTTGTACGGGCTCTCGATCGGCCGCAGTTTTCCCGCAATGGGCTCGACGCGCAACTGGATCGCGCCGCCGGCCTCGGTGTCGCCCCCGAGCAGCGCTTCCATCCGGCGCAGCGTCGGCACGTCCACGAAGCCGCTGTGCAGGGTCCGCCACCACCAGCGCAGCAGGCCGCGCAGCGTCGCCGATCGCAGGTCGCAATCGCCGGCCCGCTGGAGGGCCCCGGCCAGGTAGCCCGGCGTCGTCAGGGTCAGCGTCGCCTCGAAGGTCGCGAAGCGAGACGATTCCAGCACGCGCGGCGCTCCCTCCGGCGGGACGAAACAGCCATAGCCAGCGTTCGTCTTCGCCCCGACGCCACGGTGCGTCAGTGCCGCGTCGAGCCACTGACGAGCCTGCGTCACCAGGTCGGCGTCCTCCGGTCGGCGGGCGCTCAGGGCGAACGTGAACGTCGCGCCCGGTGGTATCGCCAGGAAGTAGACCGGCACCGGATCTTGCCAGTCGCCCGGTGCCTCGTCGCCCTGGTAGTACTTCGTGTGGTGATTGTTGACGATGTCCACGATGAGCCTCGGCCATTGCACCGGCCAGGCGTCGTGGAAGACGACCGCTCCGCTTCCCTCGGTCGTGCCGAAGACGCGCTCGATGCGTTCCTTCTGGTCCGGGTGGAGGAGCGTGGCGTACGCGCGGGCCAGGCCCTTGAGACCGCTACCGGGCAGATAGACGAAGCCGTGCAGCGGATGCAGACAGATGCCGGCGTTCTCCAGGGCCGACGCACGGGCCAGGTGGAGCGTCAACGGCGTCGCCGTGGTGCGCGACCAGGTCCGGGCGTCGAGGGCCGTCAGCAGGTCCTGATGCCGGGTGACGGCCTCCTCGAACGGCGCACTGCCCGCCGGGATGCCGGCGACCTCCTCCAGGGCCTTCCGCTGGGCCTCCTGATCGCTAGCCGGCTTGAGGAACTTGTCGAGGTGCAGACCCGGATGCCGATCGCGCAGCGGCACCTGACCAAGCGTCTCACGGATCGCTCGGGGCAACGGCACCAGGGCCAGAATCTCCGGCGGGATCGGCTGATCGGGATCCAGACCACGGGGCGCTGACGTCTTCTTCGCCTGGGCTGCCTGATGGGCCTTGCCGCCCCAGGACTGGTCGGCCGAGCGACGGACCTTCTTGGCCTGCCAGCCGCTGCCCGCCTTGATGGCGTCGAACTCGACAATCAGGCCATCGACGATCTCCTCGACCGGCAGACCGTGCAGGTCGTTGGACATGAACAGATGCTGGACGCCCGTCTCCGAGACGACGGTGCCGATCTTGCCCTTCCAGTCGCGTACCTTCCCGCGCGGCATGACTCACTCCTGGGCGTTCGTCGTCAGATCGTGGGCGTCGGCAAAGCGGACCAGCCAGGCGAGGTAGGCCAGGACCTCGCCGGTGGCGTAGCGCTGGAACTCGGCATCGCCCTGAATGATGCGGACCAGGAGGCGATCCTCGGCGTCAAACGGGGCGCGTCGCCGGGCAATCCAGCCGCTGAGGGTCTTTCGCAGCTTCTCGGCGAGACCCTTCGCTTCGAGGAAGGCGAGGGCCTGACCCAGGCCGGCGGCCAGGATGCGCGTCGGCAGTTTCTTCAGCTGGATGCCGAACTCGCGTCGCTGCGCGGGCGGAAGCTGAAGCACGTCCTGGACGCAGTTCCAGGCATGCTCGGCCCGCTCCTGGTCGAGTGTCTTGGTCTCGATCCGCCGTCCGTTCATGGGGTTCCTCATTTAGCCGCCGGCTTGCCGGCGGGGTTGTCGTCCCAAAGACCGCCGGCAAGCCGGCGGCTAAATGAAGCCGTCACGCTCGGGCCAACCGGCAGGCGCAGTATCCCTTGCCGGTCGTCTCATCGCCGCCGATCTGCAGTACGGGCACCTCGGCGAGGTGGCCGGCCAGTTCGGTCAGCAGCGCCCCGCCGGTCTTCTCCGTTCGCCGCGAGCGCGAAGGGTTGGTCAGCACGACCGCGTAGAGAATCGTCTCGGCCGGCAGGAATTCCTGGTAGAACAGGGCTCTGTCCTTGACGGTCTTCGTCTCGTAGTTCAGGGCGATCCGGGCCGAGACCTCCGTTGCGTTGCGGACGAAGTGCGTGAAATCGTTGTCCGACAGCAGGACCAGGTGCCGGGCGAAGCGGGCCTTCATCGACGCGTAGGCCGGCCGATCGGAGAGCAGGTGCTGCGTGATCCACTCGGCCACGGGTGCGGCTGACTCGCCGGCCTTCTCAAACTGGTATTCCTCCAGCACGAGACGCTCATCGGCCGCGATGCAGGCGCAACCCGGTGCGACGACGGCCTCGTTGTCCCGGATCTGGTCCGGCCAGCCGGTCGGTCCCTCGAGGCCGGCCAGGGCGGCGTCGCGGACCAGACGATCCAGCGCCGCCGGGCACGTCACCCAGGCATGGACGCCACGCAGCGACCGCACCGGAAAGCAGAGCGTTCGCGCATCGGTCACGCTGAGCGCGCCGCCGAACTCGCTGGAACCATCGGTCGGTGGCCCGAACAGCACGTTCAGATCGAGCGTCGCATTGGCCTTCTCACGCTGGCTGCCCCTGCGTTCGGCTCGCTTGCCCTCGGCGTCGTCCCAGCGGTCGAGATCGTCGAGGTTGGCCTGGCGGGCGATCCGCGAGCGCACGGCGTCGCGGAGGATGCCCTTGAGGGCGCTGCCGGCGATGTTGGGCCAGCCGGTGTGACGCTCGCGCTGGATCGGCAGATCGACCGTACCCAGGGCGGTGCCGGCTCCGGGGTGCATGGCCGTCTGGGCGTGCAGGCCGAGCAGCGCTCCGGCCGTTGGATTACTGGCCATCGTTCCAGACTCCTCGTAAGGCGAAACCCCAGCCCTGAGCGACGCGCTCGACGTCGGCACACAGCGACCCCGCGGCCAGGTCGGTGGCTCCCTCGGTGAAGTAGACCGCCCCGGCCGGCACGGCGAACCGCGTCGGATGAGGCCCATTGGCGTGGACGTTCCAGCCGGACACCGCCAGCGGCGAACCGGACGCGGCGGCTCGCAGCGTTCCCGCCAGCCCATCCGGTCGATGGGGCCGCTCCACGGCGAAGATCCCCGGCGAGAGCATCAGCCAGAGACTCCGATCACCGCCGGCGGGCACCTGCGGCCAGTCGAAGGCCGGCAGCTCCGTCAGCGTGACGTAGCGTCCCTCGCCGCCGAAGGGGATCGGGCCGTCCAGGAGCGTCCCCTCGGGCGCTCCGGGGCCTGGCAACACCTCGGCGTAGAGGGCCACGTCGCGGCGCAGGACCAGCAGGCGGATTCCGTAGATCGCTCCCTCATCCGACGTCAGCGCGTCGGGTCGGATGCCGATGCCGGTGCGATGGTCGTAGCCGAAGAGTTCGCCGGTCGGCACCACCTGATCCGGCGTCGGTGTCGCGCCGGCCAGGTAGGCCGACAGCCCCTCCGCCGTCAGGTAGCCGTCGATGGCCTTGCCCGCGACGCCGCCCTTGCGCCACAGAGGCCGCAGGCCGTCGGGGTCTGTCCAGCCGGGCAGCGTCCCGACCGGCAGCGGTGCGGAGCGGTGCAGCGTGCCGCGTTCCT
>CAYYJM010000004.1:27249-34637 GCA_964471755.1 uncultured Alcaligenaceae bacterium
CCACGGCGACGTTGGCCGGCATCGGCACCAGAGGTCGGAGCGGCCCCGCCTTCGGAGCCCGCGCCAGCCACGGGCCGCGAAAGGTCGCGTCGAGAATCCACGTCGGCGCGCCCGCCTTGCCGAGCCGTTCGCGCATGTCCGCTCCGCTGACGCCCCGCAGTCGTCGGCCAAGGTCGGCGTCCCAGTGGCGAGCGAGCAGGGCGGTCCGCAGCGCCCCGGCGAGCGTCTGCGGATTCGGCAGACCTCCCTCGACCCGGCTGGCGGCATCGAAGGGCCGACCGTCCCGGAAGAAGAGGCCGTCGAGCGGATCGAGTCGCAAGCCAACACGTCGGCTCATGGTCATTCCTCCCGGCCCCGGGCCAGGAACGAGGCCGTCTGGCACAGCGTCACGAACCCTTCCAGCACCCGCACCAGGGGCTGGCCCCGTTCTTGATGGCCCCAGCGGGTGTAATTGGCGAGCAGGGCCAGGGCCTGCGCCCGGACCACGTCGGCATCGCCACCGGTCGCTTCCACGCGACCAAGCAGACGGCGCAACTCGGCCTGGAAGCGCGGCAGGGCAGCGGGTTCCTCGGTCGCCAGGGTCGGCAACTCGGCCCGCAGCCGATACGTCCAGCGATCGCTGAAGCCGGCCGCGAACTGCTCCACCAGCGGATCGACCTCGTGCGCCTGATCCCAGCCGAGGACGACGCCGGTATGCTCACCGGAGCGGCGTAACACGCGCAGTGTCAGGGCATTCCGACCGGCGTCCTTGGCGGCCTTCTCGGCGGCGCGGGCCGCTCCCAGCGCGAAGCGCAGGTCTTCCTTGTAATGGGCGACCACGATCGCGCCGCTCATCGTTGCCGCCGGTTCCGGGTGCAGCGCCGCCCAGGCATCGCGATAGGCCGCTTCGAGTCGGCGAGCGCAGGCCAGGGCGTGCCGTGTCGGCAGGACGGCGAGGACGTCGTCGCCGCCGGCGTAGATCAGCTCACCGCGGAACTCATCCTCGACGAGGCCCGGCACCTGCTCCAGGGCGAACCGGGTCAACGCCGCGCTGAACGCCCGACAGCGTTCCGTCGAGCCGGCGTTACGCAGGATCTGCCCCATCCGGTCACCGTCGAGCATCAGGAGGGCGTAGTAGGTCGGCGGCTTCTCCTTCTGGCCGCGCTTCGCCTGCTGGATCTGGCTCCAGACCGCCTCGGGACAGGGATCCTCGTCCTCCGCCGTGGACGTGGTCCAGTGCAGCCACTGACCGCTCCAGTCCCCCTGCTGACGGCGGATCGCCTCCGGCCGAATCTTCGCCTGGTCGAGCCAGAGGGCGGCGGCGACGGTCGCGCTGTCGGCGTAGCGCAGTTCCTGCGGTGACAGCCCGAAGACACTCGCGCCGCTGAAGTAGTCCGCCCAGGCAAATCGTTTGACCAGGGCCAGGGCGCAGAGACGTTCGCGAGTGGTCGTCCGTGTGCCTCGGCTCTTGCCGCGTTCGGCGAATGATTCCCAGAACGTTCGGGACGCGTCCAGGTCGGCCGGCCCGAGCTGTTCGTAGGTGCCCAGGAGAGTACATTTCTGCGGCACCCGCTCGGCCTTCGTCTGGTAGACTGGGATGTGCTTGACGCTCCGAAGGGCATCGAGCAGACCGCCGAGCAGGTCAAACTGCAACGGCCAGCCATCGCGAGATCCGGCGACCAGATCGCGGCAGCATTCGAGCGTGGCCGGTTCCAGGGGCAGAACCGCCGTGCGGATCTCGAACAGGTCGCGTAACTGCTCGTCCCACAGGTTCAGCGGATCGAGATTGGCCACGCGTCCGGCCAGAGCCTGGCGCACCGTCGATTCGATCTGGCCCCAGGCGTCCCGGCAGGACTTCTCGCAGTCGGCCGCCAGGGCACGGCCCTGCTCGGCGCTGGCCACCTCGACGAGGAACCGATTCGGCAGACAGGGCGTCAGCAACTCGCGTGGCTCGACCTGCTCCCGGCGATGAAGCTTGCGAAAGAGCGGATTCCTCTCCAGGCTCGGCAGGATAAACGCCTTTTCGCTCAGCGCGTCCAGCACTGGTCGCATGGCCGCGAACGTCAGCCAGGACAGCAGGTAGCTCCCCGTCCACAGGTCGCGCACCGTCCGCGCGCTGGCGATGAACGGCTGCACGGGGCCGAGCGAAAACGATAACAATGCGCCCGGGGCGGACATCTTCGACGCGCTCCTTCCTCGTCGTCAGGGGTGACGTTTGCAGAGTGTACGGAATCTGGTCGGTAGGCGGTGACAAAATTCCAAAAATTCCCGCAGACGGTACTGTCCGGGCCAGAGCCGAGCCATCGCTTCGGCCACTCGGCCGACGATGAATCTGTCTACTTGCTCCGACGGCCGCATCGGTGGTATCCTGATGCCTGTGGGGAAGCCGGAGAGCGAGGGTTTATCATGCGTGGAATCCGCTGGGTGCCTCTGCTGCTGCTCGTACTGCTCGATCCGCTCTGCCTGCTCGGACAGATTCCGGGAAAGGGGAAGAAGGAACCGCTCATTGACCTGTCGCCGACGCAGGGAGAGATCGACGGTCGCAGCATCAAGGAGTGGACGCAGGATCTGACCAGTCCCGATGCAAGCGTCCGCGAAGAAGCGCTCCGGGCGATGGCCCTCTTCGGCAAGCTGGCCAGCACGCCGGAAATCTTTCGCAAGATCCTCGATCGCACGGTCGATCCCGACCCCAGCCCACGGTTCCGATCGCTGCAGACGATCATGGCCCTCGACATTCCCGATTCGCTGCTGCCCAAGACGATCTACGCCCTCCAGAAGCGTCTGAGAGAGGAGGCCCAGGTCGGCATCCGGGTCCAGGCCGTGATGGTCCTGTTCAACATGGGAGAGAAGGCCGTTCCGGCGATCCCGGACCTGATCCGTGTCGCCCAGATACTCCCGAGCAGTGGCAATTCCTGGGAGGTCCGCCGGGCCGCCGTCTACACCCTGGCGGAAATCGGTCGGGGCAAGACCAACACCGACCCACCCGATAGCCGCTGCGTCAGTGCCATGCTGACGGCCCTCAAGGACCAGACCTTCCAGGTCCGCATGGAGGGCATTCGCGGCTTCGGCAAACTCGGACGACCGGCCGAGTCGGACCTGGCTGCCGAGGTCGAAAGCGAACTGCGCCGGCTCACCCTGGACCGCGACCGCGTCGTCAGCCTCTGGTCGTGGATGAGCCTCATGTGCGTCACGGACGTGAACCCCGTGGCCGTCAAGGCCATTCGCGACCACATGCAGGACAAGGAGGCTCGCATCCGCAGTGCCTCCATTCGCGCCCTGGCCCAGCTCGGTTCGCACGCACGCTTCGCCGTGCCCGACCTGGTCAAGGCCCTCAAGGACCCCGACTTCGGCGTCCGCATGTCGGCAATCATTGCCCTGGCCGGAATCGAAGATCCGGGGATCGTGGCCATGAACGGCCTTCAGGCCATCGTGGACGACAAGGAGGCCACCGAGGGCTTCCAGAAGCTGGCCAAGGCGGCCATCGAACACATCAAGGGCGTCAAGAAGATGGACAAGCCGGACAAGAAGTAGGTGACCATGTCGCGCACCCTCGTCGCGTCGCTGGTGCTTCTGCTGGTGAGCGGAAGCATCCAGGCCGATCCGGAAATCCTGGGTCGGCCCGAATCGAAGTGGCTGGCCCAGGCAGCCGACGGCGTGGCGGATGCCCGTCGGTCGGCCGCCTTCGCGCTGGGCAAACTCGGCCTGGACGCCGGCCCGCGCGTCGTTCCGGCGTTGACGAAATTGCTCGCCGACCCCGACGCTGCCGTGCGGGCGAACGCCGGCCGGGCTCTGGGCGAGATCGCCGTCCACCTGGGCCGCGGAGCCGGCCCCGACTGGCCGATCTGTGGTGATGCCCTGATCAAGGCCGTTGCCGACGAGTCGCCCCGCGTTCGCCGGGCCGCCCTGGTCGCGCTGGGCAGCTACGCCGGCCTGGCCCACTCCGCACTCGACACCATTCGCAAGGCCCTCGACGATCCCGAGGCGGAGGTGCGTCAGAATGCCGCCTGGGCTCTCGGTGCCATCGGTGCCACCAGCGCGGTAGACGAGGGCCTTGTCGCCGACCTGTGCCGTCATCTCACCGATGCGGACGCTCTCGTCCGGCGCGACGCGGTTTCAGCCCTGGCCGATCTGCACCGCTTCGAGGCCAACCGGGAACGGATGAAGGAGGTCGGCCCGGCCCTGACGCGCATGCTTCGTGCGGAGATCGACGCCGCGGGCAAGCCGCGCGATGCCGTCGTGCTGGCGACCACCCTGGAGAAGATGCTCGCCCTCCGGCTGTTTCCCGGTGACGACCTGGGCCGCATTCTCAGCCCGGTGCTGCGCGGCGTGGACGAGGAACTCTCACGCCTGGCCGCCTTCGTCCTGGCGGCCCGTGGCGGACCCGATGCCGAATTGGCCCTGGCGGTCCTGCGTCGGGCTCTCCGGGCGGACGATGTCACCGCCCAGGAACTGGCGGCCGGCTCGCTGGCCCAACTCGGCCCGCTGGCCGAGCCGGCGTTGATGGACCTCGCCGAGGCACTCCGGCCCGATCGGGGCAACCGGGTTCGCCGCAACGTCGCCATCGCGCTGGGTCGTCTGGGAGCGAAGGCCCGGCCGGCTTTGCATCACCTGATCGAGACGATCAAGGCCGCCGCTCCGACGCCAGCGGAACAGGAAGTCCGGCTCTACGCCGTTGAGGCCGTGGCCCAGATCGGCTATCCGAACAACGCCGAGGCCCTGCCCGTCCTCGCCGACCTGGTCAAGGCCGAGAAGGACACGCAACTCCGGCTCCGGGCCGTCTGGTCGTTCCTGGGCTGCGAGCGGCTGGAGCCTGCCTGGGTCGAGACACTCACCGACCTGCTGGGCGAACCAGCGGCGACCGACCCTGCCGGGGCTCGCCTGGAGGCCGCGCGCGTCCTCGCCGCCGCCCTCCGAGATAAGGCTCCGCTCGTCGTCGCCGAGGTCCTCTACGAGGGCTTCATCGACAAGCGGACGTTCAAGTTCGACGGCACCGGAACGAAGGTAAACGCCGGCAACGAGCAGGGTCAGGGCTCGACCGTCGCCGAGAAGGTCACCGATCCGGACGCTCGCTATCTTTACGCCCGGGCCCTGGGAATGCTTGGAAAGCGGCTTCTCGATTTCCCGAAGAAAGACCAGCTCAAGGCCGACCTGGAAGCAGCGAAGAAGGAAGAGAATCGCCCGAAGCTGAATGAGGAAGCGACCCGGACGCTGAAGGTGTTTGAACCGTGAGCATCGGATCGCCGACAAGCCGGCGACGGAAGGGCGGAGACGGATCATGAAACTCGGCCTCATCAACTCCGCCTGGGTGCAGGCCGGTCGCGGCACCGCCTTCGGCATCCAGAAGACGCGCGAGATCGGCTTCGACGCGATCGACATTTTCGCCGATCCACTCGATCTCGATGCGCGCGAGCGGAAGCTGATTCGCGAGGAGTGCCGCCGAGTCGGTCTGCCGATCGTGTCGATTGCCTGCGTCGCGGTCGGCCTGATCGACTTCAACCCGAGCGTGCAGCGTTTCCATCTCGACCGCTGCCGTCGCTACCTCGATCTCGCCTACGAGTACGAGGCGAAGAACCTGCTACTGGTCCTGGGCGAGTACATCTGGGATCGGCAGGTCATCCCGCCGGCCGAGCAGTGGGCAACGGCCGTCACCCACGTCCGCGCCCTGGGCGATTATGCCGCCGATCTGAACCTGGAAATCGCCCTGGAACTGGAGCCGTTCCCGCTCTCGCTGCTCAACAACGTCAAGCAGATGCGGGCCTTCCTCGATGCGGTGAATCATCCCGCCGTCAAGGCGAATATCGACATCTCGCACTGCCATCTGGCGAAGGTGCCGGCCGAGGAATTGCGTACACTGAAAGGACGGGTCGCTCACGTTCACCTGAGCGATTGTGACGGCCGGGTGCATGGCGATCTGCCACCGGGTCGCGGCGTCGTGGACTTCCTGCCGTACCTCCGCGAGATCAAGGCCCTCGGCCTCGATGGGGCGATCAGCATCGAACTGGAGTATTCGCCCGAACCGGAGCGCATCGTGGACTGGGTGCGCGAAGCGTACGAGAAGACGGCCGCTCTGCTCGACCAGGTCGGCCTGCGCGGGTGAGCCCCTCGAACCAGAAGGATCCTTGCCGTGCCGATCAAAGCCGTCTGTCCCGAATGTGGTGAGGTCTACCAGCTCCAGCCCGAGATGGCCGGCAAGACGATGGTGTGTAAACTGCCGCAGTGTCGGGCCCGGTTTCCGGTGCCGGCCGCTCCCGCCGCGACCGTCGCGAACTGGTGGGCGAATCAGCCGGAGGTGCGGACTCCCAGCGGCGCGACGAATCCAACCCCGGATCCGGTCGCCACGCCCACGCCAGTGCCGGAATCCAATCCAACACCTGAACCAACGCCGACACCAACGCCAGACCCAACGCCGGTACCAACG
Organism: uncultured Alcaligenaceae bacterium; assembly: GCA_964471755.1. Lineage (GTDB taxonomy): Bacteria > Planctomycetota > Planctomycetia > Gemmatales > Gemmataceae > CAYYJM01. The sequence continues at coordinate 33,647 of CAYYJM010000004.1, forward strand.
TCCGGCGATCCGCAGGTGCCGCCGCCGGTGCGCAAGCCCACGTCACGCAGCAGCCACCCCGGCAAGCGAACCAACACGTCTACGCCAGCGCCATCGACGAACGGTAGCCAGACGCCGGCTCCGACTCCCGCGCCGATCACGCAAACACCCCGTCCACGTTCCAGAAACTGGGCGACGCGAGTCATCCTCGGTCTCGTGGTCGTGGTCCTCGTCGCGCTGGGAGTCGTCGGCTACTGGGCGCTGACCGTCTACGCCCAGAACGAGGAGCGACTCGCCGACCACGCTCGCCAGACCCTGGAAGGCGGCGACTACGCCGCCGCAGGGACCGAGTACGCCAACCTGGCCCGCCTGTTCCCCCGTTCGGAGCATCACTCCGATTACCAGGCGATGGAGAAACTCGTCCGCCTGCTGGAGACGCTGCGCAACACCGAGTTACCGCCCGATCAGGGGATGATCGCCCTGAAGCAGTTTCTCGCCCAGACGTATCGTGACGAGGTGGTCAAGAAGCATCACCCGCTGATCGGCAAGGAACTCGAAGGCCGGCTGAAGGCGTTCACGGCGAAGGTCATTCCGGCGACCGACGCTTCGCCGCTGGGCCACATCGACAAGGTCCGTGAGATGATCGACCGTCTGGCGCAGCTGAAGCCGGCCGGCCTGACACCGAAGCAGACCGCCGACCTGCAGAGCGAGTGTCAGCGCGTCGTTACCGCCGTCCGTCTCTGGGAACGGCGGAAGGATTTCGACCAGAACCTGAACGCCCTGGTGGCCGGAGAGGCGTCCGGGGCGGAGAAACTGGAGCAGTTCAAGAGGCTCTTGCAGACCAACGAGAGCTTCTTCCCGGATCTGCGCAAGGAGGCCGCGATCCAGGAACTGCGAAACAAGCTGTTCCGCGATCAACTCGATCGCATCGTCTACCGGCAGGCCCCGGCCGACGTGGCCGGCCAGCCGGTCCCGGAGACGACCGGCAACTTCTGGGTGCAGGCTCAGTTGC
>CAYYJM010000004.1:34647-38511 GCA_964471755.1 uncultured Alcaligenaceae bacterium
GCGCCGCCGTGGCGGACGGCCGCTTTTTCCAGCTCGCGCAACCCTGGCGTCGTCAGTTGCAGCGTCCGCCAGCGAACCTGGTCGTCAAGCCGGCTCCGGCCGAGATCATCCTGGCTCTGGTTCGCGGCGTTCTCTACGCCCTGCGCAGCGATAACGGCGAGGTCGCCTGGGCGGAGCGCGTCGGCATCGATACGACCATGCTGCCCGTTCGCGTCCGTGGCGACGAAGCGAACAGCGATCGCATCCTGGTCCTCTCGGCCGATTGGGGCAAGGAAGCGCTGACCGCCCTGGACCGCGACGGCCGAACCCTCTGGCGGCATCGGCTGGAGAAGCCGTGTCTGGGTCGGCCGATCGTCGTCGATAAGCGCGTCTTCCTCGCCCTGGCCGATGGCGAGATCCAGGAGATCGAGACGACACGCGGCCGACTGCTGGGCACGTTCCATCTCGGTCAGCGGCTGACCTGGGGCGGCGTTCGCGAGAAGGGCACCACCCGCCTCTACTTCGCCGCCGACGATTCGTGTGTCTACGTCCTCGACGTGGGGGCGAATCGTCGCTGTGTCGGCATCCTGCACACCGGCCATCCGAGCGGCTCCCTGCGTGCCGCTCCGGTTCTGCTCAAGGTGGAGCATCCCAGGGAACCCGGTTATCCCGGCTACCTGGTGCTGACTCTGGCTCGCGATCTGCAAGAGACCGGCCTGAGCGTCTTCCGCCTGCCGGTGCCGGAGCCGGGCCGGGCCGGGATGGAACTGGGCCAGATCCCGGCGGACGGCCGCGATTTCTGGCTGCTGAACGAGGACCGCCCGGAGAACCGTCTCCAGCGAGCCTGGCCGCCCGAAACCCAGCGGCCCGACATCCGCCTGACCGGCTGGACGTGGTTCCCGCCGGCGGTCGATCCGGAGAAGCTGGCGCTGCTGACGGACGAGGGCCGACTCGGCCTGATCGGCATCCGTCAGCCCGGCAACCGCGACCCGGCCCTCTTCCCGCTGCTGCCCGGTCACAAGGACGGCGACCGGTACGGCATCCGCCTGGGCGAGGCGGTCGCTGGCGTCTCGCCCGGTCAGCCGCACGGACGAGCCCAGGTCGTGCGGATGCGCGGCAGCGATCTCTGGCTCCTCGCTCAGGGGCAGTTGCGCCGCAGTCGCATCGTCTGGGACCCCCGCACCGGCCCGAAGCTGGATCCGTCCTGGCGGAGCTTGCTGGAACTGGGCGATCCGGTCCATCAGACCCAGGCTCTGGCCGATCCGCGTTTTGCCAATGGGGCCAGGCTTGAGGTGGACGATCCGGCCGACCTCGACAGCGTGGAAGGCCGGGCCATCCTCTACACGGTGACGCAACCGCTGGATCGCCCCAGTGTCGTGGTCACCGCGATCGAGGACGAGACGGGGCAGATCCTGTGGCAGACCCAACTGGGCCTGGTGGCCGCCGCCGAGCCGATCCGCCTGCACCCGGACTTTGGTCCCGAAACGCTCCTGCTGATGGACCAGGCCGGGGCCCTGCATCATCTGCCGGCCGATCTCGCTCCGGGCGCGAAGCCCTGGGACGGCCGCGAGACCCTTCTGGCCGGCACCCTGGCCGACAATCCACGCTGGCCGCCTCGACTGGTCGCCCTGCCGACCGGAAAGGCCGCCGTCCAGGCCGCCGCTCCGGGCTCGGGCCGGACGTTAGTCCTGCGTCGGGTTCTTTGGGACACCGACTGCAAGGCCTGGGTGGTGGAGGCACACGAGGTGCCCTTGCCGTTCGAGTTGGCCGGCTCGCCGGCTCTGGTCGCCGATCATCTGATCCTGCCGCTGGCCGACGGCAACCTGCATCGACTGTCTCTGCAAGAGATCGCCAAACCGACCTTGCAGCCAGGCCCGAGCTGGCGCGATCGCTACCTCGGCCCGGACACCATCGGCTGCGTGGTGTCGATCGGCGGCACCCGCTTCGTGTGCAGCGACGGCGACCGCGGTCTGACCGTCTGGGACTGGCCCGCCGCCGCTCCGGTCGCGGTCGTCCTTCAGCCCAATCGCCAGCCGACATTCACGCTCGGCCAGCGTCTGACGGGCACGCCGTTGTTCCTGCCGGCCGTGGGCGACACGGCCGCGCGCCTGCTCGTCGCCGACCGGGCGGGCACGCTCCTGACCCTGCTGCCCCGGCCTGACGGTTCGCTGGAACGCGGCGCAACCCGGGATCTCGGCGGCCGACCGACCGACGGTCCCTACATCGCCACGCCGCCGGGCACGCCAGCCTGCGTGTGTGTCATCGTGGACAGCAGCCGTCTGTTCTGGCTCGACCCGATGAAGGACGAACCGCTGCGCTGGAAGCCGTGCGAGGGACGTGAGACGATCGTCGGTCGGCCACGCCGGCATGGCGATCGCATCTGGGTCGCCACGGACGTCGGCCGACTCCTGCCGCTCGATCCAGCGAAGGGGCAGTTGCTGGAGAAGATCCCGGCTCTGCAAGGCAGCATCGCGCCGGCGACGACGCCGGTCCCCGTGGGCAAAAACCTGCTCCTGCCCCTGAGCGACGGCACCCTGCGGTTGCTGCCTCCGACGAAGAAGGAGTGACCCGGACTGTCTCACCAGGCCGGGAAGAGCATCCGCGCCGCGGTCACCACGATCAGTCCGATGAGCAGCGGCCCGGCCACGCGGCGGACCAGATCCAGCGGCTGCGTGTTCGTCAGCGTCGAGCAGATGAACACGACCGCGGCGACCGGCGACATGGTGCGTCCCATCGCCGAGGCCAGGGAGGCCACCGCGCCCAGGCCGACCGGATCGACGCCGAGATCGCGAGCCGGATCGACGTAGAACGGGTAGAGACTCTGCGTCGCCGCGAAGCCGGAACCGCACACCCAGGCGAACAGGGCGGTCGCGCCGATGGCCAGCGGTACGAGCAGGGCCGGCACCCAGTCCACGAGGTGTTCCAGGGCGGTATCGAGGCCGACCACCTTGGCTCCGGCTCCAAACGCCGTCGCCGCCACGATGAGCGAGATGACGTTGGTGTAGGCGAAGCCGGCCCCCTCGAAGAAGGCCCGGACGCTGGCCCCCGCCGTGCCGATGCTCGTGGCCATCGCCAGGGCGACGCCGACGAGCATCGCCGCTCCCACCAGGCGCGTCGCCGCCAGCCGATCCGGTTCGCCAACGGTCAGCAGGTACGCTCGATCGATGTGGAGCCACTCCAGCGGCTTGCCGGCGAGGAACAGCAGGATCAGCGGCACCACCGGAATGAACGCCTTGAGGTAGTTGATGCGAAACGGCCCGGACTCGGCCGGCTCATCGTCCCGCGCCGCCGGTTCGGCCAGTTCGATCTCCAGGCGTTCGTGCCGGGAACTGCGCCACCAGAAGAGCGGCACGACGACGGCCAGGGCGAGCAGGGCGAACGGCGCGGCCCGATAGACGACCTCGGTCGGCGCGACCCGACGTTCCCACGGATCCGGCTCGCGATTCTCGGCCGTCGCCCGCTCCTGCTCCTTGTGCCAGCGGGCTGTCAGCGTGTTGCTCACCGTCTGCAACTCGGGAGCGCCGGGGTTGAACAGTTCGCCGCCCATCGACGAGCCGAGCAGCAGCGACGCGCCGGCCGTCACGGGCGAAATCTTCGCCGCCGTCAGGAGCGGGATCAGCACCGGGCCGATGGTCGCCGCCGTGCCGGACTGGCTGACGATCGGAATGTTCGTGATGAAGCCGACCAGGACCGTCCCCGGAATCAGGAGCATGCGGACGCTCCGCAACGGCCGGACGAGCAGTTGAACGAGGTGCTGGTCGCACTGAGTCTGCCGCAGGACGTAGGCGAAGCCCATCGCCGTGCAGATGGGGATGACGAACTTCTCGTCGGACAGTGTGGCGAGAAACTTGCTCGTGACCGCGCCGACCTGCTGACCCAGGAGGC
>CAYYJM010000004.1:38521-57944 GCA_964471755.1 uncultured Alcaligenaceae bacterium
GCCCAGCAGCAGAGCACCGAGCGTCAGCACCAGGCGCACGTCATTGCGGCGAATGATGAACACGACCGCCGCGAGGATGACCACGGCCGCCAGGAACGGGATCATGCGGTCTCTCCCGAAGTGGGCAGGGTCTTCTGCAAACCGAGGGCGTAGTAGACGACGACGCCGACGAGGATGAACGTCATCCCGGCGATCGCCTCGACCTGCTGTTCGGTGAACATGTTGGCCAGGACGAAGGCCGGCAGCAGGACGTAGAGCGCCGGCACGACCGGATAGCCGGGACAGCGATAGGGCCGGGGTACGTCCGGATGCGTGCGCCGCAGGACGAAGATGGAGACCACGGCGAGCGTCTCGAAGATGATGGCTCCGAACATGGCGTAGTCGGTCAGCATGTCGAACGGCTTCTTGGCCTGGAGCAGGCCGCTGGACAGTAGCACGCTGACGCCCAGGACGAGCAGGCACGCCCAGCCGGCCATGACGGCGATGGCGAGGGCCGGCGTCCGGTAGCGGACGTGGACGGCGTGCAGCCAGCTCGGAGCGAGGCCGTCCGCTCCCATGGCGTAGAGCAGACGCGGGCCGACGAGCAGGTTGCCGTTGAGCGAGCCGAAGACCGAGCCCATGACGGCCAGCGAGGCGATCAGCAGGCCGACCGTGCCGAGCATCTTGACGCTCGCCGCCGCCGCGACGGTGCCGACCTTCGTCGCGGCCATCTCCTCACCGGTCATCGCCAGGTAGTAGGACAGGTTGACGCCGAGATAAAGGGCGACGACGATGGCCACGCCGGAGAGCAGGGCCAGCGGGATGTTCCGCTGTGGCCGATCGATCTCGCCAGCGACCGGGGCGATGTTCATCCAGCCGTGATACGCCCAGAGAATGCCCAGGAAGGCGGTGCCCAGGCCGGCGAACTTCAGCTGGCTCCAGTCCTCCGGCCACAGGGGAATCATGTTCGTCGTCGAGACCGGCGTCGGGTCGCTGCGCAGGAAGAAGAACCAGGGCAGCGACAGCAGGAACAGCAGCGAGGCGACCTTGATCAGGGTGACGACCACCTGAAGGCCGCCGCCCCAGCGGACGCCGCGAATGTTGATCCAGGCCAGGCCGACGAGCAGGACAATCGACAGACCACGCCGCGGCCAGAAGCCGAACGAGGGCCCGAAGGCCAGGTCGGCGAGCGAGTCGGAGAAGAGGGTCGCCAGGGCGGCGATGGAGCCGGTGCGGATGATCCAGAATTCGACCCAGCCCCAGAGAAAGCCCCACAGTCGGCCGTAGCCCTCGCGGAGGAAGACGTAGTTGCCGCCGGCCCGGGGTAGGACGCTGGCCACCTCGGCGTAGGCCAGGGCTCCGAGGATGACGAGCAGTCCGCCGACGATCCACAGGATGCCGACGACGCCGGCGTACGGCACCGCCTCGGCGATCGGCTGCGGCTTGGCGAAGATACCCGAACCGAGGACCGTCCCGACGACGATGGCCGCGGCGGTGACTGGCCCGATAATGCGAGGCAACGTGGAGACGGGTGTCTGGCTCATGGGATAGGAGTCTACCGTCTCGGCGAGTGTCGGGCAATCAATCTCGTGCCTTGCCGTGGCTCCGACGGGGTTCTAGGACAACCGCGTTGCCTGTCAGAGCCGCGCACGCAGCGAGCCTCCAGGCGAGCGGAGTAAGCGCACCGAGGCCCGGACGTGCAGGCTTTGGGGCGCATCCGCCGCCCTGATGTGCAGGTCGTGGTGCGCTTACTCCGCTCGCCTGGAGGCTCGCTGCGTGCGCGGCTCTGACAGACCGCGTTACAGGACAACATCGAACCCGTCCGGTGCCATACTCCGTGGGGTCCATCATGGCCAGTATCTTCGAGCGTGCCCTCGAGTTCGTTCCGTCCGGTTCCACCATCGGTCTCGGCTCTGGCCGAACGGCAGGCGAGTTCATTCGCCTGCTCGGTGCCCGTGTTCGCGCCGGCTTTCCGGTGCGTGGGGTGCCCACCTCCCAGGCCAGCGCCGCCCTCGCCGAGCGCGAGGGGATTCCGCTCGTCTCGCTGGAGGCCGGCTTCCCGCTCGCCGTCACCATTGACGGGGCCGACGAGGTCGATCCGCAACTGAACCTGATCAAGGGCTACGGTCGCGCCCTGGTCCGCGAGAAGGTCGTCGCCGTCGCGTCCGGGAAGCTCGTCATCGTCGTCGGCCCCGGCAAGGAGGTGCCGCAGCTCGGCGATCGACGCAAGCTCCCCGTCGAGATCGTTCCCTTCGCCCTGCCCCTGTGTCGGCGTCGCCTGGAAGAACTGGGCTGCCAGCCCATCCTCTACGAGCATGATGGTCAGTACGTGCCGACCGACAATGGCAACGCCATCCTCGATTGTGTCATCCCGCCGCTGGGCCACCCGGCCGAGCTGGAGGCGAAGATCCTCGCCATCCCCGGCATCATCGATACCGGTCTGTTTCTCGGCCTGGCCCACACCGTCCTGATCGGCGACGATCAGTTTCGGCTCGTCCGCGAGCGAACTCGCGGAGCGTGACGGTCACTTCGTCGCGTCGGGAAAATCCCAGATCGGCAGGTCCGCGACGCTTCGCTTCGCCGCCTCGGAGACCGGGATGCCCCAGTAGGCGAACGCCGGGACGAGGCTCTTGCCGCACGTCGTCGAGAAGCGCGTCAGCCACTGATCGCGTTCCTCGGCGTCACCCCGTGGCAGCTGCCGGGCCGGCGTCTTGCGGTACTCCGCGAACACCTTCTTGAACGTCTCCCAGCCGAACGCCTCCTGCATCTGCTTGTAGACGATCAGGGCCACGAACGGATCCTTCTTCCAGTCGTCGAACTTCGCTCCGGCCGCACGGTACTTGCGGGCGTGCCGCTGGATCGACGCGGGCTGGATCGCGTCGTGGAGCGGTGCCTTCGGACAGAGCGTTTCCGTCACGTAGATCGAGTACAGATTGCACGTCACCTCGACGGTGCCGTCGAAGGTCCACGCTCGACCCTGATGATTGTGCCCCAGTTCGTGGAAGTAGCCCCACGCTCCCTCCCGCTGGATGCGATCAACGTCGAGCGCTCGTTTGCCCTCGTTCAGCGGCCCCATGATCGGATAGCCCGAGTGCATGTAGCCCGCCGAGATCTGCACGTCGTGAACGAGCCGCTCCGCACGGCCGCGCTGGTGACCGACCGTTGTCAGATCCGCACACGCATCGAGTACACGGTCCCAGAAATTCATCAGCGCGATCGGATCATCCACACGCCGGGCGTCCTCGCTCGGCACGGTCAGAATGACCTTGTCACTGGCGAACTCGGCCCAGGGTCCGGGATGAGCGCGGACCTTCGCCCACTCTTCCTTCGTCGTCTTGCCGTGGACGTACAGGGGTGCCTCGACCGCACCGGTGATCGTCGCTCGTACTCCACCGAGGTTCGCCTTCACCGGCGCGACGAGATAGACGAGCCCGCCGAACGCGTTCGCCGCCTTCGTCTTCGCCTGAGCGAGCGCCACCCGGCGAACGATCTCCGGCGACCGCCGCCACGTCTCCAGGTGCCAGAGCGTGTCGGTGTGACAGCCGATTTGCACCTGGAGGCCCTTGCCGACGAGGCCCGGCGGGATTTCGACCGTGATCGTCTCCCCTGGCGCGGCATACAGCCCGGTGCTGAACCAGAGCGACGAGTTGGCCGAGGTGCCAACGCCATCGCAGACGTAGCCGGCCGCTCCGCTCGTGAAGTTCACCGTCTTCTCGACCCGGCGGGCATCGCTGGGCACACGGCCCGGAAAGGCGTCGGCTCCGGGGGCCGCTGGCACCTCCTCGGCTGGAAGCGCCTGCACCAGTCGGTTTCGCAGACCGGTGACGAGACGGGCGGCACCATCCTTCTTCGTCAATGGCCGGGTCGGCGTCGGCGGCGCGGTCGTCGCCGTGGACAGTGCCTTGCGCAGTTGCTCGCGGATCGGCCGAGCGTTCTCGGCTGGCAGCGCCTCCATTGCCCGCATGAGCGTCGCCTGAGCCACACCCAGATCGCTCGACTCCTTCCCGGCGAGGGCCTGCTCGGCGGCGGTCTGCGCCGACCGGACCAGAACGGCCGACGGAACCTCGCCGGTGGTCAGCACTCCGTTCGTCGGTCGGGTCAGCGTGTCGCTGGCCAGGCCGAGGCCGGCCGCGGCCAGCAGCTTCTGAGCCGCGCTGTCCCGTGCCAGCGTCTTGCCTGGATTGACCTGCTCCCAGCCCCAGCCCGGCAACCCGGTAATCAGTCCGCCGCCGTTCTCGACGTACCGCCGCAGTGCGGCGACGTCGCCCGCCTGGATCGCGTTCGCCTTGACGAGGACGACCGACGACCGGCTCGCCTGGTCCACCCAGTTACCGCCAGCGACAGCGATGACCTTGATCCCGGCCGCCTCCAGAGCCTTCGCGGTTCCCTTCATGCCGACGACGGCCACCGACCCGCCCTTGCCGCCTGCCCACCGCAGGGCATTCTCGACCAGCCGGCGCGTGTCTGCCTGACCGAGCGTCTCTGGGGTGAAGAACCCCTCGTGTCCGAAGACGACGACGCGGCCCTTACCGAGATGACTCCCGGCGACCACGAGGGCCGGCTGCCGGTTGGCCACCCCGGCCACGATCGGGAACGCCTTCTCTCCGAAGGCGATCACCGTGCCGGGCAATCCCGGGAAGCCGATCGACTGGACTCCCTCGACGAGAACGGCTCGGTCATCGGCCGCTTTCGGAGCCTCCGGCTGAGCGATCAGTATCGAACAGCCGGCCAGCAAGCCGACCAGAGCGACCGATAGGCGGACAGGACGTATCATGCGGAACCTCCAGGGATGCAAACGAAAACACTCACACCGTCCGAGCCCGAGGAGCCGCGAGGGAATAGCAGTCCCTCGCGGCCCCTCGGGCTCGGACCACCGATCACATCAGCAGCATCGCCAGGGCCATCAGGGCCATGAGCAGGTCTTCGACCAGCGTGACCGTGGACATCGGCAGGTCGAAGAACGTGCCCAGGCAGGCACACTGGATCTTTCGGCCAGTGAACAGCGACCGGATCACGCCGACCAGACCGAGGACCATCAGGGCGAGTGTCGCCAGGTTGACACCGACCATCGCAGCCGGGGCCAGACGCAGACTGTACGCGATGCCCAGAGCCAGCTCGGCGAACGGATAGAGATAGCCCCACGCATACCAGCGCGCGGCCAGGACGTCGTAGCCGGCGTAGGTCATCGCGAAGCCGGGCAGGTTCAGCAGCTTGAAGAACGAGAAGACCAGGAAGAAGCCGGCCATGAAGACCGACATCGCCCGCATCGGCTCGAAGACGCCCGCGTTCCACTCGACGATCGCGACGACGCCGAGCAGGTAGGCCAGGATGAGCAGCAGCGGATAGTACGTCGTCAGGGCCGAGCGTGGCGGCTTGCTCGGCTCGCTCGGCGGCAGCGGTGCGTTCATCGGCACCGGCTCCGGAGCCGGCAGTTCCTCCAGAATGCGGTAGCCGGCCCGGTTGAGCAGTTCCTCGACCCGGCTTCGCGGAACGTCGGTTTCGACGGTCAACACCTTGTCCGGGCCGGAAACGTCGGCGTGCCAGGAACGGATGCCCGGTTCCTCGGCCAGGATCGGGGCGATGCTCTGCACGCAGCCCTGGCAGCGCAGATTGGTCTTGAAACGATGCGTCGTCATGAAGCGTCTCCGGCGAGGATGCGGGCCGTGTGTCGGGCGATCATCCGTTCCTCGTCCGTCGGGACGATGCGAACGACGACCCGGCTGGCCGGCGTCGAGATGATCTCACCATGTGCAGTATTCGCGGTCGGGTCAAGGTCCACGCCGAGCCAGGCGCAGCGCTGCCCAACCCGGGCTCGGACCGGGGCCGCATGTTCGCCGATACCGGCGGTGAAGATCAGAGCGTCGAGTCCGCCCAGAACCGCAGCGAGGGAACCAATCTCGCGGGCGATCCGGTAGCAGAAGAGCGCGACTGCCTCGGCCGCCTCGGGCCGATCGCTGGCCAGCAGATCGCGCATGTCCGCGCTGATGCCGGAAACACCGAGCAGGCCGGACTGCTTGTAGAGCAGGTCGTTCACCTCGTCGGCGTTCATCCGCTCGTGCTGAAGCAGGTAGAGCAGGACGCCCGGATCGATGGAGCCACAGCGCGTGCCCATGACGAGGCCATCCAGAGCGGTGAAGCTCATCGTCGTGGCGACGCTTCGGCCAGCGTCGAGAGCGCAGAGACTGGCCCCATTTCCGAGGTGACACACGATTGTCTTGCCCTGAGCGGCACGCGGATCGATCGCGGCGAGTCGGTCGGCGACGTACTCGAAGGACAGGCCGTGGAAGCCGTAGTGCTTGACGCCCTGATCGAAGTAGCGGCGTGGCAGAGCGAACATCCGTTCGAGCCGATCCTGCGTGGCGTGGAAGGCCGTGTCGAAGCAGGCGATCTGTGGCAGGTCGGGCAGGCGCGTCAGGAGGTAGCGGATCGGATCGAGGTTGTGCGGCTGATGCAGCGGAGCCAGCGGAATCAGTTCCTCCAGCCGGGCCAGCACGTCCGGCGTGACGAGGACCGGAGCGGTGAACCGGTCACCGCCGTGGACGACACGATGACCGACGGCCACCAGCGGTTCATCGGTCATCAGACGCTGAAGCACCCAGTCGAGAACGTCCTCGCGGGAATGGCCCTCCAGATCAAAGTGTTCCTTCTCTCCGTGCGCGCTCACCTCGCTGACCTGAGGGTGAGTGTCGATGCGGTCGATGAGGCCGTGCGTGGCCTCGTCGCCGAGGCGAAGCGAGTACTTCAGGGTGGCCGAGCCGGCGTTGAGGATGAGGAGCGGCGCGGATTCGTTCATGACAAACCTCCGGTGACCTCGAACGGCTGAGAGGCTATTCCGAATGCCCCTCGCCCCTGTACTCAGGGGCGAGAGGTAACGGTCTACCACCCTCACTCGTCATTGTAGCGATTGCAGTCAGCCCCTTGCGATGTCCGCGGGACGACCCTACAGCCCGCTATTCCAACATACAAGGGAACCGCTTGCGGGGCAGCACTGAGTTCCGGCTCGCCACTTGACACTGTCACATAACGCTGTCACAATGTCAACATGGAGGTTCACCTCCCGGAGAGAGGTACGACCATGCAGGCAGCGGAGCCGAGCTGGACGCTGGAGGAACTGACCGCTCAGGTCGCGCTGGCGCTGGGGGTGGATGGACCACGCCAGGAGAGCGGACGTGTGCGGGACGTTCCGGATCGGCGGACCATCCGCTACTACGGCACGCTCGGTCTGATCGATCCGCCAGCGGGCTTTCGCGGACGAACGGCCCTGTATCACCGGCGTCACCTGTGGCAACTCGTGGCCATCAAGCGTCTGCAAGCTCGGGGCCTGACACTGACCGAGGTGCAGCAGCGTCTGCTCGGCCTGAGCGATGTCCGGTTGCGTCAACTGGCCGACGTGCCAGAGGATCGGCCCGACTCGCCGCCGAACGCTGCGACTGCGGAGGAAGAACCCTTCTGGAAGACGGAGCCCGCTCCGGAGACAGCCTCGCGCACCCTCACGGCGGTGCCGCTGGCTCCCGGCGTCACCCTGCTGGTGGAGGGTGTCGCGCCGCTCGACGACCACGATCTCGCGGCCCTGCGTGCCTCGGCCGCTCCGCTACTCAAGCTCCTGAATCAACGCCGGATGGACCGAAACCCAACGGAGGAATCCGCATGAAGACGATGCCCCTGGTGTCCCTGCTGGACGACGCGGACCTGGCCCCTGTTTCAGGCGAAACGGCGGAGGCCGGCCTCGGCGCACTGCGGACGGAACGCGGTCTGCTGCCCCTGGAGGCGGTCGATCTCCGCGCCACGATCGACGGACTGACGGCCCACTTACAGTTGACGCAGACGTTCGTCAACGTCCACGAACTGGCCCTGGAGGCGACGTACATTTTCCCGCTTCCCGAGCGCGCGGCGGTGCAGCGTTTCCGGCTGCAAATCGGCGATCGTCTCCTGGAAGGGGAGTTGAAGGAGCGCGGCCAGGCCCGGCGTGAGTATCGCGAGGCGATCGCGCAGGGACACCAGGCGGCGATCACCGAGGAGGAGCGGCCCGGCGTGTTCACCCTGCGCGTCGGCAACATCCCGCCGGGCGAGACGGCGACGGTGCATCTCGACCTGGCCCAGCCGCTGCCGTGCGTCGAGGGCGAGGCGCTGTTCCGGTTTCCGCTGGTCGTCGCGCCGCGGTACATTCCCGGCACGCCGATCCATCGGCCCGCGACGGGGAGCGGCACGGCCAGCGACACCGATGCCGTGCCGGACGCCTCGCGCATCAGTCCGCCGGTGCTGCTGCCCGGCTTCCCGAATCCGGTCGCTCTGTCGCTGGAGGTGTACTTCCCGCCGTCGGATCTGCTGCCGCACGCGGTACGTTCCAGTCTGCACACGGTGATCGAGAAGGGCAGCGGCGATGGCCTGCGCCTGCGAGTCCTGGTCGATGAGCGCCTCAACCGGGACTTCATCCTGCGTTTCCGGCTCGCCGAGCGCGGCATCCGCACGGCCCTGGCACTACATCCCGACGCCGATGGCGCGGGCGGCACCTTCGCGCTGACGGTGCTGCCGCCGATGCTGGAGGAGCAGCCGAGCCGGCCGCGCGACCTCGTCTTTATCCTCGATCGTTCCGGCAGCATGCGCGGCTGGAAGATGGTCACCGCTCGGCGGGCGGTCATGCGTCTGGTGGAGAGCCTGACCGATCAGGATCGGTTCGCCGTGTACGCCTTTGATGATCGGATCGACACGCCGGCGCGGTTTGACGGTGACCATCTCATGGCAGCGACGTTCGGCAACCGGACGACGGCGCTGGAGTTCCTCCAGGGCGTGGACGATCGCGGCGGTACGGAGATGGCTCGACCACTCGACCTGGCCCTGTCGCGCCTTCTGGAGGACGGCAGCGATCGCAGGCGTGACAAGGTCCTCGTGCTGATCACCGATGGCCAGGTCGGCAACGAGACGCAGATTCTCAAGCGTCTCGGCACGCGGTTGGAGCATGTCCGCGTCCACGCTCTCGGCATCGACCAGTCGGTCAATGCCGGCTTCTTGCAGCAACTGGCGGACCTCGGCGGCGGCTCGAGTACGCTGGTCGAGTCGGAAGACCGGCTGGAGACGGCCATCGACCAGGTGCAGCGACGTATCGGCACGCCGGTGCTGACCGCGCTGGCGGTGAAGGCCGAGGGGATGAGCATCGACGTGGATAGCCTGGTGCCGGCCCGGCTGCCGGACCTGTTCGCCGGGACGCCCGTGGTCATCCTCGGCCGATATGTCGGACGGGGCGAGGGGACCCTGACCCTGGCCGGTCGCTCGGCCGATGGTCAGGGTTGGAGCGTGCAGGTGTCCGCGAAAGAACAGGCTCACCCGGCGCTGGCCGCGCTGTGGGCTCGGCAGCGTCTGCGCGATCTGGAGGACCGTTATGCCATCGCGTCGTCAGCAGACCTGGAACGGCAGATCGTCGCGCTGTCGCTGCGGCACGGTGTGCTGTGTCGGTTCACGGCGTACGTCGTGGTCGATCGCTCGCGCGTGGTCAACGCGGGTGGCGAGCAGCACCAGGTGACGCAGGCCGTCGAGGCACCGGCCGGCTGGGACGAGAATCGTTCCAGTGGAAGGCAATTCGGCTACCGCCTGGCGTGCGCCGCTCCGCCGGAGATGGACGCGGACGAGGCTCAGGATGCCGCCCCGGCGCGGGAAGCGCTCCGCCGAAGGAGTCGGATGGCCCCGCCGGCGGCGAGTTCGCCAGCGCGGAGGAACGAACAGAAGGTTCAGAAGAAGGCGGATCGGGCGGCTCCGAGCGAGGCCGGCAGCGGGATGCTGTCCTCGCTGACGAGCATCGCAGGCAGGGTGTACGACGGCATCCAGGCCCTGTTCGGCATGGCACGCACGGCGGCGTCCAACCCGATCGACCGGTCGCGTTTCGTGCCCGGACTCGATGCTCTGCTGATCACGTTCCGCACGGAGACGACCTACGTCCGCCGGATCGCCGGGCTGGAATCGACCCTTCAGCGTCTGCACGATCTCGCCGGGGAGATGGTCCGGGCGGGCGACCTCTCCGAAGAGGTGGTCCGACTCGGGCAGGCGATCGAGGCACTCAGCCAGGCGGCGAAGCAGGGTCCGCCGGATGAGGCGACTCTGACTCCGGTGTGGACTGACGTTCTGATGGCACTGGAAGCCTGTCGGGCCGTCGCCGAGCCGGAAGCGTTCTGGAAATGACGCCCAACTTCCGGGCGAAGGCTGCCTCTGCTGTGGGCAGTCTTCGCCTCGTTCCATCGCTCCGACATCGCCGAAGCCTGTCGGCGGAGGCACAAATCGACTGGCAGAATTGGTCCCATCTCGGTATAGAAGTTGCAGCCGACGCCCACACCACGGCACCATCGACCCGGCGAAGGGGAACCGATTCCGATGCAATCTCAGTCCCAGAGCCACGCGGCGTTTCGGCCTCTGTTCACCGGCTACCAGCGGCACGCCACCGCCTGGGACGAACTGTTCGCGTCGGGCCAGCAGCCGCACGAACACTGTCGGCAACTCGTCGAGAGCCTGGGCCAGCTCGGCTGCGACGAGTTCCTCCAGCGGCGGGCCAATGCCGACCTCGTCTTCATCGACGAGGGGATCACCTTCTCCGTCTATGCCGACCGACGCGGCGTCGAGAAGATTTTTCCCTTCGATCTGATCCCACGGCCCGTGGCGGCGGCGGAGTGGGAGGTTCTCGAACGGGGCCTGATTCAGCGTCTGCGAGCGCTGAACCTGTTCCTCTGGGACGTCTACCACGAGCAGCACATCCTGCGCGATGACGTCGTGCCGCGCGAACTGGTTCTCGGCTCAAAGGGCTATCGCAAGGAGATGATCGGCTTCGATCCGCCGGGCCGACAGTACGTCCACGTCTGCGGGACGGACCTTGTTCGCGATGCCGAGGGACGGTTCCGCGTCCTGGAGGATAACGCCCGGACGCCGTCGGGGGTCAGCTACGTTCTCGAAAACCGTGTCGTGATGAAGAAGGTCTTCCCGCAACTGTTCCAGCACTGTCGGGTGCGACGCGTCGAGGACTACCCGCAACGGCTGCGGCAGGCCCTCGTCTCCGTCGCGCCGCGGCCGATGAGCGATCTGCCGACGGTGGTTCTCCTGTCGCCGGGATCGTACAACTCGGCGTACTTCGAGCATTCGTTCCTGGCCCGACACATGGGCATCGAACTGGTCCTCGGCCAGGATCTATTCGTGCATCAGGAACGGGTCTACCTCAAGACGACGCACGGGCCGCAGCGAGTGGACGTCATCTATCGCCGACTCGACGACGATTTCCTCGATCCGAACTGTTTTCGGCCGGACAGCCTGCTCGGCGTGCCGGACCTGATGAAGGCGTACCATGCCGGCAACGTCACCCTGGCCAACGCCGTCGGCACCGGCGTCTCGGACGACAAGGCCATCTACCCGTTCGTCGAGGACATGATCCGCTACTACTTCAAGGAAGAGCCGCTCATCCCGAACGTGCCGACGTACATCTGCGCCCGACCAGCCGACCGGGAGTACACGCTCGGCCATCTCGATCAGCTGGTGGTCAAGGCCGTCAACGAGTCGGGCGGCTACGGCATGCTGATGGGACCGTTCGCGAGCAACGCCGAGCGTGCCGTCTTTGCCGACAAGGTGCGGACCAATCCACGCAACTACATCGCCCAGCCAGTCGTCACCCTCTCGACGTGTCCGACGTGGACCGAGCAGGGCGTGGCACCGCGACACGTCGATCTGCGACCGTACATTGTCAGTGGGGCGAGTACCTGGGTGCTGCCCGGCGGCCTGACCCGGACGGCGCTGGTGGAGGGTTCGCTGGTGGTGAACTCGAGCCAGGGCGGCGGCAGCAAGGATACCTGGGTCATGGAGACCGGACAATGATCGTCTCAGTTCGCCGCCGGCTCGCCGGTGGACTTCGCGACCAGACATCGCCGGCAAATCAGCGGCTCAATGAAGACCGGAGGAGGCCATGATCTCGCGTGTGGCCGAACACTGTTTCTGGTTGAGCCGCTATCTGGAGCGGGCCGAGAACATGGCGCGCATCCTGGAGGTGAACCAGACTCTGCTGCTCGACTTCGAGGTGCCGCTCGAACACCAGTGGAAACCGGTGCTGATCATCTCCGGCATCCACGACTATCCGGGGCCGTATGAGGCCGAGCAGGTCCAGGGGCATTTGACCTGGAACCCCGACAATCCGTGCAGCATCGCCGCGTCGATTCAGTTCGCCCGCGAGAACGCTCGCATCGTCCGGGAGACGATCAGCGCCGAGATGTGGAGCCATCTCAATCACTCGTATCGGTGGATGCAGTCCGAGTCGGCCCGGCACCTCTATCAGGCCGACCGGGACGAGTTCTACGATCGCATCCGTCGCGTCAACCAGCTCTTCCACGGCATCACCGACGGGACGATGGCCCATGACGAGCCGTGGGAGTTCCTCCAGCTCGGCAAGTTCCTCGAACGGGCCTGCCAGACGGCCCGCATTCTCGACGTGAAGTACCACGTCCTGCTGCCGACGCCGGAACTGCTCGGCCGACCGGTCCAGAATGCCCAGTGGTCGGCGATCCTGAACAGCTGCTCGGCGTACGAGCCGTATCACAAACTGCGCCGGGTCGGCGAGCCGGCCGTGGCCGTGCCGGAGTTCCTGCTCTTCCATCCGAGCTTTCCGCGCTCGGTGCGGAGTTGCCTGCTTCAGGCGCGACGGGCGGTTCACGGCATTTCCGGCCGACCGATCTACCAGCCGGAGAGCGACGCCGAGAAGGCGATCCACGATCTGGTCGGCTGGCTGCATCTGGTGCGCATCGACGATCTGCTGCCCGCCGGCCTGCACGAGGCCATCACCGGCATCGTCAATCGCATCCACGACATCGGCGAGGCCATCTACCGGACGTATTTCGACGTCCGGCTGGAAAACCTTGTAGCGAAGGGATTCGATCCCACGATCTAGATTCTCCGGGACCACGACGCCGGGGCGGAACTCACATGACCATTCGCGTTGCACTGCACCATCGCACGACCTATCGCTACGACCGGCTCGTGAAGCTCACGCCGCACGTCGTGCGCCTTCGACCCGCACCGCACTGTCGGACGCCGGTCCTCAGCTACTCCCTGCGTGTCCAGCCCGATCGGCACTTCCTGAACTGGCAGCAGGACCCCTACGGCAACTTCCTGGCCCGCCTCGTCTTTCCCGAGGCGACCCGGCAGCTCGTCGTCGCAGTCGATCTCGTCGCCGAGATGACGACGATCAATCCGTTCGAGTTCTTCATCGATCCGTCGGCCGAGACGTTCCCGTTCGCCTACGAGGAACATCTGCACCGGGAACTGCGGCCGTTCCTGGAGGTGAGCGAACCGGGGCCACGACTGCGCGAACTCCTGACCGCCTGGCGACGGAGCGACGTGCGCAGCGTGGACTACCTCGTCGAGCTGAATCATCACCTGCACGAGCGCATCGGGTACATCATCCGCATGGAGCCGGGCGTTCAGACGCCGGAGGAGACGCTGGAGAAGGGCAGCGGCTCGTGCCGGGACAGCGGCTGGCTGCTGGTCCATCTGCTGCGTCATCTCGGTCTGGCGGCCCGATTCGTTTCCGGCTACCTGATCCAGTTGACGGCCGACGTGAAGGCTCTCGATGGACCGAGCGGCCCCGTGGCGGACTTTACCGATCTGCATGCCTGGTGCGAGGTCTTCCTGCCGGGCGCGGGCTGGATCGGCCTTGATCCAACGTCGGGCCTGCTCTGCGGCGAGGGGCACCTGCCCCTGGCGGCGACGGCCGATCCACCCAACGCCGCACCGATCACCGGCAGCTTCCTCTTCGATCCGGATCCGGGCAAGGAGAACGACGACCGCTGTGAGGTCGAGTTCACCTTCGAGATGGCCGTGCGCCGGGTGCTGGAGACGCCGCGTGTCACCCTGCCCTACCGCGACGAGCAGTGGCAGGCCATCCTCGATCTCGGTGACACGATCGACCGCGACCTGGCGGCTCAGGACGTACGCCTGACGATGGGCGGCGAACCGACGTTCGTCTCCATCGACGATCCCGACGGCCTGGAGTGGAACTACACCGCTCTCGGCGATCACAAGCGTGAGCGGGCCGGCGTCCTGCTGCGTCGGCTGCGCGATCGCTGGGCTCCGGGCGGGGCGCTGCACTTCACCCAGGGCAAGTGGTATCCCGGCGAGCAGTTGCCACGCTGGGCTCTGGGCTGCTTCTGGCGGGCCGATGGCGTGCCGGTCTGGAAGAATCCGACCCTGATCGCCGAGGACGGCCAGGACTACCAGATCGGTTGGGGCGACGTCCGCGTCTTCGGCAAGCTTCTGGCCGAGAAGCTCGCCGTCGATCCGGAGAACTGGATCGAGGGATACGAAGATGCCTGGTATCACCTCTGGCGCGAACGTCGGCTGCCGGTGAATGTCGATCCGCGCGACAGCAAGCTCGACGATGAGCTGGAACGCGAACGGCTGGCTCAGGCCTTCGAGCAGGGGATCGCCCGGCCGATCGGCCTGACGCTGCCGCTGGCTCGCCGACGGAACAGCCCGGCGTGGTGGGTCAGCAGTCGCTGGCCCCTTCGCTCCGAGCGGATGTATCTCGCTCCGGGCGATTCGCCGATGGGTCTGCGTCTGCCGCTGGATTCGCTGCCGTGGTCGGCCGAGGCCGATCGGTACGGCGTTTACGAACGCGATCCGTTCGAGGCGCGACCGCCTCTGTCGGCTCAGCCGTCACTGCCCGGTCGCCCGCCGGCGAGTGTCGGCCCGATGTCAGGCCAGCAGCTGGTTCGCGGACAATCCGCCGGCGACATGGTGCGGAGCGCCCTTTGCCTGCAAGTCCGTGACGGCCGACTGTTCATCTTCCTGCCGCCGCTGGGCTACGCCGAGGACTTCGTCGATCTGGTCGCCGCCATCGAGGCGACGGCCGACGAGATGCATCTGCCGGTGCAACTCGAAGGCTATCCGCCGCCGTTCGATCCGCGTCTGCTGAACTTCAGCATCACTCCCGATCCGGGCGTGATCGAGGTGAACGTTCATCCAGCCAGCACCTGGGCCGAGATGGTCGAGCGGACCACGACTCTGTACGACGAGGCACGCCAGGCTCGACTGACGACGGAGAAGTTCCTTCCCGACGGTCGGCACACCGGCACCGGTGGTGGCAATCACGTCGTCCTGGGGGGACCGACGCCGGGCGACTCGCCGTTGCTGCGTCGGCCGGATCTGCTGCGGAGCCTGGTCGGATTCTGGCACAATCACCCGGCCCTGTCGTATCTCTTCTCCGGCCTGTTCATCGGCCCGACGAGCCAGGCTCCGCGCATCGACGAGGCCCGTAACGATAGCGTCTACGAGATGGCGATCGCCTTCGCCCAGGTTCCGGAGAACTCGCCCTGTCCGCCCTGGCTGGTCGATCGTCTCTTCCGTCATCTGCTCGTGGACGTGACCGGCAACACGCACCGGGCCGAGTTCTGCATCGACAAGCTCTACTCGCCCGACTCGACGGCCGGCCGGCGCGGTCTGCTCGAACTGCGCGCCTTCGAGATGCCGCCACACGCCCGGATGAGCTGCGTGCAGCTGCTGCTGCTCCGGGCCCTGGTCGCCTGCTTCTGGCGTGAACCCTATCGCCAACCGCTCGTCCGCTGGGGCACGACGCTGCACGATCGCTATCTGCTGCCGCACTTCGTCGAGCAGGATCTCGGCGACGCCCTCGCCGAGTTGCGCGCCGGCGGCTACGACCTCGATCCGGCCTGGTTCTCGCCGCATCAGGAGTTCCGCTTTCCATCGCTGGGCGTCACCCGCTACCGCGATCTGACGCTGGAGTTGCGTCAGGCGATCGAACCGTGGCACGTCCTCGGCGAGGAGCCCGGTTCCGGCGGCACGATCCGGGCGGTCGATTCGTCGCTGGAACGGCTTCAGGTCAAGGTGACCGGACTGACAGAGGGGCGTCACGCGATCCTGTGCAATGGCCGGCGTCTGCCCCTGCATACGACCGGCGTCGCGGGGGAGTTCGTTGCCGGCGTCCGCTTCCGGGCCTGGCAACTGCCCTCGTCGCTGCATCCGACCATTCCGATCCACGCGCCGTTGACGTTCGACGTGGTCGATACCTGGCAGAACCGGACGGTCGCTGGCTGCCGCTATCACGTCGATCATCCGGGTGGTCGGAACACGGAATTGCGGCCAATCAACGCCCTGGAGGCGGAGAGTCGGCGAGCGACGCGCTTCTTCGCCTTCGGCCACACGCCGGGCCTGGTCGTCGTGCCGCCCCTGGAGGTGCAGCCGGAATTCCCGGTGACGCTGGATCTGCGCGTGACGCCTCCAGCGGTCACGGACGGTCTGGCGCGGTCATCGACGCTCGGATCGGGTATAATCCGAACGAGTCGCTGGACGGAAACGGCGGATCGGTGAACCGAGGGGAAGGTCATGCCGCGATCGACTGCCGGGAAACAGGCCCCAACCCTGGCCGACCTGATCGACCTGGCCGAACGACTCGGGGGCGTTCCGCCGCACCGCGTTCGACGGAAACCGTTTCCCGGCACTGCCACCGAAGCGGACCTGATCCGGGCACTGGCCCCGAAGACGGGCCTCTGCGAACTGGTCGATGGCACGCTGGTCGATAAGGTGCCGAACCTGCGCGACTCGGCGTTGACCGCATGGCTGGTCTACCTGCTGTATGAACACTCGGAAGCAGCCGAACTTGGCTTCCTGCTCGGGCCGAGCTGCGCGTATCAGATCCAGCCCGGGTTGGTGCGGCTACCCGATCTCTCCTTCGTCGCTCGTAGGCAACTGAAGTGCGGCTATCTCCCCGAAGGACCGATCGCCGATCTGATCCCCGCCCTGGCCATCGAGGTTCTCAGCAACGGCAACACGCCCGGGGAGATGCGCCGCAAGCGCGAGGAACTCTTCGATGCCGGGACACGCCTGGTTTGGGAGGTCGATGCGCGGTCTCGGTCGGTGATGGTCTACGAGGCTCCCGAATGCTGGAGGACGTTGACCGAGGAGGACATCCTCGACGGGAGAGAGGTGCTGCCAGAGCTACACCTGCCGGTTCGTCTCATCTTCGAGCGATAGCCCATCGAGACGTGATTCCGAGGACACGACACGCCATGCACCCCGCCGCGACCGACAATCACTGGCATACCTACGTCAGCCCGTCACCCACTCGCGATGAACTGTTCGACGCCTCGGGTGTCGTTCGGCCTCACTGGCTGCCGTTCCTCGACGCCCTGAAGGAACTCGGCATCGAGGAACTCACCCGCCGCTGGGGCGAGGCCCGGCATCTGATCCGCGAGAACGGCGTCACCTTCAACGTCCACGCCGACCCGCGAGGCCTCGATCGGCCCTGGCAGCTCGATCCGATTCCGCTGCTGATCGAACCGCGTGAGGCGGCGCGCATCGAGGCCGGCCTCGTGCAACGCGGCCGACTTCTCGACCGCATTCTCGCCGATCTTTACGGGCCGCAGCGCTTGCTTCTGAGCGGCATCCTCCCGGCGGAACTCGTCCTGGGCCATCCGGGCTTCCTGAGGCCGCTGTGGGGATATCGGCCGCCGCAGGATCGCTGGCTGCACTTCTCGGCCGTCGATCTCGGTCGGGGCACCAACGGCGCGACGTGGGTGCTGGCCGATCGCACACAGTCGCCGGCCGGGGCGGGCTACTCGCTGGAGAACCGCATCGTCCTGTCGCGGACCCTGCCCGACGCCTTCCGCGATCTGAACGTCCAGCGACTGGCCGTCTTCTTCCGCACCTTCCGCGACATGCTGCGTGACCTGGCTCCGCGCAATCGCGACAATCCGCGCATGGTCCTCCTGACGCCGGGCCCGGCCAATGAGACGTACTTCGAGCATGCCTACCTGGCCCGCTACCTCGGCCTGATCCTGATCGAGGGAGCCGACCTGACCGTTCGCGACAATCGCGTCTTCCTGAAGCTGCTCGGCGGACTCCAGCCGGTGGACGTCATCTTCCGCCGGCTGCGCGACGAGTGGTGCGATCCACTCGAATTGCGTGGCGAGTCGATGCTCGGCGTTCCCGGTCTGGTGCAGGCGATGCACGCTGGCAACGTCGCCGTCGCCAACACGCTGGGTAGTGGTCTGCTCGAGATGCCTGCTCTGCTACCGTACCTGCCGGCGGCGTGCCGCTTCCTCCTCAACGAGGAACTGCAACTCGCCTCGGTGCCGACGTGGTGGTGCGGCGAGCCGGCCGGGTTGCAGCACGTCCTGGCCAATCTGCCGCGGCTGGTCCTCAAGTCGGCGATCAGCAACGGTCGGCCCGATCCGATCTTCACCCGCCAGCTGTCGGCGAAGGAACTGCACGACCTGGAGCAGAACATCCGGGCCCGGCCCCGGCACTGGGTCGGCCAGGAGCAGATCGACCTGGCCACCGCTCCGACGCTGGTCGGCGAACGTTTCGAGCCGCGGCCCTTCGTCCTGCGCTCGTTCCTGACGGCACGCGAAGGTGGCGGCTACTCGGTCATGCCGGGCGGTCTGACGCGCGTCGCTGGCGGTGTCGATCACCTCGTCGTCTCGATGCAGCGCGGCGGCGGCAGCAAGGATACCTGGGTGCTGGCCAATCGACCGGTCGATCCCTTCAGTCTGCTCCGGCCCGGCGTCCAGCCGGTCGAGTTGTCTCGCGGCGGCATCGATTTGCCCAGCCGGGCCGCCGACAACCTGTTCTGGCTCGGCCGCTACATGGAACGGGCCGAGGGGACGGTTCGTCTCCTGCGTGCGATTCTGGTCCGTCTCACGGAGCGATCCGGCCTGGTCGATGTGCCGGAACTGCCGGCCCTGCTGCGGGCGGCGACCCAGGTGACCGGGACGAAGCCGGGCTTCCTCGGCGAGGAGAGCGAGGCTCTGCTGGCGAAACCGGAGCCGGAACTGCGTGCGCTCCTGTTCGACGTCAACCGGGCCGGCAGCATCGCCTGGGTGCTGATGCGCCTGGCTCGTGTCGGAGCCACGGCCCGCGATCGTATCTCGACCGACATGTACCGCACGCTGGTCGGCCTCGATCCGCTTCAGCTCGAAGAGGAATACGAGGAGGGCCGCGATCCCGACGAACCGCTGCCGGCCGGGAATCTGCTCGATCTGCTCAACCGACTGGTCATCGGCCTGTCGGCACTCGGTGGTCTTGCATCGGAGAGCATGTCGCGCGGTCAGGGCTGGCGCTTTCTCGACATGGGTCGGAAGCTCGAGCGAGCCCAGCACACGATCGCCCTCCTCCGGGCGACGCTGGTCCAGGCCGCCCCGAACGAGGGGCCGCTGCTCGAGGCTCTCCTGGAAATCGCTGACAGTTCGATGACCTATCGCCGGCGCTATCTCGGTACGCTTCACCCGGCGGCGGTCCTCGATCTGCTCGTCGCCGACGAGTTGAATCCGCGTTCGCTTGCTTCCCAGCTGGCCATCCTGGAACGCGAGCTGGGCAATCTGCCGAACAACTCCAACCAGGCCGGTCGGACCACCGAGCAGCGGCTCGCCCTGCAACTGTTGACGACCGTCCGGCTGGCCGACATCGAACAACT
>CAYYJM010000005.1:0-28240 GCA_964471755.1 uncultured Alcaligenaceae bacterium
CGGCTCTGAAAGACTCTCTCAATCGAAGAAGTGGTAGCGGATGATGCAGTACAGAGCCGTGAAGGCGTCCTTCAGGCCGATCTTCTTGCCCTCCTCGTAGGTACGACCGGCGTAACTGATCGGGATCTCGTACACCCGCCAGCAGGGCTGTCGCTTCCGCGCCACCTTGGCTGTGATCTCCGGCTCGAAACCGAAGCGGTCCGACTTCAGGTTCAGTCCCTGGAGAACCTCGCGGCGGAAGACCTTGTAGCACGTCTCCATGTCGGTCAGGTTCAGATTGGTGAACATGTTCGACAGCAGGGTCAGCATCTTGTTCGCGATCGAGTGCCAGAAGTAGAGGACACGATGGCTCTCGCCGATGAAACGCGAACCGTAGACGACATCGGCCTTGCCCTCCAGGATCGGCTGAATCAGACGCGGATACTCGGCCGGGTCGTACTCCAGGTCGGCGTCCTGGACGACGACCACGTCGCCGGTGCAGTGGCGAAAGCCCTCGCGCAGGGCCGCGCCCTTGCCCTGGTTCCGCTCCTGAAAGAAGACACGAACGTCGTCGCTCTCCAGCGTCCGCAGGATGTCACGCGTGCCATCGGTGGAACAGTCATCGACGATGATGATCTCCACCGGAATCTCAACGGCCTTGACCCGGCGAACGACCTCGGCGATCCAGCGTTCCTCGTTGTAGACCGGAATGACGACGGACAGCTTGAAGCCGTCCGGAATGGGGTAGAGGCCGAGCTGGCGGCAGGCCGGTTCGCCGAGCAGGCGGCGCAGCAGGGCCACGCGCTCCGGTTGCGTCAGGCCGTGGTGGTTGTGGCGAATCCACTGATCCAGTGCCGTCGTGGTTTCGATCGCCGGGTTCCTGCTGGCCATGGTTCGTCTCCCACTTTACCGACGCGAGGCAGCATCCAGACCGGCCCCTGATCCCGAGGTATACCCTGGCAGGCAGGCCCGGAACAAGGGGACCTGCGCCGCGTCGCTCCTTCGGCTTGATTCGTTGGCGGCTTCGTGCCTATCCTTGGCCCATTCCTGGAGAGGCCGCTCTCTTCTCGCCGCGACCTCCCCGCCGAACTACAGGGACGTGTTGCGATTGGAGGGAGTCAAGTGATGGCCCCATCGAATTCCATTCCGCTGGTCGATGTGCAAGCTCAGTACCGGGCTCTGGAACCGCAGCTGGCCGAGACGGTCCTGCGCGTCCTGGCCAGTGGCCAGGTGATCCTCGGCCCCGAAGTCACCGCCTTCGAGGCCGAGGTGGCGGAATACTGTGGCGTCAGCCATGGGATCGGCTGCGGTTCGGGCACCGAGGCCCTGTCGCTGGCCCTGCACGCCCTGGACATCGGGCCCGGCGACGAGGTCATCGTTCCGACCTACACCTTCTTCGCCACCGTCGGCTGCGTCTGCCGGACCGGGGCGACGCCCGTCTTCGTGGACATCGATCCGACGACGTTCAACCTCGATCCGCTCCAGGTCGAGAGCCGGATCACGCCGCGAACTCGGGCCATCATTCCGGTTCATCTGTTCGGTCAGTGCGCCGACATGAACCCGATCTGGCGGATTGCCGAGCGACACAATCTGCTCCTGATCGAGGACGCGGCCCAGGCTCTCGGGTCGGAGTATCAGGGCAAGAAGGCCGGCAGCCTGGCGAGCATCGGCTGCCTGAGCTTCTACCCGAGCAAGAACCTCGGCGGCTTCGGCGATTCCGGCATGGCCCTCACCAATGATCCCGAGTGGGCCCGGAAGATGATCTGTCTGCGCACGCACGGCATGGAGCCGCGCTACCATCATCAGTATATCGGCTGGAACGCCCGCATCGATGCGATCCAGGCCGCCCTGCTGCGGGTGAAGCTGCCCCACCTGGAGGACTACCTCACCGGTCGAGAGCAGGCCGCCCGGCGCTACGATGGCCTGATCGACGAGTCGTACCTGGGCCATTTCATGGAGCGTCCCGTGGCCCGGTCGCATCGCCGGCACACGTTCAATCAATACGTCGT
This sequence comes from uncultured Alcaligenaceae bacterium, assembly GCA_964471755.1. Classification (GTDB taxonomy): domain Bacteria; phylum Planctomycetota; class Planctomycetia; order Gemmatales; family Gemmataceae; genus CAYYJM01. Next base: position 1,989 of record CAYYJM010000005.1, read on the forward strand.
CCGAGTGCCGCGTGCCGACCGCGACAACCTGGTCACGCACCTGAAGAGTCAGCACATCGGCTGCGAGATCTACTATCCGATCCCGCTGCATCTCCAGACGTGTCTGCGACACCTGGGCTATCGCAAGGGCGACTTCCCGGCCAGCGAGGAAGCGGCCAGCTGCGTCCTGGCCCTGCCGATCTTCCCGGAGATCACCGAGGAACAGCAGGCCCGTGTGATCGGTGCGTGTGCGGCGTATCTGCGACATCGGCCGCGCGTCGCGGCGTGAGCGCGTCGTCTGCGAGAGCGGGAAGCGTCCGCGACGGAAACTCCGTCGCGGACGCTTCCCGCTCTCGCCCGGAAAATCACTTCCGACACAGATTCAGCACCGCCAGGCTCATCGTCAGCACGCCGGTTCGCAAGCTCGGTTCCGGGTCGGGGTAGTAGAACTCCGAGTGCGCCGACGGCAGCGGTTTGCCGCCCTCGCGTTGAGCCGCGGCAAACCGTTCCGGCGCGATCGTGCCCAGCCAGTAGAGGAAGATTGGCACGCCGCCCTGAGCGTAGCGGGCGAAGTCCTCGCCGCCCATGATCGGCGGCCGGGCGTTCACCTTCGTCTCGCCGAGTACCTCGCGGAAGACGGCCACCGTGCGACGTGTCAGGTTCGCGTCATTGACGAGGGCCGGTGTGAACTCTCCCGGATCGATCTTGACGATCGGCTCCGGGGCCCGCGCTCCGGCAGCGGCCGCCCTGGCGATCCGTTCGATGCCGTCCAGCAGGTGCTTGCGAACGCTGTCCCGAGTCGAACGCACCGTCAGTTGCAGTTTCACCTCGGCCGGGATGATGTTGTGCTTGCTGCCGCCGTGGATCGAACCGACGGTGACCACGGCCGGTTCCAGCGGATCGATCTCCCGGCTGACCAGCGTTTGCAGATCGAGAACGATGCGGGCGGCCAGGACGATGGGATCGACCGTGGTATGCGGTGCCGCGCCGTGACCGCCCTTGCCGCGGACGGTGATGTCCACGGTATCGACGTTGGCCAGGGCCAGACCCTCGGTGAAACCGATCTCGCCGGCCCGGCGGATGGTGTCGCAGTGCAGGGCCAGGGCGAAGTCCGGTTTGGGGAACTTCTGATAGAGGCCGTCAGCGAGCATCATCCGCGCCCCGGCACCGACCTCCTCGGCCGGCTGGGCGATGAAGACGAGCGTGCCACTCCAGCGATCCTTGAGCGCCGTCAGCACCCGGGCCGTGCCGATCCAGCAGGTCATGTGCATGTCGTGACCACAGGCGTGCATGACGCCGACCTCGCGGTCGTTCCTGTCACGCGTCCGGACCTTGCTGGCATAGGGGACGCCCGTGTTCTCGGTCACGGGAAGCGCGTCCATGTCAGTCCGAACGAGAATGGTTGGACCGGGGCCGTTCTTGAGAACGCAAACGAGGCCATGGCCGCCGATCTTCTCGGTTACCGCGAAGCCGAGACTCTTCATCTCCTTGGCCAACCGGCCGGCCGTACGTTCTTCCTGGTACGAAAGTTCGGGCTGAACGTGCAGTTGCTTGTACAGGGTGTCCAGCGCCCCGGCCTCCTGATCGATCTGCTTCTTGATGGTGGCGGTCAGGCCCGTCAGGGTCTCACCGGTCAAAGGAGGCGGTCCGTCTTTCTTCCCCTCTGGCCGGGCGGTCAGCGTGCCGAGGAACCCCAGTAACAGGCCCAAAATCAGGCCGCCACGCACGCACCCGGTGCCCCATTTCGTTCTGCCCACGGCTTCCCCCTCTCGGGATTCGGTTTCACGATCACTCGACCGATTTCGGTAGGGTAGCCGGAACGGGACAGATGTGCATGAAAAATCGCAAACCAGGGTTTGAAGAAAGTTGGGCTGAATACAATGACAGTGAGGGAGCCCCTCATTCCTCATCTCGTTGAGCAGCACCATTCGGTGCCACCAGCCCAGAAGTACCACCACGGCGAGAAGGCCGGAGTCCGACCATGCGAGCCGATCGAATGACTTTGAAACAGCGTCAGAATATCTTCAAGTCCCTCGTCGATCTGCAGGACCGTCATCAGATGACGGTTCACGACACGATCACGCAGGTGAGCGAGCAGTACGGCATCACCGAACTGCAACTGCGCAAGATCCAGGATGAAGGGATCGAGGCCGAATGGCCACCCCTGAATCGGATACTGCGCCGGTGAAGAGAAGCAGCCTCCCCCCCTTTCCTGGATGGAAAGGGAGGGGAGCTGTTCATGGCCTTTCAGATCGTTTCCGGAACCGGCTGCAGGGCCCGACCGCGCGGGTCGTAGAAACTCTCGTGCAGCAGGAAGATCTGCCGGCAGGTCAGCCCCAGTTCATGCAGCTGAATCATGAGACGATGCAGGGCTCGTGGCGACAGTCGCCGAGCGAGCAGTGCTTGCAGATGTCTTCCGCACAGATCAAGTTCGAGCCGTCGATCGCTCCGAAGGGGCGCGGTCTGGAAGTGCAGGATGCGCGGAGCCTTGCACACAGCACACGTCCCGGCAATCGGTGAGAATCGCAACGGTTCGGTCTGCCCCAGCAGGATGAGCTGCTGGCAATCCGGACAGACCGGAGCGCCATCGAGACGGTCCCAGGGACACCCTTCCGCGCCGCAACGGCTACAGGGCTCCAGCGGGGGTGGACTCGGGGCGGGCTGCCAACGAAGGGCGGTGGATGATGGTTGTGGCACGATCGGCTCCCTCTACCAGGGCCGGAATTACCTGTCCTTCCCTCCTTCGGCCAATTCCGCAGTCGTTCACCACAAAAAGCTCGCGATTCTCTCGAAGCGCTAACCCCGGGCTGCGACCCGTTACGCGATGTTAACTTCGGTTAGCGCCAGCGTAGACATTCCTTCGGAGAGGGAACCCAGACAGTCGCCGGTCGTATTCCCTAAGTAATATCCAAGGAATGAGTTAAGGATCGACACGCAAAATCTTCGCGAGTGGCCCCGGGAAGTGGAAACACGGCACGGGATGTGCCTGAGAGAAGGCACTACTCCTGACCTCCTTGTGAACTCGCGACTGGGACCCGGTCATGACTGCAACGCTGATTCGTCCGACGTTGACCTCTCTGCACGACCTGCCGACGCTCCAGGCGGTCAGTGAATCGGTCGGCCGGCTGGAACTGAAGCTGGAGACGGATACGAACCGTTACTGGATTACCACCGAGGGCGTGGCGCAACGGACGACTGGGTTGCCGGTCAACTGCGTGGTGGGCTATGTGACCGTCGAGCGACGTCTGGCAGACGGCGAGTGGGACCTCCAGGCCGTCTACAGTCCGGAAGCCTGGAAACTGTCCCAGGGCTTCGATTACGCCTACCTGCTGCTGCAACATCGCAACCAGATCGAGGATGAACTCGAATTGGCCTTTTCATGGGAACAGGTTCGTGAGCTGGAAGAGATCGATGCCGAACTGGAGCAGGTGAACCAGATTCTGAGCGACCTGGCCCGAACCGTGCGAACGGGAGTGTGAAGAGGGGGGTAGGAAAAAAAGAGACCGGCAGGATTGTTTGAGTGTCGCCCACTCACTCGAACCATCAACTGCCGGTCTGTAGTTATAATAGCAGGGTCTTCCCGGAAGTCAAGGAACAGTTTCCCTTCGCGCCAGTGTCACGACGTGGTAGGCTACACCCGTCACTCGGTGGTCATTGCGCGAGAGTGGCGGAACGGCAGACGCACTGGACTTAGGATCCAGCGCCCGCAAGGGCGTGCGGGTTCAAATCCCGCCTCTCGCATTCACGCCGGCACGACGAACCCCAGGTGGTTCTCAGCATGGCGTAACTGGAATTGTTCCCACTGTTCAAGCGACAGCCGACCCAGGAGTGGGCTGGGGTGCCGTTGCGGCTCCGCACGCCAGCGGGCGACCGCCCTGCGCAGGTGGGCCAGTCCCTCCTCAGTCGAGATCTCCCGTTGCGGCGTGACGAGCTTCGCCTCGCGTTCGCTCCACCGAAAGCCAGGCTTCATGGCGCTGCGAACCAGGTAGCCCCTGAACGGTCTGGCGACCCAGCGGACATACCACGGTATTGTCAGCGGGAAGCCGTCCAGCGTGAATTCCAGCCACACCGAAATGTGATCGAGGATCTGGCCGAGCGACCAGTTGCCCAGTGTCCGCACCGACCCGGTGGCCAGTGCCTGGGCCTCCGTAAGCATCTCTTCCAGGGTCGTGAATCGCAGGACACGTCGGCTCTGTACCTTTGCCGTGTTCACCGTCATGGTCGGCCTCCTCCCAGAATCCGGAGATGTTGTACGGATCGACCTCCCTATCATGCCAGCGGGAGGAACCGTTTGTGTCGAGCCTGGCGACGATGTCCGTAGAACACCTGCCGCTGCTCCTGACCGGAGCAACCGGCGTGGCCGGCTACAACGCGCGCTTCCATTTTCTGGCTCACTTTCCCGGTCAGGTCGTCAGTCTTCGGCCGATGCAGACGCCGGATTTTGTCGGCGACGATGTCGTCGGCATCGACAGCGAGGACGAGGTCGGCCTCGAACGTCTCTTTCGGCAGTACGGCTTTCGCACGATCCTCAACGCCACGGGCAACTGCGCCCTCAAGGTCTGCGAACTGAACGCCGACATGGCCCGCCGGATCAATACGTCGAGTGCCGCCCTGATCGCCCGCCTGGCGGTCCGCTTCGGAGCCCGACTCGTCCACGTCTCCAGTGATCTGGTCTTCTCGGGCACGCTCGGCCGACCCTACCGCGAGGACGACGCCACCGACCCGGTGACGGTCTACGGCAAGTCGATGGTCGGCGGGGAGACGGCCATCGGAGAACTGCACCCGACTGCGGCGATTCTGCGCATGTCGCTACCGATGGGGCCGAGCTTCAACGGCCATGCCGGCGCGATCGACTGGATTCAATCGCGTTTCCGAGCCGGTCGGCCAGCGACGCTCTACTACGACGAGGTCCGCAGCGCCACCTACTGCGACGATCTGAACGCCGTCTTCGAGCATTTCCTCGCCACCCGCGAACCGGGGATCTTTCATCTCGCCGGGCCGCGCGGCGTGACGCTCTTCCAGATCGGTCAAGTCGTCAACCGCGTCGGCGGATATCTACCGGACCTGCTGCACGGCAAGCTCCGCCACGAGGCCGGACCGATGCCGCCACGGGCGGGTGACTGCCGAATGACCGGGACGAAGTTGCGCCGCGTCCTGGCCTGCGAGGCGTTCCAGCCCTGGCCCCTCGGCGACGAACTGGTGCCGACCGATCGAACCTGGCACTTCGACCGACCGCTCGGCGAGGGGAATGGACCGGAACGCCTGCGTGAGCGGCTGTATCGGTATCCCGACCCGGCCTGATCCGCTCACGTTTGATCCGGACAGAAGGCTCCGATCCGAAACGGCACGACCTCGACACCCAACTCCGGCCATCGCTGCCACAGGTCAGCGAAGCACGGATCGACGATGTCGCGTGGATGCACGCCGCCCGGATCGAGCCGACCGGCAGGGCCTACCGACTTGAGCAGATGGAGAGTCCGCACTCCCAGGGCCGCCGCCAGCACCAGGGCGACCGAATCGCTGGTCGCCTCCCAGGTGTGCGGCAGGAGGGCCTCGCCCGCTTCGCGCTCCAGTTCGCCGAGCAGCGACCAGGGCTCGAGGATGGCCAACTCGCGATCCACCCAGCAGGCGAACACGTCTTCTCGCCGACCAGCAATCCGGCCGCCGCGCAGAAGCGATCGGACGGCGTGAGCGTTGAGCGCCAGTCCGCGCAGGGCCAGGTCGTGGGCGACGGCCTCGCCAAGACCGTGAATGCGATCGAGAACGCGGACGGCGTCGGTCGTCGGTCCACCACCGACGAGAAGGGCGAGGCGATCCATTCCCTGAGCCGCGAGCGCATCGAGGTAGGCGCGCAGACGCCGACCCAGGTCGGGCTGGTCGAGCAGACTGCCGCCCAGTTTCACCAGACAGGCCACACTCACGCCGGGCCCTCCTCGGCGAGGCGGGCGACGGCGTACGCACAGGCCGCGATGGATCGGTCCATTCCCCACTGGTCCGCCAGGTCGATGGTCGTCGTGCCCCGCATCCGGTGCATCTCCGTGGCGAAATCAACGGCCAGGAAGCGGCCCGAGCCGGCGACGATCAGCGTCCGTGGCGGTGCGGCCAGTTGGTCTGTCACGGCGTCGATGGCCTGACCGATCCACATCCACTGCTCCCGGGCGGCGCGCTCGGCCAGGCGAAGGCGAACCTCCGGCGTGCTGGTTTCGACATCGGCCAGAACCATCCGGATCAGGCGCGCATGGGCCGCCTCGACGGTGGCCGGCCGACCGTCCGCAGTGTCGTGGTCGGTCGGGTCTGGAGCGATCCGGCCGAGGACGAGGTAGACGTCCTGCATCGTCGCGAACAGCTCCGCCGCGACCGTCGCCCCCAGCACGGCACATACGGGCGTCCGGCGCACGCCCTGGTAGACCAGCTCACCCGATCGCAGCCGCTCCGGATCCGTCCGGCCGCGTGGACAGGGCACGCCATCGCGAATCGGGATGATGTCCGTCGTCGTCGAGCCGATGTCGAGCAGCAGGCCCGGCCCCGGTTCGGCCAGGCGAGCCGCGACCGTGGCCAGGGCCAGCCAGTTCGACGCGGCGGCCAGCAACGGTTCGCGTCGAGCCTCTGCCAGGGATGACAGCCGACCGTCAGTGAGGAAAACGCGCACGGGCAGACCAAGGGCCTCGACCGCGTCGAGGATGGCGAGAACACCCTGGCGACGAGTGGGGTAGCAATCGCACAGCTCACCGGTCATGGTGACGGCCAGTTGCGTGACGCCTGGAAACTCCATGAGCAGGGAGCGCAGCTCGTCGGCGAGGCGCTCCGGCTGGCGATACAGGGCGAAGCGCCGGCTCATGGCCAGGCCGGCGGTCGAGGCGGCCTTCAGGTTCGCGCCGCCGATGTCGAGGCCGACGATCACTGGCGGGGACTCCTCCAGGGACCGGCCGCCGGCTGGGCCTGGCGCGGCGGCCCGGCACTGTCCATGACGCTGACCGGAATCGGCGTGGCGGCCGGGCCTCCCGTGGCGGCGATGGGCTGTATTCCGCCCGGCTGCATCGATCCCGGCACCGGACTACCCGGCGGCAGAACCGGGGCACCCGTCCGGGCTCCCGGCACCAGGTGCAGACTCATCCGATCGAGGATGCGGTCGCTGATGTCCTCATCGCCGAAGACGCCGACACGGATGCCGACACGGGTGAAGGTGCCGTCGCTGGGGATGGCCGATCCCTGCGTCGTGAGATCGACCATGAGTCGCGTGCCCCGCGTCGTCTCGGTGATGAGCGTGGCTCCGCTGACGGTGTCCTGGCGGTCCAGAACCGGGAAGCCGAGTTCGGACAGCGACGTCTCGGCGGCCTTGAGGGTTTCCGGCAAGGCGGCCGGGTAGTCGCGCGTCATGCGACCCTTGTAGTAGGCGTAGCCGCCGGCCCCGGCCGCAGCGGCGGCCCCGGCCGCAGCAAGGCCCGCAGCGACGCAACCGGCCGACGATACCACGGAGGCGAGCAGCAGCAACAGCAGGAGCAGGCGACCGGCCTGGAGCGACTTCGGCTTCATGGAATCTCCCTCGCTTACTCTCGCCCCAGGATCAGATCGAGGGCCCAGCAGCCGCGCGTGTGCGGTCCCGGGCCGTGCAGATGTTCCAGCAGTGCCGACCAGTCACAGCCGGCGTCTTCCAGGGCGTCGGCGAGGATGGGCAGATCCTCCCAGCTGCGATCCTGGTAGATGGCCGTGGCGATGCGGGTGACGACGGCGTCCTGAGCATCGCACCAGGCCGGATCGAATCGCATCGGCCGAAACGGGTTGCCGAACAGCTCGCGGACCAGGCGGGCCTGACAGACCGTCTCGCAGGTCTCCACGCCATCGCGAACGGCCTCCTCGATCCGCTGCACCGTGTTCTTGAGTCCCCGCAGGAACGAGAAGAACAGGGCCGTCTCGGTCGTCGGCTCCTCATCGGCGACACTGCCGACCAGTTCGTCGGCGACGGAGCGAGCCCAGGAGGCGACCTGAGCCGTGCGGACGGCCAGACAGCCCTGAAAGCCGCTCTCCAGGGAGCCGGGTTCGCTGCCGTCGCTGGCCGATCGATCGCAGGTGTTCTCGGCGGCACAGGCGGCCCAGACGCTCACCCAGGCGGCGCGGGCGGTCGGTGCGGCGGGACCGATCGCCCAGACGGCATGGGCCTCGCGGACGGCCCGGGCGGACGCCTGACGGGCGGCCTGCTCGTACGCTCCGAGGACGGCGTCGTCAAGCTCGCCGTCGGCGAAGCGCTCGGCCGCGTCGATGGCCTGGGCGCTGGCCGGCGACTTGAACAGATGCTGGATTCGTCGGGCACAGGCGCAGGCGAACAGCCGACGTTTCCGGGGGCTGATCGGGCCGCCCTGCCGGCCCAGAAAGCCGAGCAGCGTCGCGGGGTCGCCTCCGGCTTCCCACTCGGCTTCGGTCATGACGCATCCTCCCATCGCCTGGCCAGCTGGCCCTGTGAGGCGTCCCGGCCTCCCGGGCTGCACCATACCACGCGCTCCAGATGACGCAAGACGAACCTGACGACGGGCCGGCCTTCTCCGAAGCGCCTCGCTGCGTATCATGATGACAAAGAACCCGCCCCGATCACCAAAGCACTGTGGGACAATGGCACCACGTTACCTCATCGGCATCGACCTCGGCACGACCAACAGCGCCCTGGCCGTCATCGACTCGACGACCACGCCGCGCACCGGCCAGCCGAAGATCACGCCCATCCCGATCGCCCAGGTTGTCGGCCCCGGCGAGGTCAAGGACCGCGCTCTGCTGCCGTCGTTTCTGTATCTGCCCGGCGAACACGATCTGCCGGCCGGGGCCGTCGCCCTACCGTGGGATCCCCAGCGGCCGTTCGTCGTCGGCGAGTTCGCTCGCGTCCAGGGCAGTCGGGTGCCGGGCCGGCTCGTCTCGTCGGCCAAGTCGTGGCTGTGCCATGCCGGCGTCGATCGCAATACCGCCCTGCTGCCCTGGTCCGCTCCGCCCGACGTGCCGCGCATCTCGCCGGTCGAGGCGTCGGCCCGCTATCTTCGCCATCTTGCCGAGGCGTGGAACGCACGCATGGGCAAGAATCCCGAGGACCGGATCGAGAAGCAGACGGTCGTCCTGACGGTGCCGGCGTCGTTCGACGACGTGGCCCGGACGCTGACCGTCGAGGCGGCGAAGAAGGCCGGCCTGGAGAACATCCTTCTGCTGGAGGAACCGCAGGCGGCGTTCTACTGCTGGCTGGCGACGCATCCGCCGGCCGAGGCGACCGCACTTCGCGCCGGCTCGCGCATCCTGGTCGTGGACGTCGGCGGCGGCACGACCGATCTGAGCCTGATCGAGGCGATCGAGCAGCAGGGCGAGATCGGCTTCGTCCGCCAGTCGGTCGGCGACCATCTGCTCCTGGGTGGCGACAACATGGATCTGGCCCTGGCTCGTGCCGTCGAGACGCGGCTCAACGTCCGCCTCGACGCGACGCAGTTCGGCCAGTTGACGCAGGCGTGTCGGGCGGCGAAGGAGGCCCTGCTCTCGGAGAAGCCGCCGGCCAGCGTGCCGGTCACCGTCGTCGGTCGCGGCCGATCGGTCATCGGTGGGACGCTGACGACGCAGTTGACCCCGGCCGACGTTCACGAGGTTCTCTTCGAGGGCTTCTTTCCCCACACACCGCGCGGGATCGATCCGCAGAAGCCGGCCCGGAGTGGGCTGCACGAGATGGGTCTGCCCTACGTCGCGGACGCGGCCATCACGCGCCACCTGGCAGCGTTCCTGCGCAACCAGGGCGATCAGCCGCCGCACGCGCTGCTCTACAACGGCGGCGTCTTCCAGCCGGCCTCGCTGCGCCGTCGTCTCCTGGAGGTCCTGTCGCCCTGGTACAGCGAGGGTGACAGACCGTGGTCACCGCTGGTATTGACGAGCCCCTCGCTCGACCTGGCGGTGGCGCTCGGGGCGGCCTACTACGGCTGGCTGCGGCACATCGGTGGCCGACGCATCGGCGGCGGCATTCCACGCTCGTACTACGTCGGCCTGGCCGACAGCGACAGCAGCCCCGACGCCACGGAGCGATCCGTCCTGTGCGTCGTGCCGCAGCACCTGGAGGAAGGGCAGAACCTGGACCTGCCCGAACCGACGCTCGAACTCGCTCTCGGTCAGCCGGTCGTCTTCCCGCTGTACACCTCGACCATGCGCGGCGACGATCACCCCGGAGCGGTCCTCAAGCTGGCCGCCGACAAGCTCCAGACGCTGCCGCCGCTGCACACGATCCTGCGCGGTGGCAAGCGAGCCGGGACGAAGCGGGTGCCGGTGACGCTCGCCTCGCACGTCACGCCGATCGGCACGCTGGAGTTGTTCTGCGTCGCTCAGGAGGGCGGCAACCGCTGGAAGCTGGAGTTCAACATCCGCGAACTGGTCAAGGAGCCGCCTCGGCCGGCGTCGAGGGGCGAGGACGAGCCGGTCGAATCGGTCGGTGCCGTGACAGACGTCTGGCTCGAAGCCCAGGTCGAGGAGGCCGGTCGGCGCATTCGGCGGGCGTATCGCGGCCCGGAACCGGACGCCCCGGCCGATGCCGTCGTGCCGACGGCTCCGGAGTTGATGAAGTCGCTGGAGGGGGCGCTCGACGCGGGTCGGGGCGAATGGCCGTCAGGCCTGTGTCGGCGGCTGTGGGAGTACCTGGCCGACGTGGCCGACGAACGGCGGCGATCGCCGCAGCACCAGGCCCGCTGGTACAACCTGGTCGGCTTCTGTCTCCGACCGGGCTTCGGTGATCCGCTCGATCGATTCCGCGTCGAGCAACTCTGGAAGATGGTCTTCGCTCCGCTGCGGCAGGAGCCGGGCAAGGCACCGCCGATGCCGGACAGCGGGGCGGACTTCTGGATCATGTGGCGACGCCTGTCGGGGGGCCTGGCGACCTCGTTTCAGAACGCCCTGTTCGACCGACTGCGTGGCGTCGTCCTGCCGGCCAAGGGCAAGGCGGCGGTCAAGCCGGCGGCGAACGAGGTGGCCGAGATGTACCGCTGCACCGGCAGCCTGGAACGGCTCGACGTGTCGCTCAAGCAGGCGATCGGTACGCAGTTGATGGGCCAGATGAAGAAGAGTCCCGCACCGCCGTACCTGTTCTGGACGCTGACGCGACTGGGAGCCCGGCAGCTGGTCTATGGCCCGCTTAACGCCGTGCTGCATCCGGATGTGGTGACGCCGTGGCTTGAGCAGATCGTCGGTTTCGAGCCGGGCAACGAACACGAACGGCTCTCGTGGGCGTTCGGCCTGGCGGAGGTGGCCCGGATGACGGGGCAGCGTGCGCTCGACGTGGACGACAGCATTCGGCGAACGGTCCTGACCGCCCTGCGGGGGGCGGGACAACTGCCCGAGGGCTGGATCAAGATGGTCGAGGAGGTGGTCGAGCCGGAGAGCGCCGACCAGGGCCGTCTGCTCGGCGACGAGATGCCGATCGGACTACGGCTGGTGCGGGAGTGAGAGCGAGCGTGGACCGTTCCACGCTCGCCGAGTCCATCACTTCGCCGCGACGGTGAACACGGCGTCCGCCGTGCCGACGTTGCCGGCGGCGTCCTTCGTCTTGACCATTGCAACGTACGTTCCCGGCTTCAGGCTCGCCGTCTTGAACGTGAACGTCTCCTTCGGGCCATCGAACAGACCGTCGGCGGGGAAGATCGGCGTCCAGTTCTTGCCGTTGATGGCGAACGACGCCTCGACGATCCGGGCCAGCGGCGAGGTCGCCGTCGCTTCCAGGCCGACCCGGTCCCCGGCGAGGCCGGCGACCGTCAGCGTCACCGTCGGCGGCACGTTGCAGACGACGAACGTCGGGCTCACCTTCTCGGCCGTCAGCGCGGCCGACTCGCTGTTGTCCTTGCGATCACTGGCGACGATCTTCACCTGATAGATCCCGGCCGGCGTCGTGGTCGTGTCCCACTCCAGTTCGGTCTTCGTCAGTTCCTCCTCGACCTCGACCCAGGCCGACCAGCCCTGCTTGCGGACGAGGACGGTGAAGGTCAGTTCGTCCTCGTTCGGATCGGTCGCCGTCCACTTCAGCTTCACCTTCTTCGGATTGTCCAGGTTGACAGCGTTCAGGTCCGGCGTGTCGAGTTTGGTCACCTCGGGAGCCAGGTTCATCGGCTGGTAGCGGACGTTGACCGTGCCGAACGACGGGCTCGTCCGGCCATCGGCGGCGGCGACGAGCGTGGCTCGGTATTGCAGGAACCGCGCTGACGGAGCGGTGATCTTGCCGTTGCCGTCGCCGATGACCTCGATCCAGTCGCTCCAGGTCGAGTCCGGCTCGCTCAGGTTGCCGCTGCGGACCTCGACCTTGACGCTGCTCCCCTTCGGCATCTCGGCTCGCCAGGTCATGGCTCCCCATCGACTGAGCAGTTTCGCGTCCAGCACGTCGGACAGCAGCGTTCCGCGACCGGCGACCTCTTCGCGCAGGACGTAGAGCTGGCCCGGATCGCCGGTGCCGACGACCAGCGAGCCATCGCGTCGCGGCAGCAGTGACAGGACCTGGCCATGATCGAGCCGAACCACCTCGGTTCGCTCCTTGCTGGCCTCGTCGAAGGCGAAGAGCTGGGCTCCCATGCCGGCACCGACCAGGAATCGACCGCCCTGGCGAGCCAGACTCAGCAGCAGAGCCTTCTCGCGGAAGACTTCGCGAACGGAGCCGTCCTTGCCGAGCCGGTAGACCGAGTTGTCGCCGGAACCCGGCGTCGAAGGGGCCGGGGCCGACTCGCCCTTGGCCGGCTCCTTGTTGTCCGTTTTGCTGCTCTTGCTGTCGGCCGTTTTCTCATCCGGCTTCGTGGCCCGGGGAGTCGCTCCCCCGACTTTCGTCGCGGGCTCCCCTGCGGTCGAAGCTGCCTGAGCCAGACCGCCGCTGGAGCCGCTCAGGGCCGCCGAGCCGGTGCGTTTCTTGCCCGGAGCGCTGGTACAGGCGTAGACGGCATCGTCGGTGACAATCAGGCGTCGTACCTCGCTCTGCGGAGCCTGAAACAGGACGAAGCCCTTGCCGTGCGGATCGATGCGATAGACAAGGCCATGACCATCGGTGCCGGCGTAGAGATTGCCATCGCCGCTCCGGGCGAGGCAGAGGACGTGATCCTGTCGGGTCTGGTAGAAGACGCTGCTGGTGCCGTCGGCGGCGATCTTGTAGACCCGGCCACGCGGGCCCGTGGCGGCGTAGACGCTGCCGTCCTTGCCATCGACGGCCAGCGACCAGACGTAGGTGTTCGGCTGCTGGAACAGAGCCCGGTTCTTGCCCGTGGTCGGATCGATCTTCACGACCTGACCGCCCGGTCCCGTGCCAGCGAGCAGGGTGCCGTCCGACGCGATGGCCAGGGACAACACCTGGGCATCGTCGGCGGTGAACAGTACGCTCACCTTGCCGTCGGGAGTGATCTTGTAGACCTTGCCCTCCTCGCCGGTGGCGGCATAGAGGTTACCGGCCTGGTCCTCGACGAGATCCCAGACGTGGGTGGCATCGAGATTGGCCAACGGATCGAGCCGGCGCGACAGGCGAACCTGCCCCTCGCTGGTCAGCAGCGTTCCCTTCAGCTGGGCCTTCTCGAAACCAGCGGGGCCGTCGTGCGTCCAGACCTTGACCTTGCCCGCCTCGACGACGGAGGGGAGCAGGCCCACGGCCAGCACGGCGATCAGCGCCACAAGCCCGATTCGTGTCATGGATGTCTCCTGATTGAGCCGCCGTCCTGGCGGCGGTCGGTCGCTTTCGCCTGCTTCAGTTCCGCGCCACGCCGCGTGTCTTGCCCACCGTGATCTTGACCGATTCGTTGCCAACGATGACCCAGTCCGTCGGTGTTCGCGTCACGATCGCTTCGCCGATCATCTGGCTGCCGCTGCGTCGGCCCCGGCCGAGGATCTGGACCATGCTTCCGGGCAGTTCCGGCAGCGCCTTTCCGGCGATGGCCACGCCGGTTTCACCGAGCGGCAGACGCAGCACGAGGTTCGTCCGTTTCGTCCGCGTCTGGAGCTGGATGGCGCGGTACAGATGCTCGACATCCTGCGGATCGCTCAGCGTTGGATGATCGCGCAGTTCCTGCCGGGTGTTGGAAACGTCATCGCAGACGGTGATCGTGTAAGTTCCATCCGGCAGATCGGCCGGCAGCTTGAGCCGGGCGGTCACCTTGCGGGCCGGATCCTTGTACGGTTTCAGATAGGTGTGAATCGCCACCTCGTCGCCCGGTGCGTAGACCTCACGATCGACCTCGACCGCCTCGATGTCGGCGCTCGTTCGCGTTGGCGTGATGTGCAGATCGGCACGGATTCGCGTTGGTTTCAGCTTCTCGAACACGTTGGTTGTGAGCATCTGCAAGATCGTCGAAACCGGACTGAACAACGTCGCTGCGGCACGCGAGCCGGCCATGCCCGAGTACACGTCCTTGAGGACGATCGGTTCGTGGTCCGCGACGTCGATGCGGAGTGTCATTTCCGCCGTCATTTCCTCGGGCAGATCGCCTTCCATGTCGATGCTGTTGGTCAGCACGGTGAAGACCAGGTTCGGCATCAACTGTCGCTGCCGGACGACGTGGACGTTGAATGTCTGCGTTGGATTCTTGCCCAGGGCGACGTTGACCTGCATCGGCAACATGTCGATGCCTCTGCCGAGCCAGCCGGCGATGCAGGTGCTGACGTCGGCGTTGATGACGCCGACCTGCTTCAGCGGCGACCCCATCTTGAAGCTGACGGTCTGACGCGGATAGACCGTGTGGACGTAACCGGTCATCAGTGGAAATTCGCAGCCGCCCAGGCTCATGAACGGATGGCCCCAGCCGTAGACGCGCTGGCCTTCGATGTGCGTCACGGTGCCAATACCGGACAGATCGAAATCGCCGGGGACGAGCGAGATGGCCAGGGAGCCGCCCGCCTCCAAGGGCACGTCCATCACGTTGGAATCGACCTTGCCGCCGATGCCGCCGCCCTGCATCGGCACCAGTCCGGTCGTTCGGCCGATGCGCTCCTGGAACAAACGCAGGGCACTGGCCGAGAACCCCGTCGCCGACAACGGCGTACGCAGCGGACGCAGGAACAGGCCGTCCTCGTCGCCGGTCGCCGAATCCTCGAAACTCTGCGCCACGGTGACGGCGTCGTATTCCTTGCCGCCGAGTCGCAGGGGTGTTGCCAGGCCGATTCGCCGGGGTCGATTGAGTTCGGCCGTATCGCGGCGTTCGTACGCTTCGACGAACTGGTGCATCTGAATGAACGGCGTCACGCCCGCGATGGGATCCTTGCCGTGAGCCCAGGCGTAGGCCACGGCTCCGAGCAGTTTGTTGTCGATGTAGATCGGGCTGCCTGACATGCCCTGGATGACGCCGGTTCGTTCGAGATCGAGTCCGGAGAGTCGGCACAGGATAAGATCGCGACCCGGACTCGAATTGCGCATGACGCCGAGAACCTCGGCATGGAACAATTCGATCTTGGTCCCCTTCATGACGGTTTTACCAACGCCCTTCATACCGGGGCGGATGTCATCGACCTGCCAGAAGGTTTCCGGCTTCGGACCGAATTTGCGTGCGACGACCGCCTCCTCGGCGGCCGGTGATCCGGGTTGAATCAGGAGCAGAGCCAACCCGGCCGTCAGGGCCGTGAGGAAGGAGATACCCAGGAGTTGGGAACGCATCGAGCGCATCATTTGACGGGCCGCCAGCTGGGAGGTTTAACCGGGACCATGACGGCCCAACCTGCGCGGGTAAGGGGCCGCGGTCGTGATGGTATCATTCCTCGCCGGGCACTCGAGCGGGGAGGCCGACGGATGGGGAAAATGCCGCGAACGGACTCGTGGCGATCCGGAAATCGGCAATCAACCGAGAAGAAACCGTCCTGGCGGGTCGATCCGGGTGTTCGTGTCTACAGGCGGACGTACTGTCCTACCACATGGATTCTACTCTTCTTTTCCGCCTCCGCACAAGCTCACTTGGCAGGAGCCAGTCGAATCCCTACAACAAACATTTACGGTTGTTCCATCGCCGTCGTTGTGCTTCGTCGTTGACAGAGTGTCTCCCATGAATCCCCTGGAAGCCATCCTCCGCACCATCGCCCAGGAAGCGCCCGCGCCGTGGTATCCCAAGGGGTTCGCGGCCAGCCAGCAGTTCGATCTCAACCAGATCTATCTCTTGCTGGAGATGCTGCACCTCGATGGGCTCGTCGTCGCCGCACCGACTCATCCCGAGCTGGGGCCCGGGGTGGTCCTCACTCCTGCGGGCCAGACGCTGCTCAACGATCCGGATCGGCTTCAGCGTCTGCGCGATGGCCGACCGCTGGTCGATGGCGATCGCGGCGGCGAGGTGCGCTCCGTTCTGCGAACACCGCCACGCGGACGATGGACCGGGCGCATCTTGCTGGCCAACATCACCGTCTTCCTCTACGCCTGCTACCTGGCGGCCCAGACTCCCGGCCTCCTGAGCGTCTACGCCTTCTCGATGCCCGGTGCCGGGGTGCCGAACAATCTCGTCGGCCCGCTCATGAACCTGCTGCACCAGATCGGCGGCGTGCATCCGACGGACATCCTCGCCGGCGAATACTGGCGTCTGCTGGCCTGCACCTTCGCCCACATGGGGCTGATGCACATCGCCCTGAACATGTTCGCTCTGCGCAGCGTCGGCCGATCGACCGAGCAGATGTGGGGGCCGTGGCGGTTCGTGCTGATCTACCTGATCGCCGCCTGGGGCGGAAGTTGCGTCGCGCTGGCCTATCAGCCCGTCGGCCTGGTCGGTGCCTCCGGGGCGTTGTGTGGCGTGCTGGCCGCAGAGGGAGCATGGTTCTTCCTCAATCGGCGCTATCTGCCGCGTTCGGCCTTCAGTCGCTTCGCGGGCGGCTTTCTGATCACGGTCGTTCTCATGGTGCTGATCAGCACGTATCCCGGCATCAGCAGCTGGGGACACCTGGGCGGTGCGCTTTTTGGTCTCGTCGCCGCATTGCTGCTGCACGTCCAGCGTTACGGCCGGAAGGATCTGCGGATACCGGCCCTGGCCGCGACCCTTCTCCTGCCGCTGGCCGGCCTCGGCGTGCTGCACCACGGCATGGCGACGGAACCGCGCTGGGCCGACGCCGAGGAGCAGTATTATCGCCTCCACGTCCCGGAACCGGCTCAGGCGAATCAGTTCCTGCTCAGTCTTGATGAACGCTACGAGAAGGAACTTCTTCCCGTGTTGCAGCGGCACCCGACCCGACGCGAGCCGGCGGCGATCCGCACGGGACAGACATTCATCGACCGCGAGGAGGAGAAATTACAGGCGATGGAGGCTGAGTTCTCCGAGCCCGGGACCTGGCACGCGCCGGCGATTGTCCGCTATCGCGCGGTGACGGCCGCTCTCGCGCACGCCTGGCTCGACTATCTGGCCGAGGCCCGGCGCTGCCTGGAGGTGGGCGAGGGCTGGACCCATCAGGATGAGCAGACCCTGGGCGAGCGGTTTCAGAAACTCGACCAGGTCGGCGAGGTCTGGATGACGGAACTCCACTCCTGGCCCGGTTGGCGAACCTGGAAGGAGTGAGCGGTAGTTGCATTACGGCAACGCCAGCACAGCCTTCAAGCAGGAGTCGAGCTGCTGAAGCAGTCCCGCCGAGAGGCGGCCGATGGGCTGCACTCGATCTACCTTGATGGTCGCCAGGAACAGACAGCAGGCGACCGAGTTCTGAGTGAGTCCGGTTGCCTGGCCATCAGCGGTCGAGACATCGATGAGCAGGCTTGCAGGATCGTTCGCTGCGGCGAGGTTGGTGGTAATCTCAGCGACGATGACGTGGCCGAGGCGAACGTTATACGCATCTGCCTGGACGACCACGACAGGACGTTTCTTCCCTCGTCCTCCCGCTGCATGAGGAAATCGCAGAAGTACCACGTCGCCACGGGTGAGGGTCATTCCTCAGTCCGGAATGCATCGAGCATCGCGCCGGCCTCGTCTGCCAGATGGTCCATTTCCTCGTCGGTCCAGGGAGTGGCGTCGTAGAGCAACTCCTTCATCCGCTCATAGGTTTCCTTGCGAACGAGGACGTAGGTTTCATTCGTGATCGGGTCAATCACAACAGTTTCGGCCGCAGTCAATTCGCGGTGTTGTTCGGCGGTCAGCTCGATCATGGCGTCTCCTCTCAGTCTCATTGTAACCGATGTCAATCATCTGGTCCCAGACAGCGCATTCGTCTCTGAATCCAACACGGTGACCACGCCGGTCGCGCCGTCCACCTTGAGGCGCTGGCCCGTCCGAATCTGCCGGGTGACGCCCGCCAGACCGGCGACGGCGGGCAGACCAAACTCGCGTGCCACGATCGCCCCATGTGACAGAATGCCGCCCGTCTCCATGACCAGGGCCACCGCCTGAGCGAAGAGCGGCACCCACGCCGGATCGGTCGAGGGGCACACCAGGACGTACGGCCCGGTCGGCACCTCGGCCGGCGGCTCAGTCAGCACCAGCGCCGCCGCCTCGGCGACACCGGCCGACAGCGGCACACCTTGCAACGTCGCCGCACCGGCCAGTTCGATCGGCCGACCCAGGGCGTCGAGATCGTCGCTGAACAGGACCGACGGCACCTCCAGCGACAGGGCCACGCTCCGCCGACGCTTCCGCTTCGCGATCACGTCACGGAACGTCTCGCCCTGGATCAGACGCGGCAACTCGTCGGGCAGCAGATAGAAGACCCCTCCGGCCAGACGGTGACGGCGGTCGAGTTCCACCAGCACGGCACGGATCAGGGCGTAGCCGCGCATCAGGTGATGCTTCGCCGTCTCGCGCAGGCCGAGGAACGTGTGGACGGTGCGGATCTCCGCGCGGATTGCCTCGGCGTCCTTCTCGGCCAGCGGTTTCTCGCTCAGGAACTTCGCCAGGACCGTCCCGGCGTGGTCGCGATCCGCAGTTCGACCGCCACCGGGCCGACTCCGAAGAAGCTGATCGACCGCCGACGTGTCCTCCCGCCAGCGCGGCCGGGACAGTTCCATCTCCTGCGGCCCACGATGGCCGAACCGGGCCAGGAAGCCAGCCCGATCCAGCGTCCCCGAAGCGAGCTGCTCCAGCGCCGTCGGCAGGTCCGCCTCGGCATCGGGATGCACACCAACGACCAGTTCGCGCGCCACAGAGTCGGCCCGCTCCGGCCCGAGCCATGCCGCCAGTCGAGCTTGCAAGGCCGCCAGGCCGAACGCCGCCAGGGCCGTCGGCTTCAGACTCTCCCGGGCGAAGTCGATCAGCGTCCGCCGGGTCCACTCCTCCAACCGGGCTAGCAAAGCCGACTCGTCGAGAGCGGCGAGCGACTGCCCCTCCGCCTCGCTGCACTGCCGCAGGAACGCCGGAGCGATCGCGTCGCGATAGCGGGCGGCGAACGTGGCGTTCAGTTCCTTCTTGTTCGTCTCGACGCGGACCTGCCGACCCATCGTGCGGATCAGCGTGATCGGGAAGAGGAAGAGACCGAGGCAGCCGAGCCGGCCGAAGTTGAGCGTCGGCGTCGGGTACGTCGCCTTGCGCGGATCGGCCTTGAGAGCGGCGAAGTCGTGATCGAGCGGCAGCTGCCGGAAGTGCATGCGGGCCTCTCGACTCAGGTTGCAGTACGGCCGACCGGCGACCAGGTCGAAGATGCCAGCGTCGTCGAGGTCCGGATCGGGATCGAAGCCCAGTTCGCGATACATGACGCCATATCCGCCCCGGCCGGACATGAACCGACGGACGATCGCCCAGGTCATCGGCGTCGGCTCGGGCAGCACCTCCGCCAGGTTGAAGCGGCTCCACACGGTGCCAGCCGGCAGGGCCAGGGCCCGCAGTTCGGCGATCTCTTCCTGGCGGACCTGCTCGCGCTCGGCGGCGCTGGCCGTGGTGATCGGCCGAGCCTGCAAGAGCCAGAGCGTACCGTCGGCCCAGGCCCACTCCACGTCACGCGGTTCGCCGTAGAACGCCTCCACTCGCCGGGCCAGGTCGGAGAGCTGTGACAGCTGATCGTCATCGAGACAGGCGCGCTCCTGTCGGTCGGCCGGCAGGTCCTCGCGACCACGGGCTGTCACCTGCTCGGTCTTGCGGGCGACGTGCCGTTCGAGGACCCGACCGGTGGTCCGTTCCAGGTGGAAGCGATCCGGCTGAACCCGGCCGGAAACGACGCTCTCGCCCAGGCCCCAGGCGGCCTCGATGAGCAGACGCTGTCCCGTGGCGTCGAGCGGATCGCTGGTGAACAGCACGCCGGCGGACTCGGCCGGCACCAGACGCTGGACGACGACGGCCATCGCCAGGCCATCCTCGCCGATGCCCTGCCTCTGGCGGTAGGCGACCGCTCGCTCCGTACGCAGCGAGGCCCAGCATCGACCGACCGCCGCGACGACGGCCGGTCCACCCTCGACGCCGAGAATCGTCTCCTGCTGGCCGGCGAAGCTCATCTCGACGCCATCCTCGCCGGTCGCCGACGAGCGAACCGCGACGAGCCCACCACCGAGCGCGACGTACGCCGCGAGGATCGCCTGGCCGAGCGGGCATTCCGCTGTCAGAGGAGTCTGGCAGGCGGCGCGGTAGGCGGTCGTCGTGATGCAGAAGCCCGGCGGCACGGGCAGGCCGGCCCGCGTCGCCTGGGCCAGGCTCAGACCCTTGCCGCCGACAAGGGGTTCGCCATCGTCGGGAATCTCGCTGAACGGGAGGATGTCGCGCATGGAAGCCTCGTCACGTCGTCACCGCGAGGTTGTCCCGATGGACGACCTCCTCGTAGGGCAGCGTCCCGAGCGCCTCGCGCACCTGCTCGGTACGCAGACCGCGGATGCGCTCGACCGCCGAGGCCGGGTAGTTGCTCAGGCCGCGGGCGAACTCGACGCCGGCCGGATCGCAGATGGCCACGACGTCTCCCTTGCCAAAGTCGCCGGCCACCTGGACGATGCCAATCGCCAGCAGACTCTTGCCCTGCTGCTCGATCGCCCGCCGAGCCCCGGCATCGACGACGAGTCGGCCGCGAACCTGGGTCGCGAAGCCGAGCCAGCGCTTCCACGCCGGCATCGTGCTGCTCTGCGGCAGAAACAGCGTCCCGACCGGCTCCTGCCGGAACAGCGCGTCGAGGACGCCGTCCTGTCGGCCGCTCGCCATGACGACCGATTCGCCCGCCACGGTCACGAGCCGGGCCGCACGCAGCTTGCTCCGCATGCCACCAGTGCCGAGGCTGCTCTTCGTCGAACCGGCCCGGTCGAGGACGTCGCCGTCGATGTGTTCGACGGTCGTGATGAGGTGGGCGTTCGGGTCGGTGTTCGGGTCGGCACTGTACAGCCCCCCCACGACGGTGAGCAGGACGAGCAGCGGCGCTTGCAGCAGGTTCGTCACCAGGGCGGCGAGCTGGTCGTTGTCGCCGAAGCGGATCTCGGCCGTGCTGATCGTGTCGTTCTCGTTGATGATCGGGATGCAGTTCCACTCGAACAGCGTCAGCAGCGTGTTCCGCATGTTGAGGTAGCGTGTTCGGCTGTCGAAGTCGCCAGCGGTGAGCAGGATCTGGGCCGTCGGCATGCCGAGCGGAGCGAAGCTGTCCTCCCAGGCCCGCATGAGGAAGTTCTGACCGATGGCGGCGCAGGCCTGGAGCTGGCGCATCTCCGTCGGTCGGGCGGCCAGACCGAGTCGGCCCATGCCCGCACCGATGGCACCGGAACTGACCAGCACGACACGCCGGCCGCTCGCCCGGATGCGCTGCATCTGGCCGGCCAGCGCTTGCAGATTGGCCGGTTCGAGCCGGCCGTCCGGCCCCGTCAGCACGTTCGTGCCGACCTTCACCACGACGGTATGCGCCCCGGTGATGACTTCCTGACGAACCGGATCGAGCATGGCGGGCTCCCGCGAGGAACGAATCCTCGTCATGGTAGTGATTTCTTTGGCGGGGTCGAAGTCCAGACGACCCCGTGGACTCGCCTTACGAACGAGTGAAACGGCGACCGACTCTGCCGGGGCACCAGCGTCCACGACCAGGTTTCGTCCGCCCACGGAAACGGTTCGCCATACAGAGTGCCGGTCGTTTCGATCACCCGGCCTCGCTGGTCGAGCCGCGTGCTATCCACGTCCGCGATGATCGCCTTCACGCCCGGCATGCGCTCGAGGTAGTCGAGGTGCGCCTGGATCACCTGCCGGGCGTAGACGAAGATGGCCTCGCGCGAATGGGCTCGGTCGAGCAGGTACTCGACGTGCAGGTACGGCAACTGCGACAGGATGTTGACCGACGCGATCAGATCGACTTCTGGATCGTCAAGGTAGAGAGTGGGCCGCGAGATCGGCAACGACAGGGAGGCGACATCGGCGGCGCGGTAGATGGCGTCCGTCGTCCCGGTGATGTCATGGTGGATGAGCCGGACATTCGGATAGGCCCGGACGCGCCAGCGGATCGGTAGGGGGTGGATCACATCGACGAGGCGCACCTCGGCGAAGCTGGCCGCAAGATCGTCGAGCGGCACGTCGTGCAGCCAGCCGGAGCCGATCACGACGGCGACGCGCCGCTGGGGACAGCGCTCGATGCCGCGACGAATCGTCGCGCGGGTGCGCTCGAAGTGCGGCTCCCAGGCGGTGTGCCACCAGTGCCAGCAGCGGCGGATGTTTAGCACCTCACGGAGCTGGCCCATCCGCCACGCCGCCCGGGGACAGGGCGTCAACCAGCCTTGCAGCCACAGGGGGATCATCGCTCGACCGATGACGGCTCGCGTCAATCCTTGACCCGGCCGGTGTACTTGCCTTCCTCGGTATCGACGGTGACCTTGTCGCCGATGGCGATGTGCGGCGGCACGTTGATCTTGAGGCCGGTTTCCAGCGTGGCGGGCTTGTACTGAGCCGCCGCCGTTGCCCCCTTCAGGGCCGGGTCCGTCTCGGTGACCTGTAGGATGACCGTCTGCGGCAACTCGACGCTGATCGCGGTGGTGTCGTGGAACGTGACCTTGATGTCCTCGTTCTCCTTGATGTACAGCGGCAGATCGCCGACCATGTCGGCCTTGAGGCTGATCTGGTCGTAGGTCTCCTTGTCCATGAAGACGTACTCTTCGCCGTCCTTGTACAGATACTGCATGTCGCGCGTCTCGAGGTAGGCCTGCTCGACCTTGTCTTCGGGATGAACGCGCACGTCCTGGACGTAGCCGGTCTTGAGATTTTTCAGTTTGAGCCAGAGCTTCGACGGCAGATTGCCCGGCGTCTTGAGTTCGCGGGACAGCACGTAGTAGAGCTGGCCGTCCTCGCCGACCATGACATGGCCTTTGCGCAGGGCACTATACAACACGGATGGCATGGATCTTCCCTCGCGGAACGGTCTCATCGGGCGAGACGATCCTGTCTCGCCGGGGTGATCGCTTGCGCCCGCGACGCGCGGGCATTCATGAGGGTTTATTGTGGCAGGTCGGCGGCATTCTGGCGAGAGGAGTTGGTGCGGTGGGCTCCGTGCTGCCGGGTGAAGCCTCACAGTTGCCACCCTGTAGGGCGGGCGGGAGCGCTGTCGTTTCTACACAACTCGCAAACCGCTACGAAATCTGGTATCCGTCGGAATTGAGCGGTGTCGCTGCGCTCCCGAGCGAGGGTTGGTGGGCCTCCGCTGTGACGGCTTTTAGGGGCGATTGGGCGTCGGTGGCGCTCCCGCCCACCCTACATTTTCGGCGGGCCCCCCGCTGGATACGGCTCCGCCAATGGCTCGATCACCGGATCGTCCTGCATCGCCCTGCGGCACCCCATCTTGTCTTCACCGCCCCGCCGATGGTAGAGTACGGGCAACCGTCGGCTCAGGGAGAAGGGTCATGCTTGGTATCGAACTCAATCCACGGCAGTTCCTCCAGCGTATCGGTCAGGAGTTGCTCCGGATCGACCCGGCCGAGGTGCAGACCCTCGCCGACCTGATGTACCGCACCTATCGCGAAGATCGCTTCATCTTCGTCTGCGGCAACGGCGGCAGCGGCTCCAACGCCAGCCACTTCTGCGAGGACATCGGCAAGGGCAGTCTCCGACGCGAAGACTTCGACAACGACCGCAAACGTCGAGTCCGCATCCTGAGCCTGACCGACAACACCCCGTACATCCTCGCCTGGGGCAACGACGAGGGCTTCGATCGCGTCTTCGTGGAGCAGCTCAAGAATCTGGCCCGACCCGGCGACATGCTCGTCGCCATCTCCGGCTCGGGTAACAGTCCGAACATCCTCAAGGCGGTCGAGTGGGCCAACGCCCACAACGTCCTCACCTTCGGCTGCACCGGCTTCACCGGTGGCAAGCTCCGCTCCCAGGCCAAACATTGCTTGCACGTTCCGCTCGACGACATGGGTATCGTCGAAACCATTCACCTGGCGGCGTTCCACTGGGTCGTGGACGATCTGCACCGTCGGATCGGCATTGAAGGCGGGTGATTACCCGCCTGTGGGAGCTTCTGCATCGCGAGTTCGTCCCGTGTCGGCTGGAAAGTGGAGCAGCGCACGGGCCTCGGCCGGGATGGCCGACGTGGGCAGTGGCACCGCGATCCCCCCCTTGAACAGCAGGACGGTTACCTCGTCATCGGGAATCACTTCCTGGAGATCGGTCATCTCGATCAGACCTGCTCCGGTCGGCGTGGTCAACTCCACCAGGTCCGGCGTGAGGGCGAGGTTCACCTGACGATGCGGCCAGAGGGCGAGTTGCTCCAGGTAGCGTTTCAGCCGCACCTCGTGCAACATCGGCATGAGCGCGGTCACGGCCAGGACCAGAAACAGGATGCCGCACGCGAGGCCGGCCAGGATTATGAAGACGCCGTGGATCGGCCGACCGATCAGGTAGAGGAACGCCACCAGCGAGAGGAGCCACCAGACCAGAGCCGACTTCCAACTGCTGCCGCGGAGCAGACGCCGAACGACCAGGGCATTACCGGCCCGTGCCAGATCATCGGTCATCTCCCATTCCAGTTCGGTACGCATGGTCGCTCTCCGAGTCCCCTTTCATTGTAGGACCGGATGGCCGACTTGCGACGGCACAGCGAACACCCACGCTGGGGAAATGCGAATCGCCTCGATCCCGGAAGGACCGAGGCGAGGAGTTGCCGGGCGATTGGTCAACGTCGCGGTTCGGTTACTCTTTCTTCTGCGGCGGCGGAGTGACGACCGGTCGGAAGGGTTGATTGCCGACCGCACCTCCCAACAGGCCGAAGAGGCCACCGCGCTTCATACTACCTGCGGCGACACCTTCGAGGTCCAGGTTGCTCAGAACGTCATTCGGCTTCATTGGACTTCCCTCGGGTTGATCAAATCGACCTTCACCGGCCTCCGAACGGTCCTGTCCGGAGTCCCAGCCAGGCTGGCCGATTCCATCTTCCTCCGTTGTACCCAGGAATGATCTGCGACGCCAGGATAAAATAGCAAAATTGATACAATTGACAGATCTGGGAATATTCGCAGAACGGGGCGATTCGGGATGACCAGTCTGATGTCCACGAGCTGGCGGTGGCGGCGCTGGACAATCGGTCAGACCCGGCCGACAATGCTACCGTGGCGGGGCGGTCTCGCCGTCTGCGTTCCGGACTGCTGAGGCTCGCGCATGACTGTCTCCACGACCTGCCCCTACTGCAATGCCCTCCTTCCTGCCGTGGCGGACTCCTGCCCCGTGTGCGGCGAACGGATGGCCTCGCCCACGCCGACTCTGACCGGGGAGAAGGCCCCTTCGCCGACTGTCCCGCCGGTCTCGACGGGTGCCAACCGGCGAGCGCTGATGGTCATCCTCACCGGGATGCTCGCTGTCGGCCTGATCGGTCTGGGGTACGCCCTCTGGACGCAGACCTTCCGGCGGGCCAACGATCAGGGCCAGGGACTACGTCCGGCGCGATCTCCCTTCGAGACGCCGCCCGGCGTCCTGGTACCGCCGGATCACCTGGCCGCCCTCGGCTTCCTTCCCAGCGGCCTCGATTTGCTCGTCGGCATTCACTTCGCGACGCTGTACGACGATCCGGCCCTGAAGGCACTGCTCGACCAGTCGCTTCCCCTTGGGCCGACCCGCATTCGCCTGGCGGACCTCCAAACCTGGACGGGACTGGAACCGCGCGCCATCGATCATGCCGTCCTCGGCGTGGGGTTACCGCGCGACGGGCTACCGCGTGTGGTCCTCGTGGTACGCACGCGCACCGACTACGACGGCGAGGAGGTGAAGCGGCGTTTGCAGGCCAGGCTGGTCTTCGACGCCGGTCGGCAGGAGAAGAAAACGCTCTGGAACGTGCGCCTCGGCAAACTCAATCTGCCCACCGTCCTCTGGCTGGCAGACGAACGGACCCTCGTCCTGGGTCTGACCCCGGCCGACCTCAGCGAGATCCACTCCACGGAGAGTCCGTCTCAGGGGCAGTTGTCGGAAGGAATTCGGGAGTTACTGCGTCAGCGGCTGGAC